>JAJDZJ010000104.1 GCA_022824685.1 Caldilineaceae bacterium
GTGGGGACATCTCCGCAAGGCGCGCTGCTGGTCCGCGCAGCTGAAGGCAAGACGGTTACCGTTCACGCCGGCGACGTCAGCTTTGATTGGGCTTCGATTCGCGGCGATTCATAGCTGAGAGTGGACGCAGAATCCGGCGGCTCCATATCTGCGGGCAGGGCGGCCCAACCGTATCGGTTTTTTCCCGGTTATGGGGAAGCGCGGTCGCGTTCCCGTACAGCTGGATGCGCGCCCCGTTGAGGGGATGATTGGTCTTCATTGGTGTAGGGGGTATGATAGGAGGTATACACTCTGTTGATCCAAACGCGCGCGGCGCCCCACTTTCTGCTATGAATCTATCTTTTGAATCACCGGTTCGATTTCAACTTGCGCAAACCTCGGAGCCAAGGCACGTCCCGCACGGCCAGCCGCGCGGCGCGGAGCCGTTGCAACAGCGCTGGATGGCGCTGGTGATCCTGCTTGCGTTTGGCTGGCGGATGTTCGGCCTGATTGCGCGGAAACTCGGCCAGGTGGAACAGGAGACGATCGAGCTGGCGGCCAGTCCAGTGGAGGCGACGGTTGCCGGGCTGATCGCGCCGGGTCAGGGCGGGATATTGTATTTTCTTCTGATCCGGCCGTGGATTCAATTCTTTGGAACCGATCTCTTCGCGTTGCGTTATTTTTCGGTGCTGGCCAGCGCCATCGCCATCGCCCTCATGTGGCAGGTGGCCCGCCGGATGGTGCCGGCAGTTGGCAGCACGCTGCTGAGGAATCTGCCGCTACTGTCAACACTTTTTCTGGCCTTCAATCCATTGCAACTCTGGTACAGCCAGGAGGGGGGCGTATATGGATTGGTGGTGATGCTGGCGTTGTTTTCAAGCTGGAGCTGGCTGCAGGCGATGTGGTACAGCGGACCCTGGAGGTGGCTGACCTACCTTGTCATTTCGTCGATAGCCATCTATACACAGGTGTTGACGGCGCTGCTCCTGCCGGTCCATCTGGTCTGGTTTTTGCTGGCAAACCCCCTTAACCGGAAGCGCTGGCAGGGATACGGACTGACGCTGGTCGGCTTTGCGTTGCCCATTCTGCCGTTGACGGCGTGGGGCAGGGGCCATCTGGCAGGCATATTCGGCGGGGTCGAACAGCAGAGCGGCAGCGCGTTGCAAGCCGTCGCAGCCGACCTCCCCGTCACGCCTCTGACGCAGATGGCGCGCACATTGCTCCTTGATAATGCGCAGGGCTTGCTGGAACCGATTTCGCATCTCTGGCTGATCCCAGTCTTCTTTCTTGGCTTGACCGGTCTTCTGGTTGGGTATACGGAGTTCGGGGGGCGGATCGCCAATGTGGGTATGTTGGCGACCTGGCTGATTCTGCCGGTCCTGCTGCTCTACGCCATCAGTCTGTTTGTCCCGGCGATGGCGCAGCCAGCAGCACAGCCCGCAGCACAGGTCGGCGAGAGAGCGGCCCGGTTTGAGGGCATTATCTGGATTGCGCCGGCGTTTACGATGTTCGTGGCGCTGGGAACGCAGGTGATACGCCGCGCCTACGGGCGTGTGGGCAACTGGCTGGCGGTCGGGATGATCGTTTTTGTGATCGCCTACTGGGGTTATAGCTGGTGGGCGCACGGCCAGCGGCCGATCAACGTTCAGTCGGGCGCGGTGGAGTTCTTGCCCCACGCATGGCACGGATATCTGGAGTTGTGATATGTATGGAGGTTCTGGCGGACGGGGCTGGAATGCCCTAACCCGCACGCAGCAGATCGCAATTGGGGTCGTAGGAGTTCTGGTCTTGTATGCGCTGGTTTCCGGGGGTAGTTCCCTGGGGCGGATGGGCGATCCGCTCTGGCTGGTCGCGGTGGCGGTCATTGTTCTGGTTGCCTTGCCAGTTCACGAAATGGCGCATGCGGCGATGGCTGTCCAGTTGGGCGATCCCACACCGCGCATGCAAGGGCGCTACACGTTCAATCCCGTTGCCCATATCGATCCGATTGGCGCGCTGTTGATTCTGTTTACGGGATTCGGCTGGGCCAAACCGGTGCAGTGGAATCCTGGCAACATCGATGTAGACGTGCGTGTGGGGACGATATTGGTGGCGGCGGCCGGCCCAGTGAGCAATCTGCTGCTGGCTGCGGTGGGGGTCTTCCTCATGCCCTTCGCCGACGTCCCGGTGCTGGAGCGGTTCCTGAGTTTCTTTGTCTGGATCAACACGCTGTTGTTTGTATTCAATCTAATCCCGATTCCGCCGCTGGACGGTTCGCATATTTTGTTTGCGCTTTTGCCGGGAGATAATTTCGAGCTGCAGATGGCCCTGGGCCGCTTCGGCTTTCTGATTCTGCTGGCCGCGATCTACCTTGGCGGCGGCTTTATCACAGGTGTGGCCGGCCAGGTTGTCAGGTGGCTATTCTTGGTTTTCGGGAGCTGAAACTGCAGTGATTCGTGGTCAGTGGATCTTGTTCAGTGACTGCGGCGGTTGATTGGGGATAGGTGGTTGGACGGTTGTGGAGGGTTGATATCCGGGCGGGGGAAGCGGCTCGGTTCATTTTGGTGGGCGGCTATGATTGAGTATGATGGGGCGGCAGGAGTGGGGCTGGATTGACCGATGCGGGGGACGGCCGGCAGAATTTTGCGTCGCGTACGCCAATTTGCGCGGGGCATTGCCGCCTCCGTTTCGGCTGAGGAACTGCAGCAGGCCGCCCGATTTCTCCCGCCCGAGGGGCTGGCCCGTTTCCGGCAGATGCCGGTGGACGCCCAGCGGCACAGCTTGAACGTTCTGAACAGTTTGCAGCGCGCGGGCTGGCATGATTCCGATCTGGCGGCGGCGGCACTGCTCCATGATGCCGGCAAGTTGGCAGCGGCGGAGGCCGGCCTGTCCTTCAACGCATGGGTGCGAACGGCGCTGGTGCTGCTGGACGCATTGGCGCCCAACCTTGCTCTCCGTCTGACAGTTGACGATGCGGCCGGCGGTTGGCGCTATCTCTTGCATGTTCATCTGGCGCATCCGTGCATTGGAGCGCGTTGGGCCGCAGAAGATGGATGCAGCCCGCTTACATGCTGGTTAGTTGCCCATCATCAGGACAAGACCGGTTTGTCGGACAGTTCATTCGAGAAGCCGCGATGGGGGGAGGGAGACGCGCTGCAAGAGGGCAGGGAAGAACAGATGCGCCTGCTGAAGGCGCTGCAGTGGGCGGACAGCCAGAACTGATCGCAACCCGCGTGACAATTGGCGGACTGAAAAGGGAGACGCGGCAGTCGCATGCGCAGATCTCGACGATGGCGCCTCTTGATCCTGGCTGGGCCTCGTTGTCCTGTCAATGACGGCGCGACTGTCGGCTTCAGATTGACGTATTGCCCGCGACGATATCACCATGCTTGCATGGAAGCGATTGACCACATTCAGGAAAGCAACCCATGGCTGAGACGACAGCAAGAATCACAATCGTTGGATTGGATTTGATTGGGACCAGTATCGGTCTCTCTTTGCGCGAGAATGCGGGAAGCTACCAGGTGATCGGCCACGACCGCGAACCGACCCGAATGAATGAGGCCAAACGGTTGGGCGCGATTGATTCGACCACATGGAATCTGCATTCGGCCTGTGAGAACGCCAGTCTGGTTGTCGCGACCGAGCCACTGTCGGAGCTGCCGGAGTTTCTGCAGCATATTCGTGAGGATGTCGCTGAGGGCGCGGTGATATTCGGGATTGGCCCGGTGATGCAGCCGGCCCTCGCGATTGCCGCCAACAACCTGCCGGAGGGCATCCACTTTGTGGCGGGCCGGCCGGTTCACAGTGACCTCAGCAGCGAGCCTGAGCCGCGCAGTGAGTTGTTCAAGGAGAGCACTTTCTGCATTGGCGCGGGTACGCAGACCGAAAGCAGCGCGCTGGAACTGGTGAGCAATCTGTTGGCGCGGTTGGGCGCGAAGCCGCTCTATATCGATCCGCTGGAACATGACGGAATTGTGGCGGCGGTGGAACAGCTGCCGGAGGTCCTGGCGGCGGCGCTGTTTCAGGCGGTGCACGACGCCCCCGGTTGGAGTGAGAGCCAAAAGCTGGCCGGTCGCCGTTTTGCCCTCAGCACGGCGCTGGAGGCCAGCGCAGAGGAGCTGGCTGCCTCGCTTTTCGCCAATCGGGAAACAATCCTGCAACGGATGGACCAGCTTTCGGCGTTACTCGAGTCCTGGCGCGGCCATCTGAACGCTGAGGACGCCAAGCCGTTGGAGGAGGAGCTGGACGGATTGGTGCTGGGGCGGGCCAAGTGGGAGCGGGACGCCAAACTGCGTGATTGGGACCGTCTGACGGAGCCGACTTCACGCGAGGATTATGGCAACTCGCTGGGTCAGATGTTTTTCGGCAGTCTTTTTCGCGGGCGTGCGGGGCGTAGGGATCCTGGCCGCAGCGATCGAGACGACAAGTCGAAGCGATAGAGTTCGATTTTGCGACGATAGTCTGCGGATGCGCATAGTCTTATGAGCGGCGTCGGGCTCGGGACATGGCGAACCGGCCGCGATCAGGACGGTTTCCTCTTTGCTTACGGAGACTCGCGGCGCTTCCGGCGACGTGGGTGGGCAGCCCTTTCAACATGCAGAGAAGATTGTCGGGCGGAGCCGTTCCGCGCGCGAAGCGGGCCGGGTGACATGGGGCCGTGCGTCCGTCTGGGCTCGGGCACTCTGGCCCATGGGAAACACAGCTGAAGTTGAAGTTTAGAATAGGCCGCGCAGGGCGCCCACAGAGGCAACGCGAACCGATTCAGGCAACCTCACGAAGGCATGTCGTTTGGGGAAGCAGTTGCCCCATCCTTGATTGGACTGTTGTTGACGACTCAACACTCTTACACTAAACTTTGTTGTGATAGTGATTATTCGCGCCCCTGATTTCGCGCCTGACTGCGCAGCGTAATACGGAAGGAGCCGTGCAGAAATATGAAACGGAAACCTCTGTTGGCCTCTGTCACGATTGGACTGGCATTTGTGTTGGCCTTCGCGATGGGCTACACACACACTCATGCTCAGGGGCAGTTTCCCGGCTACAAGTCTACAATTCAGACCTACAATATGAGCGAATCCACCGCCAATATCATCCTGGCCTTCTACAGGCAGGACGGCAGCCTGGAGAAGACGCTGACGGACATCATCGAGCGCGATCGATCCAAGATCTATTTCACACTGCCGGTCAATGAGGGATTCAGCGGCTCGGTTGTCATCTCCTCGGATCAGCCCGTCGCCGCCCTCAGCAACATGATGAACAGCGCGCTCTCGGCGGGAGGAACCTATGTGGGGCGCAGTGAAGGCAGCAGTACGGTCTATCTCCCGCTGCTGATGGCCAATGGGGCCGGCGGTTTCAATAGCTGGTTTGCGCTGCAGAATCCGAATCCCTCATCCACGAACGTGACGGTGAACTACAGTGACGGGATCACGACTTCGATCACGCTGGCGGCATACGCATCGCACAATTTTTACCAGAAGCAGGAGCCGCACACGAGCAACCTCTTTGCTGCCGAGGTGACCAGCGACGAGCCTGTGGTCGTTGTCGCGTTCCTGGAGGATGCGGCGTCGATGGCGGCCTACAACGGATTTGCCAGTGGAGCTGTCAGTCCGGCGATGCCTCTGGTAAACGCCAACAATAACGGCATCAATACGGAGATCCAGATACAGAATACAGGCGAAAGCGATACCAGTGTCACTGTGTCCTATCAGCCGTCGGCGGCGGGCAGCGCATGCACGGAGACGCAGACGATCGCGGCCAACCAGACGGTAACTTTCGCGCGCGACGCATTTCAGAGCGGCTCCAACTCCACGTGCGCAGGCGGCGAGCGATTCATCGGTTCCGGCTATGTCACGGCGAACAGCGGCAGCCAACCCCTGGTCGCGGTGGTCACGCAGAGGTCCGGGAGCTCTCCACTGACACAGCTCGCGGCCTACGGCAGTTTTGATCCTGATGATGCCACACAGGCTGTGCGTCTGCCTGCGATCAATGACCGCAACGCGGGCTTCTTTACCAGTATCAATGTAATGAACGTAGGATCATCGGAGACGGCGGTGTCGTGCAGTTTCACCGACACAACGTACACGGTCAGCGGGACGTTGCAACCCAATCAGACGTTGACGGACCTGCAGGCGAATAAGATCCAGGACAGCTATGTGGGCAGCGCGACATGCACGGCTTCAGCTGAGGGGGCCAAGATTGTGGCTGTTGTCAACCAGCTGAAGACGGGCTCAACGGACGACCAGTTCCAGGTTTATGAGGGGATCAATCAGTAGGGGGAGCAGGCGAGGAGAGTGAGGACGCGTTTCACAGACGGCTGGTTGTGAAAGCGCCCATGAAACGGCAGGCGCATATTCTCATAACGGTCCTATTGCTCCTGGGATGCAAGGCCGTTGCGTTCGAGAGTGCACGGACGGACGGGGAAGGGGCAGGAGACCCGACATCATCATCGCTTGAAGCCGCGGCCGGCGCCGGTTCTCTGACCGGCGCCCTGTTCTTGCGGACGGAGAACGGTCTGCAGCCGGTGGTGGATGTCAAGCTGGCGATCGGTGAAGTCTTGAGCGATGATGAGGACACGGAGCGGATCGTGGCGTACGATCCGTCGGCGGCGCCGGTCGCTTATACCGATGCAGACGGCCGCTTCATGTTCGCGGACATCCAGGCGGGACGGTACGGCCTCATTCTGGACATGGTCATGGGTTCCTTCCTGTTGTACCAGGAGGGGACGGAGGACGCCATCCTCTTTGACATTGCCGACGGTGAAACCACGGATCTGGGCAACCTCGAATATTCAGCGTTGCCGTTGCCCCAGTCATACAGATGACAGATGAGTGATAACAGACGGGAGCGGGCCGTCTGTTATTGCGCGGCAGAGCCGTCGTAGAGCCAGGTTCCCATCCAGCAGATCTCATCAACGAAGCCCATACGGCGGTAGAACTGAACCGGTGAATCGGCCGGATCAGTGGCGATCAGGAGTGATCGTTTTCCCAGCGCGTAGGTGTCAGCGAGCACGCGGGAAAGCAGTTGACGTGCGATGCCCTGATTGCGGAAAGGCGCGCGCGTCGCCAAGTTGAAGATGTAGCGGTCGGGGCCTTCGTACCATCCGATGATCGCGGCGGCTTCGGCGCCGACACGGGCGATGAGGAAGGCTCCACCGGCATTCAGCTCGGCCCGGCGATTCGCCATTTCGGCCTCGACGGCAGCCGGGGCCGGTTCCACTTCGCTGCCGGCAAATGCCTTTCGTTTTGTCACAACATAGTCGAGAAGGTTGGTGTGTGTGACCAGCTCCATCTGCGCTGGGCCGGGCTCGACTTTGGGAGGAACGCCGGTCTTGACGTGGGCGAGATAGAGTTTCGCCGGGCCGCGGGCGCAGCCGGCCTGTTCCAGCGCGGCGGACAGGCGCCTGTCGACGGTCTGGCCGTGGGTGAAGATGTGTGCCTGGCGGCCGCCGTAGAAGGCTTTCACATCTTCGAGAAAGGCGCGCGTCTCTGCCGGGTCGAACGGTTCCAGGATGTGAACATCGAAGTAGCTGGTCTTGGGGTTGAGGCTGTAGTAGCCGAATAGCCGCCGCGTCACGACCTTGCCCAGGGCTGGAAAATCCTGGATGTACCAGGAGCGCACCTCCTGGACAAGAAGGTCATGAGCGGGATGGCTGGTCATACGGGGGCGTCATAAGATGTGCGGGGGCTGCCGCGGCCCGCATGGACTCTGCCCACGTCAGCCGGCTGGCTCCATCGTCTCTTCCGCCTTGGGAAATGGGCTCAGCCCTGACGACCTTTCGGGGACGTCCGCGGGCTGGGGCGGGAAGTCGGCGCAAAGTTCGCCGTTGCGCAGGATCCAATAGTATGGCTGCGGGAACTGGCGCTGGCGTGTGATTTGCGGCGTGGAGTAGACGCCGGCGATGGCGATGCGGCTGTTTGGGCTGGGGTTGGGCGGGCTGTAGTGGCAGATGGAGCTGTGCCAGCAGACGACGTCACCCGAATCCAGCTCACAGTGTTCTACGCCGCTGTCGGCGATCATCTGGCGCACCCTTTCCCTGGGCAGTTCGCCGTGGATGCTGTCGGCATAGAGGAGGTGGGGGAAAATATCCTGTTTGTGGCTTCCGGGGATGAACTGCAGGCAGCCGTTGTCGGTCGTTGCCGGGTCCAGAGCCATCCAGAAGTTGAACGGTTCGGTTTCGCCGTCGCGCCAGAGGCCGTTGTCCTGGTGCCAGGGTGTGGCGCTGCCGGTGCGGGCGGGCTTGACGAAACAGCTGCTAAACTTGAGAAAAATATCATCGCCCAGAAAGTAGCGGCCAACGGAGGGCATCGTCTGGCCGCCGTAGTAGCTGTGCCAGATCAGAGGCAGGCGTGCGGAGAATCCACTGAGCTTGCGGAAGCGGGCGGTGCGGGCCTGGGGTGAGTCACCCATGGGGTCCATGGGATCGTCGTCGGTTTTCAGGCCTGGGTCGGGGCGCAGAAGGAAATCTTTGATCACACCCCGCATTTCGATGGCGTTGTCTCTGGGGACGGCGCCGCGGATAATGAAGTATCCTTTGGTCTGCCAGTCTTCCAATTGCTCCTTTGTTGGTTGCCAGTCGTTCATGGGATTCTCCTGCCATTGGCGGCCTGTTTGCAGCGAACAGCCGCCAGCAATGTCGATAGCGTCTAGGAGATCAGTCCTTTGGCGCGGAACGCTGTCGCGAGGCGGCGAATGCCTTCTTTGATTTCAGCGGCCTGGTTGTAACCGAAGCAGAGCCGGGCGCAGTTGGCGCCGGAAACGCCGTCGGGCGCGAAATTTGGACCGGGGAGATAGCCGACGTCGTACTCTTCGAGAATGTCATCGCGCACTGCGGCCAGGTCGACGTGTTCGGGGAGCTGCAGCCAGATGAAGAGCCCGCCGTCCGGCCGGCTCCAAGTGGCGCCGCTGCCGCTGAAGTGCTCGTCGAGCGCAGCCAGAATGGCGTCGCGGCGTTCTTTCTGAATATCGTTAATTTCCTCGATGTGGCTGTAGAGATGGGTGGTGGAGAAGCGATGCACAGCCCAAGAGGCGAAGGTGTTCACGGAACCGCCGCTCTTTGCGCCGATCGCGTGTTCGAGAAAGGGCCGGGGCCCGGTCAGATAGCCGAGGCGCATACCGGGCGCGATGATCTTGGAGAAGGATGCGACGTAGAGGACGCGGCCGGTGTCGTCGAGAGAATGGAGTGACGTAACGTCGGAGCCATCGTATCGCAGATCCACATAGCAGTCATCTTCGAGGATGGGCACGTCATACTGCTGGGAGAGGGCCACCAGCGCTTTGCGACGGGCCAGGGTCATGGTCCAGCCCTGGGGATTCTGGAAGGTGGGCACGGTGTAGATCATCTTGGGGCGTTTGCCCTCGGCGCTGGCGGCGCGGATGGCCTCTTCGATGGCGTCCGGAATCATGCCCTCTTCGTCGGTGGCGACGCCGCGCAGGTCGGCGCGGAAACGGCGCAGGGTATTGAGCGTGCCGGCGTAGACGAAATCTTCGGTCAGGACGACATCGCCGGGATCGAGGAGAGTTTCGGCGACCATGTGGATGGGCTGGCTGGAGCCGTCGGCGAGGATGATGTCGTCGGCGGTCACGTTGATCGCTCTGTCGCGTTGCAGCTTGGCCGCCACGAACTCTCGCAGAGGTGTGTAGCCCTGGGGATTGGCATAGAGTGAGAGATCGCCGCCCTCTTCATCCATCGCCTGTTTGAGGCCGTCGAGAAGGCCCGCCAGGGGCAGAGAGCCGGGATCCGGATAGGCGACGGCAAAGTCGTAACGGCCGCGTTTTCCACGACCCAAGCCCTTGGGCTCCGCCGCGTTGCGGGCATATATGCCGGCCCAGGTGAACTGCTCTGCGGGGTCGCTGTTTGGGCGCTGGCTGGTGGTTGACATGAGCGAATCTCCACTGTTGTGTGTTCGGGAGGTTGATGCGGATTGGAGTATGGAAAGAGTACCCGCCAACAGGCAAAAAAGCAATTTCGGGGCCCCGCGCGCAGTTGTGTGGGCAGACGGATGCTGCGATAATGGCTAACTGCAGTGGTCAGTGGTCAGTGGTCAGTGATTGCGGCGATTCGTTGAAGTGTAACGAGGAGATGAGGAACGGGGCTGATGACGACTTTTGAAGGATCGAGACAGCTGATAGCCGAGGCGTCCGGTTCTCTGCCCGGCGGCGTGAACAGTAATTATCGGATGGGGATTGCGCCGACGCCGCTGGTCTTTGAGCGGGGTGATGGGCCATTCCTGTACGATGCGGACGGCAACCGGCTGATCGACTATTACCTGGGTATGGGCCCGATGATCCTGGGGCACAACCCGGCGCCGGTGCTGGAGGCGGCGCAGGAAGAGCTGCGTTCAGGCATCCTGTATGCGGGGCAGAGCCGGATCGAGCAGGAGGCGGCGAGACGGGTCTGTGAAATGGTTCCCTGCGCGGAACTGGTGCGCTTCAGCTGCGCGGGCAGTGAAGTTGTGCAGGCGGTGATCCGGCTGGCGCGGGCGGCGACGCAGCGCTCGGTGATCATCAAGTTCGAGGGGCATTACCACGGTTGGATGGACAACATATTGTGGAGCATCGCGCCGACGCCGGAGGAGTACGGCCCTGCGGATGCGCCGCACGCGATACCGGCCAGCGCGGGACAGGACCTGCAGGCCGGATGGCATACCGAGGTGCTGCCGTGGAACAACCTGGAGGCGCTGGAGAGGCGGCTGGAGCGCGAGGACGTGGCCGGGGTGATCATGGAGCCGGCGATGTGCAATACGAGCACCGTTTTTCCGGCTGACGGATACCTGGAAGGCGTGCGCCGCGCGTGCAGCGAGACCGGCACAGTGCTGATTTTCGACGAGGTGATCACCGGCTTTCGGGTTGCGCCGGGGGGCGCGCAGGCCCACTTTGGCGTAACGCCGGACCTGGCGACCTTTGGCAAGGCGATCGCGAGCGGCTTTCCGGTCTCCTGCTTTGCCGGGCGCGCGGAGTTGATGGAACTGTTCGCGAGCGGCGGCGTGATGCACGGCGGCACCTTCAACGGGCATCCGGCGTGCATGGCGGCGCTGGTCGCGACGTTGGGGGAACTGGAGAAGCCGGCGACCTTTGCCGCGCTTGACAGACAGGGAACGCGGTTGATGGAGGGCATGCGGGAGGCGTTGGACGCGGCCGACATCCAGGCCCGCGTTGAAGGGTTCCCCCAGATCTTCCATGTTGGATTTGGGGTGGAGGCGCCGGTAACGGACTATCGCAGTTCACTGCAGGCGGACAAGGAGCGTTATGCGCGCTTCACCGAGGCGCTGCACTATCGGGGGGTACGCGCGCTGGAGCGGGGCGCGTGGTTTTTGTCGACGGCGCATACGGCGGATGTGGTCGACGAGACGGTGGCTGCGGTCGCCGCGGTGGCGCGGGAGGTCTGAGGCGGCGGCAGGTGGCGGCGGGGAATTCACCGGCTGCAGGCATGTTTGGGATCTCTTTCGCTTGGCTCTCTTGTGAATCAAACTGATCGATCCGCGAAGTTACGCGAAGGGTCGCGAAGAACACCAGAGGTTTCGCGGATATTTTTCTGGTGGCTGGGCGGCCCTTCATGGGCCACAGCCGCGCTTTTCTCCTGTAAATCGCTGTTCTGACAATCCTCAACGAACCCTATTCGTCATCTTTCCAATATAGCTCCTTGAGGCGGCGAATGTACTCCCTGTCCCGTTTTTCTACGGCTTCGTCGAAGTTGGCGGGGTCCAGGAACCAGGGCTGCGCCTTCATCATCTGTTCGCGGAGTCTTTCGTTTTGGATGGCGCGGGGATTGCGCGCGTCTTCGGGCCATTTCCAGATTCCTGCCAGGTCGTAGTGCAGGAACGGGCCTTCGTGGGGCATGCGGAAGCCGAAGGTGGAGACGATTCCCAGCTCGATGTCCTCGGCGCTGGCCATGCCTTCGGCCCACAGCTGGCTGGCCTCCCGGGCCATCGCGTGCTGAATCCGGTTGATAAGGTATCCTGATTTCTCCCCGCGCACACGGATGGGGATTTTGCGGGCACTGCTCAACAGCTCGCAGGTGAGCTCGAAGGTCTCGTCGGTGGCGCCGGGCCCTTTGGCGACTTCCACGCCGGGGACGATGTGCGGCGGGGCGAAGTAGTGGGTGAGGACCAGCTTGTCCTGTCGGCGGGCGTGCATGCCGATGTCGCTGAGCACGAGGCGCGAGGTGTTGGTGGCGATGATGGTGTGGGGCGGGCAGAGTTCGTCGAGCTTTTTGAACAGGGCCTGTTTGTCGGGCAGCCGTTCGACAATGACCTCGGTGATGTAATCACTCTGTCCCGCCAGCTGCCCCAGGTCGGTCGTGGTGGTGATGCGGGCGAGCGTCTCGTCGGCGCGGTCCTCGGTGATCAACCCGCCCTCGACGAAGAGCTTCAGGGCATGGGCGATGTTGGCATCGGTCCCGGAGAGAACTTCGTCATTGAGATCACAAATGATGGTCGGATATCCCCACAGTGCGAAGTTGATGGCGATGCCGAATCCCATGGTGCCGCCGCCGACGACGCCGACGGTCTTGATGTCGGATAGCTGCATGGTTTTTGACTCCAGTTTTCAGCGGTCAGCGGTTGGCTGGGCTTCACCGGTCAACGCCAACTGATGGCTAGTTCTTGCCGTTTGCGATCGCCAGTTCGTACAGCGGCTCAAGCTGCCCCACGTGATAGGCCTCGTGGAAGACCAGATAGAAGTGCAGCCGCTGATCGACGGTGACACCCCGCTCCTCATCATACACTTCATCCAGACGAGATTCCGGCATCTTTTCGAGCGCGGCGACGACCTTGTCGGACAGATCATCGAGACGCGCCAGAATGGTTTCGAGGGGGATGGCTTTGTCGGGGTCGGTCAACGGTTCGGAGCCGCCGCCGTAGATGGCGAACTCGTACTCGTCGGGTTGGGTGACGCCGTCGATCACGCCGAGGTACTGCTCCCGATAGACCATGATATGGCCGAGGATCCAGTTCATGCAGTTGGCGGGGATGGGCAGCTGCAACATGCTGTCGGCATGGGTCAGGCCCTCGGTCTTCTGTTTGATCACGTTATTGGCGGTTCCGAGCATGTTGACATACAGGGATGGGGAATGCACAAGCAACTCCTTTCAAAATAGGGTCTGATAGGGATACGGCAGTGGCCGCAAGTCTCTGGCTGCTGACAACTTGTCATTCATAGATATTTTTCATCTGCCACGCTTCGAGCGAAACGACGCGGGCGTCCTGTCCTTGTGAGCGCAGCGAGACGCCGACGCTGTCCTCGCGTTCGGGGTAGACGCGCATGGCTACACATTGCTTGCCGTTGACGAACACTTCGACAACGCTACGGTCTACGAATACTCTGAGTCGGAGCGGCTCGTCTCTTTCGAGGAATACGGGGCCGGTCTCCGGCGCGCGCGAGCGGACGTCGGGAGAGAGGGAGGCGTAGGCGGAGTCGATGGAGATGAGGCTGTAGGTGGCCTCGGACAGCTTTTCCCGCTGCTCGGGGGTGAGGAGACTGTTGCTGAAGAATCCGGGGCCCGCGCCTTCGTTGGCGGCGACCAGCATGTCATGCCGCCAATTGTCGAACAGCTCCCAGTTGCGGAAGCCGCGCTCGCGGTAAAAGGCGATGCGGGTGTATTCCTCTTTGCCGGGGGAACGCAGCACGTTCAACTCGACCAGCGGGGCGTCGTTGGTCTCGATCTCGGCCATCAGCTCGATGGCGTTGCCCCTGATGCTTCCCAGAACGATCTCCTGGTTTGCAGGCAGGTCCATATTGGTGATCTGCCGGTGCTCGCTCCGCAGGGATTCGACATCTCCGGCGGATTCGACCAGCAGCGTGTCGCGGCCAATTTTGTCGGCGCCTTGCAACGTCAGGCGCCGCGGCAGCGTCATGATCTGGTTCCAGCCCTCGGTCGGCTTGGCCGGGTTCATGTTGAAGATGACGTAGACGCCGCCTTTGCCGTCCGGCGTGGCTGAGGGGGCGTGGACGCCGCCGGGGCCGGAAGCGCCGAAGTTGAAGTCGTGCTGTGAGGTGACGACGAACTTGTCACGTTCGGTGTCGTAGTCTCCGAGCAGGGCCTGGCCACCGCTCATGTGGCTGTAAAAGAGGAGGATATGGCGGTCGCCGATGGGCCAGAAGTAGGGGCAGGCGCCGTCGTCGCCGATGAGCGTGAAGCGGTCGTCTTCTACAAAGGGGTGCATATAGTCCCAATCGACCAGGTTGGGTGAGCGAAACAGGAAGTTGGCGCGTGTGCGCTTGCCGGAGGCTGCGTGGGGCAGCGTGCCGCCGGACAGGGCGTAGTAGTGGTCCCCTTTCTTCCAGATGCAGGGGTCGAAGACCCGGTAGGGCAGGGGTGAGCCGTCCGCGCTGGCGATGGGTATGACGGGCGCGCCGGTGAGTTTCTCCCAGTTGAGCAGCAGCGGATCGTGTGAGACGGCGACCATGTTGCCCACCTTGGTGCCGTGGTAGATGGCGATCACGCGGTCCTCTTCGACCAGCGTCGCGCCCGAATAGCAGCATTCCTCGGGGTTGGGATAGATGGCATAGGGAAGATCGCGCCAGTGGATGAGGTTGTCGCTGACGGCGTGGCCCCAGTGCTGGCGCGGGTCTTCGGGCGGGTAGGCCTGGTAGAAGAGATGCCAGCGGTCCTGCCAGAAGCAGAGTCCGTTGGGGTCGTTGAGCGTGTTTTCCGGGTTGACGTAGTGGTAGACGGGCCGGTGGGGGTCGCCCTCGTAGCGTTCGCGATAGGCGAGCAGCCGCTGCATCAGTGAATTGGTTTTCCGAGCGGCTTCCTGTTCCGCCAAGGTTTCGGGGAATTGAAATTGGGGCACAAGGGAGGTGTTATCGGTTCTCTCTGCAGCGCTCACGGATGTCGTTTCCCCTTTCCCCGGATGGGTGCCCGTGATCCGGGTCTCCTGATGCAGTCCCTGTCAACGGCAAATGATCACTGACCAGAACGATTCGCTGTCGCCAGCTCGTACAGCGGCTCGAGTTGCCCCCCGTGATAGGCTTCGTGATAGACCAGCATGAAGTGCAGCCGCTGACCAACGGTGACACCGCGCTCCTCATCCAGGATCTCATCCAAGCGGGCTTCGGGCATCTCTTCGAGCGCGGCGGCGATCTGCTCGGACAGGGTTTCGAGACGCGCCAGCAGGGTTTCGAGGGGGATGGCTTTGTCGGAGTCGGTCATCGGTTCGGAGCCGAAGCCGTAGAGCGCGACCTCATCCTCGTCGGGTTCGCTGACCCCGTCGATCAGGCCCAGGCATTGCATGCGGTAGACCATGAGATGGCCGAGGATCCAGTTCATGCAGTTGCCGGGGAAGGGCAGCTGCAACATGCTGTCGTCGTGGGTCAGGCCCTCGGTCTTCTCCTTGATAACGTAGTTGCTCGTTCCCAGGATGTTGTTATAAAGGGTCGGCATGTGCATAGATTGCGCCTTTCAGAGAAAAGTGAGGCCGTCGCAACTGGACGGCCGCAGGTTACGAATAGATATTTTCCATCTGCCACGCCTCGAGCGAAACGACGCGGGCATCCTGCCCTTGCGAGCGCAGCGAAACGCCCAGGCTGTCCTCGCGCTCGGGGTAGACGCGCAGGGCCGCGCACTGCTTGCCGTTGACGAAGACCTCGACGACGCTTTTGTCGACGAAGATCCTGAGGCGCAGTGGTTCATCCCTTTCGAGGAAAACCGGCGCTGTCTCTGGCGCCCGCGAACGGACGTCGGGCGCGAGGGAGGAGTAGGAGGAGTCGATGGAGATCAGGCTGTCTGTGGCGGCGGCCAGCTTGTCGCGCTGCCAGCCGGTGTACCGCTCCCAGTTGCGGAAGCCGCGTTCGCGGTAGAAGGCGATGCGGGTGAACTCCTCTTTGCCGGGGGACCGCAGAACATTCAGTTCGACAAGCGGCGCTTCGTTGGTCTCGATCTCCGCCATCAGCTCGATCGCGTTGCCCCTGATGCTTCCCAGGACGATCTCCTGGTTGGCCGGCAGGACCATATCGGTGATCTGCCGGTGCTCCCGCCGCAAGGACTCAACATCGCCAGCCGGTTCAACCCTGAGGGCATCGCGGCCGATCTTGTCGGTCCCCTGGAGCGTCAGGCGTCGGGGGAGCGTCATGATCTGGTTCCAGCCTTCGGTCGGCTTGGCCGGGTTCATGTTGAAGATGACGTAGACGCCGCCTTTGCCGTCCGGCGTGGCTGAGGGGGCGTGGACGCCGCCGGGGCCGTAGGGACCGAAGTTGAATTCATGGTGCGAGGTGACGACGAACTTGTCGCGTTCGGTGTCGTAATCGCCCAGCAGGGCCTGTCCGCCGCTCATGTGGCTGAAAAAGAGGAGGATGTGGCGGTCGCCGATTGGCCAGAAATAGGGGCAGGCGCCGTCATCGCCGATGCGCGTGAAGCGGTCGTCTTCCACAAACGGATGCAGATAGTCCCAATCGACCAGGTTGGGCGAGCGGAAAAGGAAGTTGGCGCGTGTACGCCTGCCGGAGGCTGCGTGGGGCAGCGTGCCGCCGGACAGGGCGTAGTAGTGGTCGCCCTTCTTCCAGATGCAGGGGTCAAAGACGCGATAGGGCAGGGGCGAGCCGTCCGCGCTGGCGATGGGGATGACCGGCGCGCCGGTGAGCTTCTCCCAGTTGAGCAGCAGCGGATCGTGCGAGACGGCGACCATGTTGCCCACCTTGGTACCGTGATAGATGGCGATCACGCGGTCCTCTTCGACCAGGGTCGCGCCGGAAAAGCAGCACTCTTCCGGGTTGGGATAGATGGCATAGGGCAGATCGCGCCAGTGGATCAGGTCGTCGCTGACGGCGTGGCCCCAGTGCTGGCGGGGGTCTTCGGGCGGGTAAGCCTGGTAGAAGAGATGCCAGCGGTCCTGCCAGAAACAGAGACCGTTGGGATCGTTGAGCGTGTTTTCCGGGTTGACGTAGTGGTAGATGGGCCGGTGGGGGTCGCCCTCGTAACGCTGGCGATAGGCGAGCAGACGCTGCATCAGTGAGTTGGTCGACAGTACGGCTTCCTGTTCCGCCAGGGTTTCGGGAAATTGAAATTGGGGCACGAGGGAGGTGTAATCGGTTTGTTCTACAGCGCTCATGGCTGTTGTTATCCTTTCGCGGCTGGCAGCTTGTCGTTGGCGGTACGTCGCGCCATGCAGCTTTGCGACGACTGCTCAGGATCCGGCGCAGTCCGGCAGGGGATGGGGCTGGACGAGCGCGCCTCCGTTTTCATAGGAATCAATGGCGGCCCAGGTGTACTCCAGGGTGGCCAGGGCGTCGCGACCCGAAGCCCGCAGTTCGCTCTTCGGCACATGGTTGCTCACATCTTCAAGGAAGGCATGGATACGGCGGGGGAAGGTCTGGTTGAAGTCGCTGATACCGCTGTTCGTGACCTGCGGCGGCGCGGCGCCTTTTGCGGTGGGAGCGGGCCAGTATGTGATCTTTTCGATACAGTTTTCGATGCAGAAGGTGCCGCGTGTCCCGGCGACCTCGACACTCCACCAGCCGCCGAGGCCGAAGGTGGCGTCGCCGCGCTGGCTGAGAAGGTAGCCGGCGGCGCCGCTGGCAAACTGCAAGTGGATGCTGGTGACGGACAGCATGGGGTCGTCGGCCTTGACGCGGAAGGAGGGGCGGCTGAAAAAGGCCTGGACGTGCGTGATGTCGCCGCAGAAGTGGCGCATGATGCTGAAGGGGTGGGCCAGGAACGCTTTCACATGGAAGTAGGGGAAGCCGGCGGCGTTGGGCGCGCTGTTCTTGCTGTAGGTATGTTCCCCGCCGTTGAAGCCCATTTTGTGCAGGCAGTAGACCGGCTCGCCGATTTGGCCCTGCTCCATGTATTCTCGGGCCTTCTCCGCGGGAGGCGTAAAGTAGTGGTTCAGGTTGCAGCCGAGGTAGAGGTCCTTTTCGGCGGCCTTGGCCACCATCTGGCGGGCCTCTTCGATCTGATTGGAGATCGGCTTTTCCACCAGCACATGTTTGCCGGCTTCCAGGGCTTCCATGGTCGGCTCGAAGTGCCAGCTGCCGTTCTCGGCGCCGCCGGTGGAGACATCGACGATATCGAGCTCTTCGTGCCGCAGCATGTCGGCGAGGCTGGTATAGCCGCGCACGCCGTGCATGCGCGCGGCCTCGTCGGCGCGTTCCTGGACGAGGTCGCAGACAGCGACCAGCTCGGCGAGAGGGTCCTGCAGATAGGCGCGTGCGTGTCGTTCACCGATGCCGCGCGCGCCGACGATTCCGACTTTAAGTGTCATGTTTCTGTCCTGCGATTGACTGAAACGGCTGAAGCGATGGAAGTGCTTTCGTCAAGAATCGATTGCGCTTGTTGATTGTATTGTAAGGAGGCGCTGCTCATGTTTTCAACCTTACACTGACTGCGCTCAATCTACAAGGACAGAAGCTATGACTTGAAGTAGAGGGACTTGGACGCTCATTTGCGCGCACTGGCTCCTAGGAAATATGCTTCCCGGCTACTACAGATGCACGCGGTAGTTCGGTCAGACCGAAGGCCGATGTTGGGAAAAAGCATACTTGTGCAGAGCCTCAGGTTTCTCTGCTCCGCTTTCATCAGGCTGAAGAGCAGCAGAAGGCGGCCAGTTGCCACTTGAGATAGATAACCATAGGACTACAGTGCGTTCTCACTCTACTGACCGGATGGCTGAAGCTGGACGCGCCCCAGGGAGGTCTCTGGCTCCCACACGCCCACTTCGACGGTTGGGGTTGACGTTTCCAAGTCGTAGACGACCATCCGCAGTTCGTATTCGCCTGCGGCCAACTCATTCGGGATTTCAAGCTTGAAGACTGTACCGACCGGTTGGGACGGCCACAGACTCGTTGTAAGCTGATATTTATATGGCTTCCGCAGGACATGATCCGTTTGAAAGACCTTGGCGTCATCATCGTTGTATAGACGTAGGGATATAGAGTAGTCAACCGTCAACTCCGAAGCGGTTCGCCACAACATGCCAACCATCAGAGTTTGACTTTGCTCTGCGTCGAACTGCTGCCCTTTCGGCAATTTTACTCGACTCGAACCCAAGGCCAGCCCTTCCAGGTTGATGCCTCCATCATAAACGACGGGACGCGGCAGGTCTTCGAAGAGAAACCAAGGACGATTGAGAGAGATATCCACGTAGGAATCGACATGTATGCCGTCGAAATCTTCAGTGGCGACATATCTTCCGTACTTATCAAAGAGAATGGTAAGGAAGTCGGCGATATGATTTGACCTCCACTCAATCGTAGGAGACCAATCAACCCAGTTTACGACCTTCACAGTTGAAACGTCCCCCATTTACGCTAGCGACGCTTCGATGTGATGGTCAAGGTCTTGCACGTTAGGGTAGGTTCTCACAACTGATGTTGCCCCTTGATGGAGATAGTCAAAGGCATCATACCGCTGGCGGGTGATGAAGTAGACTGTATCTTGCTCCGCAGGCCGCGCGTTCAGCCTCTGGGCGAAAGCTGGCCAGATCATATCGTAGTGGTAGAAATCGTCGGCCATCCCTTTACCGAACAACGCTCGATATGTGCCGGCGCCCTGAATTACGATCACGACGCTGATTGCAAGGGCAAAGATCGACGGCCGAATTTTGGCTCCCGCCAATTCACGAGTCGCTGACCAGTGGATCGTCTCCCACACGCCGACCGCCACCAGCAGATAGATAGCCGGCACTGCACCGACCAAGCGCATCGTGTTTTTGGCATCGGTCAGGAACGCGGGCAGGAACAGCAGTCCCACCCAGAGCAACAGGAGACGATAGGTCGGCCTCCGTTTCCACTGCCATATTGCGACCGCCACTCCCAGCCAGAAGAAGAAAGCTTCCCATACATTCAGCGTCACAGCGTGCTCAAAGGGAGAACAGCAGCCGGCCAGGAGACGAAAACCGAACTTCGACAGAACCTCCCACACATTGGCTGCCAGGATCTTCACCAGAGTCAACACGGGGGCGCCCTGAAACTCTTGGAAGACAAAGAGCATCTGGATGCGTTCATTGAAAAAGAGGTCGGGATACCGAATGTAGTGGAGGAGAATTGGGGCAGCTACCAGCCCAGTAGTGGCTGTGAAAGCGGCTGCCCACGGAAGCTCGGTCTGCACTCTCTTCAGGGATAAAGAGCGAAATGGCAACAAAAGGCTAACACCGAAAAAGAGGAAGAGAAAGGGGACAAAGCGCGCAGGATAATAGGTGTAGGGCAATAGCCCCGCGCACACGCCGGCCAGCATGATTGCCCACCAGCGACGCCGCGTCCATCCCCACCATAGCAGGGCCAGACTAAGGGCAAGAAAGAATGGCAGAAAGCTGCCCCGATATGAAGTGCGCCCTAGTATCGTCTGGCCAAGCGACACGGCCAGCAGACCGGATGCAACGCCTGCAACCACCAAGCCGCGCCACCGCGTCTCCCGCCCGCACTCGTCCCATCCGAACAGTAAACGCCCCAACCAGAAAACCACAAAAACAGTGCTTGCGCTGGCCAGGGCCGTAGGCAATCGGAGCGCCAGCGGCGTGCGCCCCAGGAAATTCGTCGCCAACGCGATCAAATAGATGCCCAGCCCATCCTTGTCTCCAAATGTAAGAGCGTGCTCGCCTTGCAGCACCTGGAGGGCGAATAGTCCGTTCCAGCCTTCGTCGAATTTGAGACCTGGCGCGAGTTCGTCTAAACGGTACAGACGTAGAAGCGGTGCGACTACGGCCAACATCAAGAGAATCGCCCAACGTGTCAGCTTTGAGCGGTTGAGCCTGAATCTGGGCACTTTGGGCTACCATCGAAAGTCAATGTATACGGTGGAACGGTCTGGACCAGGGCCGGCGCCTTCTCAGCGCATGGCACGTGATTCCGGCCTCTGCAACCTGCTGCAATTATGCCACCACCGAGGCATAGAGCGCCTTCATATAACCGATGGAGTAGGCCCAGCCGACGTCGCGGGTTTCGTTGTCACCGGGCAGGTCGGGAATGTGATCGGGGTTGATGAAGCCGCTGAAGCCGACGTTGCGCAGTTCGCGCAGGATGCGGGCCATGTTGAGGTCGCCGTCATCGAGCAGGGTTTCTTCGAAGCCGCCGGCGGTGGCCAGGCTGCCGCGCACGTTGCGCATGTGGAGCATGAAGAGCTTGCCCTTGCGACCGTAGTTATTGATCTCGTCGATCACGAGCGGGCTGCCGCCGGCTTCGGAGCGGGTGCCGATGCAGTAGACGTAGCCGACGTTGGGGCTGGGGAAGGCGTCGATAATGCGGTGGAAGCCGATGCCGCCGAAGGGTGTGTCGATGTTGGGTGTATCGGACGGATGGACGGCCAGCTTGATGTCGTACTCCTCGGCGATCGGTGTCAGGCGTTCGAAGGCATGGCAGAAGCGGCCCCACCAGCGCTCCAGTTCGGCGCGCGAGGGGATGTCGTGCGGTCCCTGCACGAGTGTTTCGGCGCGGGCAAGGTAGCCGCCGCGATGCCTGGTGCGGTACTGCTCCATCATCTGCGGGAAGACGTCGCCTTCCACGCGCTGGCGTGCGATTGGGATGCGGGCCTGGCCGTAGACTTTGAGAGCTTTGGCGGCGTTGTCCAGCTCATCCTCGGCGCCGACCCGCTCGTCAATGTAGGCGCGGGTAAGCGTGGGGAGCGTGACGCGGTTGATGTCGATTCCGAAGGAGCGCACGCGCTTGCGCAGGGCGCGCACTTCGTCGAGGTCCGGGTAGCCCTGTTCGGTGACGCCGGGCATGTCGGTGTCGCCCCCGAAGTCGATGGCGTCAGCGCCGAGGGCTACTTTTTGGAGAAGCCACTGGTCGGTCAGGTCTGCTTGATGCTTGAAGATGGAAACGCGCAGCATGTTTGTGTCCTTTGCAGCAGTTGGCGCGGCGGCTCCGGCGAGTGCTCAGTTGGGGTCGGAGTTTCCGCGCAAAGATAGAAATAGCGCCGGTCAACTCCTGGCTGCCATCGCCGACGCAGATACACTTTTTCTCTTAAGAGCTCTCTGACGATTTACGAGGTAAAGAAATCAAAGACATTGCCCAGGTTGGAGGTGCTTGACTTGTAGATCTCAGTGTACTGGCAGCGTGTGCAGGTGACGGTGGTGAATTTCTTGTTCTGGACATCGAAGATCTTGGCAAGCGTGCCGCCGGTGGCCTGGAAGATGTCGGTCTCGAATTCGAGGTTGTCGCATTTGGGGCAGTTCCATTTTTCGTGGCGCATGGTTTGGCACTCTCCACATTCACTGTCACTGGATACGGACAACTGGGCATGCAGATGTCCTGACAGAATTCGCTGCTACCTATTTGGGTATTGATTTCATACGTATCGTGTCTGCCAAAGCCGCAGCTTCAACTCTAAAGGCGTCAAATTCCCGAATATTTGTATCTCTGACACCTATTTGATACTCAATTCCTCCCCGATGTTGATGACTAAGAAACTCATTCTGATCCATCAGAAAATCTATTCTTTTCCTTCGATTTCGGGAAAGGGACTATGCCATTGCCAGCCGGTTCTGCCGGACTCCCGGTAGCGCTCCAGGCGTCGTATCGTGATCTCAGCAAAGATTGGGTCAATGTCGAAGGTGTAAACCTTTCGACGGGACAGTTCACCGGCCATCAGAGTTGTCCCAGAGTGGGCGAAAAAATCTACGACCAGATCATTTTCCTGGCTGCTTGATTGTACGATTCGCTGAATAGCTTTCAAGGGTTTCTGCGCGTAGCAGCCTGGCACGTTCTCTTCCATCCGATAGAATACTTGCTGAATGTCAACCCAGACATTGCCGGGACGTATCGTTTGGGACTTGCTTCGCTCAAGATTCTCTTTCCGACGACCATCCACTTCCTTATAGTAGCCTTTCAAAACTTTGGGGATATCCGTATAGGTTACGGTGAAGTCAGGATCGCCCTTCACGTAATGAAGCAATTCTTGTCGAACCCACATCCAGTTCTTCTGAGTGCCGTAGCCCCGCTGGTTACGGACGGTAATGAGATTTCTTGGACTCAAGTCGCGGAACTCTCTCATCAGAATCATGAAGTCGGGTAGAGGCTGAAAGTCATCCTTGTAGTCGGCGCCAATCCAGATGTAGAAATGTGCGTCAGCCTTGGCAATCTGAAGCGCTTTCGACACCCACATCTCTGAGAAGTCAAGATATGAGGGGAGTTCGATTTTCGAGAGATTGGCTGTGTTGGCATTGCCGACCATGACATTGTACGGGGGATCGTTTATAAGGAGCCCGGTTTTCTCGTCGCCCATCATTCTCTCTACATCCGCATGGGCGGTCGCGTCGAGGACACCAACTCGGTGGCCGCTGACCGAATCCTCCCAGATTTCTCCGTGTCTTAGCCGGCAATAGGGAAGCAACCGTTCTCTGAGTTCAGCATCGGTATCAATCCTCTTCAGCCGTTCGGTGGTCTCCCGTTTCTTTGCCTTGGAAACCGGTCGCACAGCGTCAGTGGGGAAGAGCGTTGTTTGTTGAGATCGTTTCATTTTAAGAGTCTGATAGCAAAACATGCCCAAAGAGCCGCGGACGCCTTTTCACCTCACTGCGAACGCCACTGTATCAAAGCGCTCTCCAACCCCTCTACCAGAGGTTGTATGTCGCTTTCCGATTTTTCAGCCTCCCGGCGGGCGACAACCCGACATATATCTGGAGCGCTCCAGCGGAGAGCTTCGGCCAGACCGTGCAGCTTTGATTTGGCAATCTCTGAGAGCGAGTCGGACGCAGAGTCGTATACCGAGTCCAGCCGGTTCATCTCCGTGGCAAGCCCGGTTCGGTCAGCGCCAAGCCTTGCGGCCAAGTCGCCTGCGTTCTGCTTCAACCGCTCCCATACCCACGACTCCGGCGCACTCTGACCGGGAAGAAAGAATATATCAATGTTGCTTCCAGCCTGTTCTCGTATCTTTCCTTCGATGTCGCTGCCGCGTTTGTCGCCATCCAGCACGAAGACGAAACTCTCAATTTGACCGAATTTCCTGAAGGCTGTGGCGTGCATCGGAAACTCTTCAGCGCCGGTATCCCGCCCAATGCGAATCGACTCACCCCTGATCCTCTGCCGGGGTTGCAGAAAATCTCTTACCCCTTGCAGGATGCCTTCCGCAGCATCGTCCTCACACAGCAGGTTGAGCGCCTCGCTTGAACGTCCATAGAGGGCATCCTGAACAACGTCGCGATAGGGTGGATGCACCGCGACGCGGCCCGTTTCATCCCGTTCCAAGAAGATGCGTCCATGGGGAGGGACGGAGTCAAGGACCACTGGGCTATGGGAGGTTACGATGATTTGCAGGTCATTGCGCAGAGCAAGTTGCTGCAGTTGCAACATGAGCAGTTGCTGAACCCAGGGATGCAGGCCGGCCTCTACCTCATCAATCAGCACTAATGCGCCGCGAAGTTGGGCGATCTCTTGCGCCAGCCGCAGGATAGCGCGCTCGCCGGCGGCCATGTGCAGTTCAGAGTAGGCCGCGCCGCCATCCTGGGAGGCAAAAAGCAGTTTCTTGTTTCCACTCGATAGATCGACGACCTCCGCATAGCGAAAAGGGAGCATCTGATGCGCGAACTCGATCTGTGATGCCGTCATAGGTGTTTCGTCCGGCGCGGAACCCAGGCGCGACATGCTGAGAACGCCGCGTACCTCCGATGGATTGCTGAGATTACTCAAAGTTCTCAGATATACTAGCCGCTCTGGTTGGCTGGCCCTCTTGCGGCCAAAGTAACTTCGACTCCATGCCTTGGTGCGCCGCCAACGCATGGAACGCAGACCGTCGGGTGTCGCATAGTCAAATTCGATGTTGATTTCGCGCGTCTCATCCCCGCGCTTCCCCAACTTGGGTCGATAATCGGGAAAGAGCGTAGAGGGCACATAATCCTTTGAACCCGCCCCCGGAACCTTGTAGGCGCATGCGGCCGCGAAGAGAACGGTGGATTTCCCGGTGGCGTTGCCGCCGGCAATCACGCTCACCGGATAGTCGAAAACCACTCGGAGGTCATTGAAGCCGCGAATGCCCTCCAGTCGAATCTCCGTCAGGAAATGCGGCATATGGGGTTTCTTGCCCTGTAGATCCTCCCAAAGCTCTCTGAAACGCCTCTCGATCATGCGTTATTCTCCTTCCTGCCGACTCCTCCATGCTGCTATTGGGCATGCTCCCCGCCAAACCGGGGCAGCCGAGAACGTTCCGAGTATCCATACACATTCACAGACCGGTTCATCGCATGTACGGTGAATGGGACGCTGACGGGTCCCCACCGAAATTTTCGCCGCAGTAGCGGCATTTGATGGCTTCGGCTCTGACCAGTTCGGCGCAGTAGGGGCAGTACTGCATTTCGCCGCGCTGGACCATCCTTTGTTCAAGCACAGCCTGGTTTTTGGATACTGCGAAGGACAGAATGAGGCCCAGCGGGCCCAATAGGAATCCAAGCAGAAACCAGCTGCACCCGCTTCTTCCTTTATTTGTCGCGACCATCGCGCTGACGATGCCGGACAGGAGCCAGACAGCTGCAAACGGAGCACCGATAATGACAGCTTCTGTTGGCCCGAGCAGCGCGGGCAGATCGACTGTTGGAAGATCCATTGTAGTTTCCTCTCAACTGATCAGAAGTAATCCGCTGTCCTTATCTCGGACAGTAACCTTTATCGGCCGAAACGGCCAGCAAGAGCGACATCCTCGCTACGCCAGGAGGTGTGATCTTAAGCCAAAGGGGGTCCTTAATCTGCTAAAGCGCCTGATCAGATGCCGGCTCTTAGCTTTGAAAATCAGGGAGGCGTGCTACGCTCCGGCGCTTAGCTTGCCGCAGTAGATCCCTGTATGCGCTCAATCAGAAGAACATTCACCAAGGTCTCGATTGGCACGCCTTGCGCACGAGCGCTTCGCATGAGTTCCTCCGCTACTTCGGGAAGAATGGCAACGCGGACCGCACGCTTATGGGGCGTATCAAAACGGAACCACTTGTCATCGTCCTCCATAAAATCTGCGGTGTCCAGGCTATCCCAGAATGCGGCCTCCTCCTCGTAACTCTTGAAGTCGGGGACTCTTAGCTTTTTCATTTTTTGTAACGACTAAGCCTGAGAGATGTCAGGGATATGGATTTCTTGGCACCAGCTGTTCATGCTCTTCGAGGACTGCCTAACGTGCTCCCTCGATCGACTGTTGACAGTGGAAGGCAACCATATGCGTCAGCTCTTCGCGTTCGATGATCTCCTCCACACCCCCCAAGTCATCGCGAGCCGAATCCAGCCAAGCTTTAGTCTGCCTTCTCATACAGCGTTTTTCCGGAGCGTTCTATCTCGCGGAGAAAAGAGGAGCCTTGTTTTTTGAGGAATTCGTATTCGCCCCTGGTATAGACGACAAGGTCGATGGGAACACGCCTGTTGACGGCTCGGAGGCTTTTCCTCACCTTGAGCCTGCTTTGCATTCTTTCCCCATAGGTCTGTGAGATGTCCTCAGAGTCCAGAATGACCAGCAGATCGATATCGCTCTCCGAATCCTGTGTCGCCATTGCGTGAGAGCCAAACAGCACGATTCGGAAGGGATCGATTGTGCTGAGGTATGAGACGATTTCGCGTATGGCGCCGCTTCTGGCTTCCATATTTTTCGACCAAGCGATTCCAATAATCTGCGGATTTCATGCCAAGTCAGCATATACCGTTTGACCTAACTCTCATAATCAGTCCACGCCAAGAGCCCTTCAATACGGCGCTATGGGCCAGTTGCGCCCGGTTTGGTTTTGGCAAGTCCGGCAAGTATACTGATCCCGGTCTACACTCCACAACTTGCTCGGGAAACCTCTCATGACACTGACAGATAAGATCGCAATCGTAACCGGGGGGGCTGTCGGGATTGGCGGCGCCATCGCACGGCGGCTGGCCGCGGACGGGACGAAAGTTCTGGTCGCCGACATTGTGCTGGAGAATGCCGCGGAAAATGTGGCCCGCATCGAGGAGAGCGGCGGCACGGCCTCCGCCTACCAGGTGGACATCTCGGAGCCGGAACAGATCCGGCCGATGATCGAACGGGCGGTCGAACTTTGGGGCGGGCTGCACATCCTGGTGAACAACGCCTGGGGAACACTGGAGCCGGACGGGACGGCCATTACCCTGACTGAAACCGCCTTCGACCGGGCGCTCAGCGCGTCGCAGAAGGCGGTTTTTATGGGCGCGAAGTACGGGGTGCCGCACATTCAGGCCAGCGGCGGCGGCAGCATCGTCAACATCTCTTCGGTGCATGGACAACTGGTGGCGCCGTCGAGCCTTGCATACGAGATGACGAAGGCGGCGATCATCGCGATGAGCCGCCAGATGGCGCTTGATTTCGGACCGATCGGTGTACGCGTCAACTGCATCTGCCCCGGGCACATTGTCACTGAGCGCCAAGCCGAACGATGGGAAGAAAACCCCTCTATGCTGCGGTTCTTCGACCAGCATTATCCTCTGCGACACACGGGCGTGCCCGACGACATCGCCAATGCGGTGCGGTTCCTCTGCTCGGACGAAGCCGGGTTCATCACAGGACATACGATGGTCGTAGACGGCGGCATGACGATCCAGCTGCAGGAAAATCTGGTCCTCGATACTGCCAGATATTACCGCGATCACCCTGAGATAGACTTGGGCCCCTAGTATCCGATACCCCGCAGATATGTGACCATTCCCGCGCTTCGTTCAGCCTCGCTCATGGGGTCATCGCGCCCTGGAATCGGCTGGCCGGGACAGGCGGTCACCCAGCGGTCGTAGCCGATTTCGTCAAGAACGCCCCGGATGGACGGAAAATCGACATTTTCGTGTTCCCCGACCTGGCACCACTGGGGGTCGTAGTAGCCGTCGGCGCGTCGGGAGTTGGTGGCCCAATCCTGCAGATGGACATAGTTCAACTGGGCGCTGAAGTCGCGCAGCGACGCGACGGGGTCATAGCCCCACAGCTGCGCGTGGGAGACGTCGATGCACAGTTTGGCGGTGCTAAGATTGGCCATGTACAGCTTCCAGTGGTCGATCGAATCGACGAGCAGATTTGTGTGGATGTGGTAGGTCAGCTCCAGGCCGAATTGGGCGGCATAATCGGCCCATTCATCGGCGCCTTCGGCGGCCGCTTTGACGTCATCGTCGCTCACGGGGCGGTCGTCGGGCTTGCCGCCGTTCATGTACATGAAGCAGTCGCAGCCCATCTCGGCGGCGAACTCCATGCGGCGGCGGTTGATCTCGACGTTTTCGCGATCGCGGCTATCGGGCGTCCCGTTGGCGGTGAGGACGACGAGGGGCATCCCCGCGTCATCGCAGATCCGCCGCAGCCGCGCCGGTGTTCCCATCCAGTTGAGGGGCAGTCTGCTCTCCCAGCCTTGCCAGCCGGCTTCTGCCAGTCCGGCCAGGGCCGGCTCTAGTTCAGGGTTTTGCCAGCGCAGGGTACTGTAAGCGAGCTTGTAGCTCATGTGGGTTCTCCTTTGCCCGGTTGGAACTGCGTCTTATTCAAAGCGAGTGACATCGTCCTGGGGCTGATATCCGAGAAGGCTGCGCGTCTCGTCCAAGCTCCAGGCCATTCCGGTGTTGTCGGACATACCGTTGACGACGATGGCCGGCGCGGGCCATGCGCCGGCGTCTGCATTGACGGCCCGTTCGAACAGGTGCGTAAAGTCGCGGTTTGACAGCCACATCAGGCGGAACCAGTTTTCGGCGCGGCGGTATCCTTCCGGGTCGGGGTGGGAATCGGCGGCGCCGCTGTCCGCGCCGGGTTCGCCGGTGGCGTTGAGCGTTTCGGGCCTGTTGGGGCCTGGCTGGCACCAGCCGATGCGCACGCTGACGAAGGTGGTGGCGCCTTCTGACTGCGCGCCAAGCGCCTGGCAGATGCGTTCGCCCACCATTTTGGTTGTCGAATAGGCGGTGGCGTCGAGGGGCGGGTCGGTCTCGGCCCAGACGGTGCCCACGCCGAGGGGCTTGTCAGGTGTCAGCGCGCCTGGGCCGACGGTGGCGGCCAGGGGTTCGTCTTTGTAACGGCCCATCACGTGATTGGAGGTGGCGAAGACGAAGCGGTCCACGGTGGGGCTTGCGGCCGCGGCCAGCGCCACATTGAGGGTCATGTCGATGGAGACGGCCGCTTCGTCCCAGCTGGCGTCCGGGTAGGGATTGTCCGCGGCGAAGTGGACGACCGCCTGCACGCGGTCGAACGCATCGCGCCAGCGGCTGTCGCGGGGGTCGGTGAGGTCGCATTCGAGGAGTTCGACGGCAGGCGTCGTGCCAGTCGTGTTCTGCGCGGCGGCGTCCTGCAGGGCATGCACTTGATCGGGAGACGGCGAGCGCACGTCCAGCCCGATCAAGCGGGGACAGGAACTTGCGCGGGCCAGGTACAGCAGCAGTTTCGTGCCGAGGTTGCCCAGGCCGCCGGTAACGGCGACGGACCGGGAGGAAGGCATACGGCTGTTATCTCCTGTCGTAGAACCTTGCCATCTGTCGCTCCGCTCCTTATTATTGAAGCAAAAGGCGGGCCGGTCAACACATGGTCTACCGACCCGCCTTGGCTTACAGTTCGGCGGCCCTTGAGGTACGTGGCCGCAGTCTATCGGAAACTGAACGCTAGGAGCCGTTTTTCTCCCAGATCGCTTCCAGGATCCGGGCCGGCGACATTGGCAGTTCGGTTGGGCGGACGCCAATGGCATCGTAGATGGCGTTGGCGATGGCTGCCGCGGGTGGAACGATCGGCACTTCGCCAACGCCGCGCACGCCGAAGGGATGGTCGGGGTTGGCGACCTCGACCACAACGGTCTCGATCATGGGTAGATCGAGCGCGGTGGGCATGCGGTAGTCGAGCAGGCTGGCGTTGAGCAGGTGGCCGTCGTCGCTGTAGATGTACTCTTCATTCAAGGCCCAGCCGATTCCCTGCACGACACCGCCCTGAATCTGGCCTTCCACATAGCTGGGGTGAATTGCTTTGCCGACATCCTGCACGGCAGTGTAGCGCAAGATCGTGACCTTTCCGGTTTCCGGATCGACCTCAACGTCGACAATATGGGTGCCGAAGCAGGGACCGGCCCCACCCGTATTCATGGTCACGCTGGCGGTCAGCGCTTCGTAGCCGCTGGAGAGCTCCTGGGCGGCTGCTTTGAAGCCGAGGCTGTGGCCGTTGCCGCGGAACTGGCCGTCCTGCCAGGCGATGTCGGATGTCTCCATTTCCCAGTAATCGGCCAGCTGTTCGCTCATCTTTCTGCGCAGCTCCAACCCCAGTTGATGGGTCGTCACCCCGATCTTGTGGGTTACGCTGCTGCCGCCGGTGCCGCCGGTGTAGCCGATCGAGTCGGTGTCGACGACCTGGGGATTGATGTCTTCGGCTGCGACGCCGATTGTTTCGGCCAGCATCATGGCGGCAGAGGCCCGGGTCCCGCCGATATCGGCGGAGCCTTCGATCAGGTTGACGGTGCCGTCGGCATTGACGACCGCGGTCACGCTTGAAGGGCCGGCCCCGTTGAACCAGAAACCGGAGGCAACGCCGCGGCCCCGGTAGTTCCCCTCTTGCGGGGTGGCGGCATGGGGATGATCGATGGCGGCTTCAACCGTCTCTTTGTAGCCGATGCGCTTGTATTCGGGTCCGTCCGGTCGGCGGTCTCCTTCCTGCGCGGCGTTGATGTGGCGGAATTCCAGGGGGTCGATGCCCAATTCTTCGGCCAGTTCGTCGATGACCGTCTCGGAGGCGAAGGCGGCATTGGTGCCGCCGGGCGCGCGGTAGGCGCCGCTCTGAGGACGGTTCACGACAACATCATAGCCATCAATGCGCAGGTTATCCAGCTTGTAAGGAGAGAGAATAACGCCGGCGCCGGCGCCGACGGGCGAGCCGGGGTAGGCGCCGGCCTCGTAGATGAGGTCGGCTTCAACCGCAGTGATGCGGCCGTCCTTGGTCGCGCCCATCTTCACTTTAATGTAGCTGCCAGAGGTGGGGCCGGTCGCCTGCAACACTTCGGTGCGGGTCAGCGCCATCTTTACCGGGCGGTAGCCGCTCTTGCGGGAGAGCAGGGCCGAGGGAAGGTCGGTGTAGGGGGTGAACTTGCCGCCGAAACCGCCTCCGATCTCCGCCGGCGTAACCTTTACCTGGGAAACGGGAATCTGGAGAAGCGCGGAGACAGAATCCCGAATCTGGAAGGGGCCCTGTGTGCTGGTCCAGATGTGAATCTGGTCGTCGGCGCGCCACTGCACAGTAGAGGCCTGCGGTTCCAGATAGCCCTGATGGACCATCGCGGTGGTGAATTCCCGCTCGATGATTGCGTCGGCTGCCTCGTAACCGGCTTCGAGGTCGCCGCGTGCGTGGCGGAAATGTTGCGCGACATTGGTCGGCTTATCGCCGACTTCGCCCAGGGCGTTGGTGCGCAGCTCTTCGAGAAGAATGGGGGCGTCGTCTGCCATTGCCTCCCGCACATCCAACACCGGCTTGAGGATCTCATATTCGACATCGATGAGGCCGACGGCCTCTTCGGCGACATGCACGCTGGTCGCGGCCACTGCGGCGATGGCGTGGCCGTGGTACAGGACCTTATCCTGAGCCAGCATATTGGCGCTGAGATACCTCAGATTCACCGCGTCTTCGCCCATTTCCTGGATTTTGTCAGCTGCTTCAGCCAGGTCAGACGAGGTAACGATTGCGGCGACGCCTGGAAGCGCCTCGGCTTTGCTGGTATCGATACTCAGGATGCGGGCATGGGCGTGGGGGCTGCGCAGATACTTGCCGTACAACATGCCAGGCACGTTCTGATCAGCGGCATAGCGGGCAGCGCCGACAACTTTATCGGTACCGTCGTGCCGGATGGGCCTGGTCCCGACCACCTGGTAGTTTCCGGACATTACCGAATTGCCGTTTTCAGCCATAGAAATCTCCTTAAGAGTTGGTTACGTGTGGAAAGTCGCTTGCAGGGCCCTGCAATTCGCCATTTGCGAACAACACCATAGCTCTGCAGGACGTCTCAGTTGGATATACCAGCCTCATCTTCTCTGAATGCCGCTGGTCACGACGAAGCGATCTCTGGCGCATGAGTCGGATTGTACCGATCTTTCTTCGCTCCGTCAAACGATCTACGAGTTTGGGCGCACCCCTATTGGTGGCGCGTCCTTGAACAGAATGTGTTCAAGAGTCCTGTTGGCGCAACCGGGCAAGTTCGGCCTCCAACGCTTGCACACGTTCTTCTGCGACGCGCCGGGCGGTCACCGCTTCCCGATAGCCAGGTATGACATATCCGGCGTAGGCCTCGTCCAGGGCCAACTCCGCCAAATCCGGCTGACTCCGGAGATCCTGACTTCGGAACTGGAAACCGGGCAGCGTCTCGGAGCGAATCACCTGCCTGTCGTCTGGAGGGATTTCCCCGTAGAAGCCCTTCGCGGGGGCAAGTCGGTAGAAGCGCATATTGTCGCCTTTGGGGTCGAGGATGTAATACTCCTTCACCCCGGCGAGCGCGTAGTCGCGTTTCTTTTCTTCGGTATCCCGCTCAACCTCGGCCTGCGTAGAATCGGAGAGCGCCTCCACAACCATATCACAGACCCCGGCGAAATGGCGCTGGGCGATGCGGCCCCAGGACACCGGATTGCTATGCAGGATCACACCAATGTCGGGCTTTCGCACTGCAGCCCGCTGACCGGATGGCTCAGCAGCGTCGGAAATGGTCAGGACAAATCCGGTCTCCAGATTGATCAGGTCTGCAATCTCGTGCGTTTCCAGGTAGCGGCGCAACAGATCGAGAAACCAGTTGTAAAGGTTGAGTTGAGGCTTATTGGGCAAGGGCTTTGCCTTCAGCCTGCCGTTGTTCCACTCATAGCTGACGTCGATATCCGGGTAGGGATTCTCATACCATTTGGCCCAGTACTCTTCAAGCGTGACATAGCGGCCGTGATCAGGGGCAAAGTCGATTGTTTGAGGATTGTCCTGATGTCCCCTCTTTGGGCGCGGCAAGGAGCGACGGCCATTTTCCGTGTCAGCGTCCGTCTGTTCCCGGCGCTTGTCTTGCATCGCCTCTTTGGCATTCATACTCCCTCCTCCAGGCCCTGCGGGCTGCAGGCAGCGCTTGGCCGATTCTAACACGAGTCCTGCGGCAAAGGGCAACGAGAGGTCAGCCTTCAATGATGATGGGCGTAATGGTGCGCCAGCAGATGTCTGCCGAAATCATTGGCCGGATCGCGCCAGACAGAGTGGATGTGGTTGGCGTCGTCCTGGGTGTTGTCGTATTCGCAGACGAAGCGCGGGCCCTGGATGCGGTAGTAGTGCCCCTGCCTCTTTTCGAGACCGCCAGCCCAGGCAAAGTGGATTCCGTCGAGGCCGTGCTCGCCGAGGTGATGCCACTCTGTCTCGGCGAGTTCGTCCGGCATTCGATGGATGTATTCGCCGATGAGCGCCAGCAGGATCTCCTGCTGCTGGCTGTTCATACCGTTGCGACAGAGGCCGCGGGGGGTATCGGAATAGCGCAGCGCCTGGACATGGGCATCGTCCACGCCATGGGCCTTTTGCCATAGCTTCAGGCCGGGGGAGTTGGCAGGCATTTTGAATGCGCCTTCAACTGCCTGGGGGAGATTGTAGAGTACATTGTCGGGCGGCGCCGCCGGAGAGATTCTCGCGATGGCGAGGGCCTCCTCGTCAAAGGAGCGGGCCAGCTCCCGGGCCAGGTCTTCGACGCCTGCCAACGGTCGGAGGGTGGCCGCAGGGCTGAAGGGCGCATCGGCCGGGTTCGAGCCGAAGAACATTGGCGTGGGCGAGATGATTTTTCCATCCGCGATCGTGAAATTGAGCGAGATATGATGCCCTTCGAATCGCCATCCCCACAGGCCCTTTTCATCCGGGCTGTCGAAAATGGTCATGAAATAGAGCTGTGGATCGCGGCCGGGATGTGTTCGCCTCCAGTCTTCCAACATGTCGAGGGCGTTTTCGATGCCCATCACGGTGGAGGCGGTAACAAAACCGGCGCGGCTGAGGCCGGCATGTACAAGTTGGAGGGCCTTCTGCCGCTGCGGGAAGGTCATTTCGGAGAGGGAAAGACCCTTGCGTAGAATCGGTGTGTAGTGCCAGTTTGTGCGCTCTTGCTGGTCGTCGAAGGGAACGACCGCTCTGTGTTTCTGGTCTATTGAGAGGCAGGCCAGATATGCAGACGCGGCTTCACCCATACGCCTAACGACCGTTTGCGCGCCGGACCCGGTTAAGGTAGCGGTTGAGTTTGACATGCGTGCATCCTTTTGCATATGAATGGGGCGTGTCCGGCTTGAGCGGCCGGATGCGATGTTCGCTCAATCGTACCCCAAATATGCGGATTTCTCAACAAGAGGTTGTCGGCGACGGCGCGCCGCAGAATAGGGTCGAAGGCATCCTGGGTTGGGGGCGCCAGGACGAGGAAATGGCGAAAGAACGTAGCATGTCGGCTCCTGTTCGGAAGGGGGCGCGCAGGGGATTCGCAATGACTGCTCCATGTCGCGACTGCGATCGAGAAACCGGATATACGGACATTCAGGGGAAGCTGAGTCATGTTCATAGACGGAAGCGCGCGTGAAGGGGGATGAGGTATGAATGAGGCAACGGCGCTCGCTTCACGCAGGGAAACCGGCCGCCTGATGCGTAGACGATTTGATAAGGACACATCTGCTGCCATGACCCGCCAATTGGCGGCCCCCCCACACAAGGGAAGCCGCTTTCGGCTGACCGCCCAGAAGCAGGGGAGGCGGGGGGAATGAAATAGGGCTTCGTGAGTTTCGATTGGCAAGGCAATTTGCGTGCTGTCTGGTCGGGCGATGATACTCGGATTCCGGCTCAAAAAAGGCGGCTTCCGCGAATTAGCTTACTTGGGTATAATACCCCCGCCCCGCATGATATCCGCCTATTGTCTGTATACTCTCCAGGCAATTGAGATTACGGTTAAGTGGGCCAATGGACAAGTTATGGAAGAGACCTTAACCATGGCGCTCTCGCTACCGGACGACTTTGGCGCCCGGCGGCGGAGCGTTTCGGAAAAGAGAGTTCAGCAGATCATTGAGCAGGCGGAGGGGAAGGAAAACCTCCTTATTCTGATGCACAATGATCCGGATCCTGACGCGATTGCGAGCGCGCGCGCATTAGAGGAAATGTTGCGCATCTATGCGCCGGCCACGCGTGTGACGCTGGGACACGGCGGCATAATCGGTCGATCCGAAAACCTCACGATGGCCCGTCTGATCATGCCGCACGGGGTGCGAATTTCGCAACGGAACGCGGGGGAGGAGATTAGCGCGTATGACGGTGTCATGCTGGTCGATACCCAGCCTGTTGCGGCGAATCATCTGCTGTGGAGCACCGACCTTCCTCGTGAGGATGTCCTGGCCGCGATCGATCATCATCCTCCGCGGCGCAGCCGGTTGCGGGCCAAAGTCCACGATGTGCGTCCAGAGGTAGGCGCGTCCTCCACGCTGCTTTGCGAATATCTGGCTGTGGCCGAAGTGCCGATCGACCCGGAATTGGCGACCGCTCTCTTTTACGGGATCAAGTCGGACACGCTGGGTCTTAGCCGGCACACATCGAGTTTGGACATTTGGGCCTACTCGACATTGCGCCACCTTGTTCAAACTGATCTCCTGAACAAGATTGAGCATGTACAGCTTCCCCGCACATACTTCCGCAGCATCAGCGACGCGTTAGCCAACACAACAATCTATACTGTTTCGCTTCCGAGCGCCGTCGATGAGGAAGATGACGAAGAGAGTGAGGAGGTCTTGGACGCGGACGATCCGGAAGGATACAGGGCGGATCTGGAGCGATTCGATCTCGACATCATTGCGCTCTCGCGCATGCTCGCCCCCGGCGCATCCGGTCCACCGTCTCAGCCACAGGATGAAGCCGCGACCGGGGAAGAGGCAGATGGGGCTGGCGACGCGGAAGAAGAGGCAGGCGACATCGCGGTCAGTCTGCTTTTTGATATGCCGCGGCCGGATATGGCGGCGGAGGTGGCGGATCTGCTGATGCGCATGGAGAATGTCTCATGGGTCGTCTGCCTGGGAATCTATGGAGACCAGGGGGTGATGTCGGTACGCGCGGCGGATTCAAACGCCAGGGCCGGGCGCCTGGTACGAAACGTTGCGGGCAGAAACGGTTCCGCCGGCGGGCACAATACAATTGCCGGTGGGCGTATCCATCTTCCGGACAAGACGCCGGCCGAGCGGATTGCCGAGCTGCACGCTTTGGTGCCCCGTTTTCTCAAAGAGTTGGGCGCAGGCGATGATATGGGCGTCCCTCTTCTGGAGGCAGAATAGCGTTCGATTGACCCCCTGCAGGTAAGCCGCGAGAAGGAGATGCTTGATGCCGATCAGCGCCCCATCATTGGGAGACGAGGAAGACCGCCGCGATCCCCGCTTTCAGGATGACGATCTATATGAGTCAGAAAGTCTGACGTTTCCTGGGCTGACGCCCAGCCAAGCTGAAGCCGTTTTGAAGCGGCTGGGGGCGGGGGTGGTTGAGAAGCTGGCGCTGGTTGAGGGCATAGGGTGGCAGGCGCGCATCGAGCCGGTCCAAGGCGGCGTGGAGATCCATTTCCGTGCGCATGACGAACTGATCGATGACCTGTTGCGTCGATGTGAACAGCAGGCAGAACGAGAAGCGTGATTGGCGGTCGCGCAACTCGTTCGCTGTTTGAACGCAAGGCCACTTGCCGCGCCGGCAGCAACATTGCATTTATCAAGTACTGGGGGGGCGCCGAGGTCGCAACAGTGCAGGCCGGTGACCAGCCGCCGGTTCGCGGTGAAGGCTTGAACATCCCACTCAACAACTCAATCAGCATGACCCTGGCGGACGCGCATACGACTACCACGGTCGCGTGGGAGGACAGCGCCAACCTGCCAGAGGATACGGTTGCCATTGACGGCGTGCAGCTGAAAGGGTCTGCCGCGGAGCGAGTTGTCGCCCACCTCGACCGGTTGCGGGCGCTTGCCGGCGTCTCCGACAAGGCCCGCGTTGTCAGCCGGAACAATTTTCCGATGGCATCGGGTATCGCGAGCTCGGCCAGCGGGTTTGCCGCGCTGACGGTGGCCGGCGCGGCGGCGCTGGGTCTGCGGTTGGACGCCACGCGGCTGTCCGCGGTGGCCCGCCGGGGGAGCGGCTCGGCCAGCCGCAGCCTTTTCGGGGGGGTTGTCGAATGGGAGCGGGGATGGGGAAGAGGGGAGAGTGAAGGAGGGAGCGGAGGGGCGCCGTTTCTCAGGCTAGACTCTGCGCTGCTCGATTCTCGGAGTGTGGCCCATCAGATGTATGACGAGAGGCACTGGGCGCTGCGGGACGTGATCGCCATTGTCAGCGCCGGGGCCAAGCGGGTCAGCAGCAGCAGCGGGCACCGATTGGCGGCGACAAGCCCCTTAAACGCGGCGCGCACGGCGTGCGTCGGGGCGTGGCTGGAGACGGTGCGGCGCGCCATCGCCGAACGCGATATTTCGCTGCTGGGGCCGGTCCTGGAAGCGGACGCGCTGGCGATGCACGGCGTGATGATGACGAGCGAGCCGAGCCTGCTCTACTGGCAGCCGGGCACGCTGGAGGTGCTGCACGCGGCGCGTGCCTGGCGCGAAGAAGAGGGCGTCCCGGTCTATTTCACGATCGACGCGGGGCCGAACGTGCATCTCATCTGCGAGGCGGACGCTGCGGCCGAGGTGGAGCGGCGTGTCAGCGCGCTGCCGGCTGTGCGGCGGGTGCTGACGAGTGGACCCGGGGCGGGGCCGGAGTTGTTGGATGGGCACTTGTTCTGACGGACAAGAGGGAAAGCTGTCGGCTGCCCGGTTGCCCGTGGCGGGGGGAGCCGACAGCTCAACATCGCTCGCGGGAGCGGGTCAGGCTTCTATGTGAAATGTCGCGACCGGCGCCCATTCGCGACGAGAAGGGCCGCTGCGTGACGTGATCCGGCGGCGCCGCGGCTTCCTGGACGGGGTCGCACTGCGAGTGGCCGGACGCCAGCCTGCCTCGTTCTGCGGCTGCTCTGAACGGGACCTTGCCCAAACAGTCCTTCAGCGGCGGTTGCGCGTACGGTTCTCTTCTTCCCCGGCGGGCGCGAATTCCCGAAATCGTGTACAATATGCGAATCTTGCCGGGCCTGGCCTGCCGGGGCTTTGCTTGCAGCCGCAGTTGGCAGCAGCGCTCTACTGGCCTGGCTACTTTGTGGTCGATAGCCTGCCGGGCCACCGGCACGCAGAAGGAGAAGCAGGAGATGCCCACCAACTGATCGTTTGCCACTGTAGAGGGAATTGTCGCCATTGGAGGCCGTTTTTGCCTCGAGGCGGCAAAAGCCGACTGGAATTGTTCCATTGTACAGCGTTAGCCTTCAGCGGGCACGATGATTTCCCCCCAATTTGGATGAACGCTGTGAAAGGCGCACTTAGATAGATGTCAGAAAGTCAACACGAAAACCGTTCAGGCGGCCTGACGGTCGTCGATGATTTCACCGGCGCGGCCGAGGGCGGCGTCAGCGTCGTTGTGCGCGATGACCAGGGGCTGATTCTGACCGACAAGCCGGAAGAAGAGGCTGTTCTGGTTGGCGTCAGCCTGGCCGGTCAGCCCGGCATCCTCTCGATGGATGACTCGCTTAGCGAACTGGCTCTGCTGGCCGCGACCGCGGGCCTGGAAGTGCGGGGAGAGATGACCCAACGGCTTCAACACCCGCACCCGGCAACCTTTATCGGCGCCGGCAAATTGGGCGAACTGAAGACGTTGATCCTGGAGCTGGGCGCGAATGTCGTGATCTTCGATGAGGAGCTCTCGCCGCGCCAGCAACGCGAAATTGAGCGGGTTCTTGGGCAGGACGTGAAAGTGATCGACCGCACCGCCCTGATCCTGGATATTTTCGCCCGCCATGCCAAGACCAAAGAGGGCGCGGTGCAGGTAGAGCTTGCTCAGTATGAGTACCGGCTTCCCCGGCTCACCCGGGCGTGGACCCACCTGGCGCGGCAGGCCGGCGGGCGCGCGGGCGGCGCCAGCGGCGGGGTCGGCGTGCGCGGACCGGGCGAGACGCAGTTGGAAGTCGACCGGCGCGAGATCGGCCGCCGCATTGCCCATCTCAAGCGGGAGTTGGAGGAGGTACGCCAGCACCGCGATCGTTACCGGCAACGCCGCCAGAAATCCACGACGCCGGTCATTGTCGTGGTTGGTTATACGAATGCAGGGAAGAGTACGCTTCTGAACGCGGTCAGCGATGCCAGCGTTCTGGCCCAGGACCAGTTGTTTGCCACCCTGGACCCGACCACCCGGCGCGTCGAGCTGCCCAGCGCGCGCACAGCCCTGTTCACGGATACGGTCGGTTTCATTCAGAAGCTGCCCACGGCGCTGGTGGCCGCGTTTCGGGCAACTCTGGAAGAGATCACGGAGGCTGACCTGCTGCTGCATGTGGTGGATATCTCTCACCCCAACGCGGATGAGCAGGTAAGCGCGGTGGAAGAGATGTTGGAAGAACTGGATGCGGGCGCTAAACCGCTGGTGACCGCGTTGAACAAGACGGATCTGCTCCACCCCGAGGGAAAAGAGGATCCCTACCTTGCGGCACAGTTGCGCAACGCTCTGCAGGAGTATCCTTCGCCTGTTCAAATAAGCGCTCGGACAGGAGAAGGCATTCCCGAACTGCTGGCCGCGGTGGATGGCAAGTTGCAGGAAACGATGACGGCGTTGCGGCTGCTGCTGCCTTACAGCAAAGGCGACCTGGTTGCCCTGATCTATGAGCATGGTCGTGTGGAGCGGGAGGAGTTTACCGAGGATGGAACGCTGATTGAGGGCAGGCTGCCGCCCCATCTGGTCAGCCGTGTAAAGGCGTGGAGCGTGGCGGAGGCTGGGAGCCGCTAATCAGCAGCAAAGAAGGCCGGGCCGCGCGCCGAAGTTCCGTGGGCGGCCCGGCGGTTATCGACCCGAAAAGAAACGGAAAGCCGTAGACAAGATGAGCAAACCCACAGTTGTTGTGACCCGCCAGTTGCCGCAGGCGGCAATTGCGCCGATCCTGGAAAGATGTGAAGCCCGCTACTGGGACAGCGAAGAGCCAATCGGGCGCGATACGCTGCTGGATTGGGTGCAGGGCGCGGACGGGCTCTACTGTCTGCTGACGGAGTCGATCGACGATGAGCTGTTGGACGCGGCAGGACCCGGGTTACGGGTTGTGGCCACGATGTCGGTCGGATACGATCACGTGGATGTGGCTGCGCTGCGCCGGCGGGACATTCCGCTGGGGAATACGCCGGGCGTATTGACCGAGACAACCGCGGAACTGGCGCTGGCCCTGCTACTGGCGACGGCTCGGCGCCTGCCGGAAGGCACGCGCGCCGTGCAGAGCGGGAAGTGGCCCAGTTGGAGACCGATGTGGTTGACAGGCCGCGACATTCACGGGAGCACGGTCGGGCTGGTGGGCCTGGGTCGCATCGGCGCCGCCTTTGCGCGTATGCTGGGCGGCTTTGGCTGCCGCATTCTGTATACCGGGCCGAGAGAAAAGCCGGAAGCGGCGCGAGAGGTGGGCGCGACATTTGCGCCGATGGACAGGCTGCTGCAGGAGAGCGACTATGTGGCGGTTCATTGCCCGCTTAACGACCAGACGCGCTCACTGTTCAGCGTTGAGGCGTTCCGCAAGATGAAGCCGACTGCGGTCTTCATCAACACCAGTCGCGGCGGGGTCGTCGACCAGGAAGCGCTCTACGACGCGCTGACGCAGGGCGAGATCGCGGCCGCCGGACTGGACGTCACCGACCCGGAACCTCTGCCCGCGGATCATCCGCTGGTCTCGCTGGAAAACTGCGTCATTTTGCCCCACATTGGCAGCGCCACGGTCGCTACGCGCACGAAGATGGCTGTGATGACAACGGAGAATCTGCTCGCCGGAGTCGAGGGACGTCCGCTGCCGAATGCGGTCGAGTTGTCATAGCGGCGCAGAATGTGGGAAAGCAGAGCGTTCAGAGAATGTGGGAGAGTGACACAGGTTCCGCAACTGTGGTGTACAGTAACTGAAAAGACCTGCAACGGTTAGGCAACCGAACTGAAAGGGATGTCCCGGCAATGAGTAAGCAGACGCTAACGATAACCGATAATCGCACCGGCCAGACGATCGAGCTACCAATCGAACATGACACAGTCCCGGCTATCGGCCTGCGCCAACTGAAGGTGCAGGCCGATGATTTTGGCATGATGCTCTACGATCCTGGTTATACGAATACGGCGTCCTGCAAGAGTCAAGTCACTTTCGTCGACGGCGACAAGGGGATACTTCGTTACCGGGGCTACCCGATCGAGCGACTGGCGAAAGAAAGCACATTTCTGGAGGTGGCGTACCTGCTGCTCTTCGGTGAACTGCCGACGGCAAGCAAGCTGACCGACTGGAACGCGCGCGTCATGGCGCAAACGCGGATCGACGATGGGCTGAAAAACCTGCTCCAGACCTTTCCGGCGGACGCCCACCCGATGGGCGTCCTGATCAGCGCCGTTGCTGCGATGTCCACGTTTTACCCGGAGGCCAAGCAGGTACATGACAGCGAGACCCGATTGCGACAGGTCTTGCGGATGCTGGGCCAGTTACCGACCGCGGTCGCGTTCGCCTACCGCAATGGGCGCGGCCTCCCGGCTATCGAGCCGGACGCCGCGCTGGGCTACAGCGACAATTTCCTGCATATGATGGGGTTCGCGGGCGATGGAGACGGCGGGATCGACCCGGTGCTGGCGAGGGCGATGGATGTCCTGTTTGTTTTACACGCCGATCATGAGCAGAACTGCTCTACTTCGGCGCTGCGCAACATCGCTTCCAGCGACGCTGATCCGTATTGCGCAGTCGCCGGCGCAATCGGGGCCCTGTACGGTCCTCTCCATGGGGGCGCCAATGAAGCGGTCCTGCGGATGCTTGCTGAAATCGGCGATGTGAAGAAGATTCCGGCTTATCTGGATAGGGTGAAGGGCCGGGAGGTGCGTCTGATGGGTTTTGGCCATCGGGTGTATAAGAACTACGATCCGCGCGCCCAGATCGTGAAGAAGATCGCTTACGAAGTATTCGATGTGACCGGAAGCAACCCGCTGATTGATATTGCCGTCGAGTTGGAGCGCACTGCTATTGAGGACGACTATTTCGTCTCCCGCAGGCTGTATCCCAATGTGGACTTTTACAGCGGCATCATCTACCAGGCGATGGGCTTTCCGGTCGAGATCTTCCCGGTGCTCTTTGCGCTGGGGAGGACGCCGGGCTGGCTGGCCCAGTGGATGGAACTCATGGGCGATGCGGAGCAACGCATTGCCCGTCCGCGACAGATTTACCTGGGTGAGGGTGAGCGCCCGTATCCGCCCATCGGTGAGCGAGGCTAACTTCAAGAAGGCGCTGTCGGGCGCAACGGGGCGGGGGTCATGAGAGGTCGCCGTGCCCCTGCCAGAACTTCTCCACTTTCTTCCGCACCGCAGGACAGTCTCTGAGTTCAGGGTCTTGGCGCAAGAGGTCTTGGGCAGCCTCCTGGGCCAGATGCAATGTATTCACATCGCTGAGGTTGGCCAACTTCAGTTCCGGCAGCCCGCTTTGTCGCGTACCGAGAAAGTCCCCGGGGCCCCGCAGTTCCAGATCCTTTTCCGCCAGAACAAATCCGTCCGTCGTTTCCTCCAGCGCCTTGAGTCGTTCGGCCTGCGAGTCGGCTTTCACGCTGCTGATGAGCGCGCAGTAGCTTTCGTGCTTGCCCCGGCCCACACGGCCGCGAAACTGGTGCAGTTGCGCCAGACCGAAACGTTCGGCATCCTCAATCAGCATCAAGGTGGCGTTGGGAACGTCCACGCCTACTTCGACCACACTCGTGCTGACCAGAATATCGAGTTCGCCGGCGGCGAAGGCGCGCATCACCTCGTCCTTTTCGGAGCCCTTGAGACGGCCGTGGAGGAGCCCGACGCGCAGATCGGGGAAGATCTCCTTGCGCAGACGGGCATGGGCGTCCACCGCTGCGCCGACATCCAGCGTTTCACTCTCTTCAACGAGTGGATAGATGATATAGCCTTGGCGGCCGTCACGCACCTGCCGCCGCAGAAAACTGTAGAGGCGTTCCCGATCCGTGGGCTGGAACCGCTTGGTTTTGATCGGCGTCCGGCCCGGGGGCATTTCGTCGATGACACTCACGTCGAGGTCACCGTAAACGGTGAGCGCGAGACTGCGCGGGATGGGCGTGGCGCTTATAACGAGCAGGTGGGGGACGGCGTTCCGCCCGCCCTTGTCGCGGGCGGCTGCCCGCTGGCCGACGCCAAAGCGGTGCTGCTCGTCGACCACGACAAAGCCGAGGTTGGCGAACTCCACATTCTCCTGAATGAGCGCGGTGGTGCCGACCACAATTTGAATGCTGCCGTCTGCCAGGCCGGCGAGAGCGGCTTCCCTTTCCTGCCCGGTCACGCGCCCGGTCAGGAGAGCGACATGCGGCGCTTCGGCGCCGGCTAGCCGGACGTTTTCCAGCAGGTTGCGCAGCCCGCGACAGTGCTGCTCCGCCAGGATCTGGGTGGGCGCCAGCAGGGCGGACTGGAAGCCGTTGGATGCGGCGATCAGCATGGCCCCGGCGGCCACCACGGTCTTGCCGCTGCCGACGTCGCCTTGCGCCAGGCGGCTCATCGGCACGCTCCGCTCCATATCCCGCTGCAGTTCATCCAACGTCCGCTGTTGGGCGCCGGTCAGGGCAAAGGGCAAGGCAGACCGAAAGTCTGCTAAGAGTTCGCTTTCAACGGACATTGCCGGAGCGCTGAAATGCTGGATTTCCTCCCGGCGGCGCTGCACGCCGAGCTGAAGGTAGAAGAAATCATCGAAGATAATGCGATTGCGGGCGTTTTCAAGTTTCTCCGGTGATTCGGGAGCGTGAATCTGTCGCAGTGCATCGGCCAGGGGAACCAGATTGTACTTGCCGCGAAGCGACTCCGGCAGGGGATCCTGAAGCGATGGCAGCGCCTGTTTCAGGGCCAGCTTCACCTGTCTGCTGACATCGCTGCTACGCAGACCGGCGGTCAATCCGTATACGGGTAATATCGGTCCTTCTCTGATGACGCTGGAACCGATCTCTTCGAAGATTGGATTTTCCAGCGTTTTGTGCCCCATGTAGAGTCCGACAACGCCGCTCAGGCGGTACGTCTTGCCGACCGTCAAACGTTTCTTTAGCCACGATTGATTCCACCAGCTGGTTCGAACCGTGCCGCTGCCGTCATTGAATATGGCCTCCAGAATCTCCTTCTTATAGGCATATTTGCGCTCGCTGAACCCTTTCAGATTGGCGACAACCGAGAGGCTCTCCCCCTCTTCGACATCGGCGATGGGGCGCACGCGGCTGTAGTCATCGTAGCGATGGGGCAGATGCCAGATGAGGTCGGCAACGGTCTCAATGGCGAGGCGTCTGTACTGTTCCGCTCTCTTTGCGCCGATTCCCTTCAAGAAGGTAATCGGCTCTCCCAGTATATCGGGAGGAGTGGTGGCGCCAGTTGCGGCCGGGGGTTGTTGCCGCTCCTGCTGGGGCGGCGACTTGGGCTCTCCTTTTCTTCTGTCTCGCGGCGCGGCTGCCGTTGTCTGGCGGACGGCTGCGCGACCGAGCTGGTCTACGTTTTCGAGAGCCGGGTCGGGGGGCGGCAGTTCGTCCAACAGGGTGATCAGAGAGTTCAGCAGCCGCGCTCGTTCATCGGTTTCGGCGTCGGCATAGTGTGACAGCCGTTCGACGATTTCCTGCAACAGCCCGGGCTGGACTTCCTCGGCTCTGGCGTCAGCCGCCCAGCGATCGCAGAAGGCGGCCACCCCGCCGGCGAAGGCCCTTTCACGCCAGTTGGTCTGGACCTCCAGGTTCAGTAGATTGCGCAATCGCGTCAGGGCTCTTTCAGCCATTTTCAGTAGAGGCCCTCGTACACGATGACGCCCATCACATTGGGTCCGAGATGGGCTGCCAGGCTGGGTGGATAGCGCCATGCTCGGGCCGAGATGTCCGGCAGACCTTCTTCCAGCCGCTCCAGAAGCAGCTTTTGTGTCTGTTCATAGCGGTGCTGCACCAGCCCGATGCGTTCATTTTGCGCGAATTCGGCGGTATAGTCGTACAGCTTTTCGGCGACGTCTTCTCGAGTCTGCACCTTTTCCAGGGGGATCAGCTGGCCGTCTTCCATGGTGACCATCGCCTTGATGCCGAGCATCGTGCCGAGGACGCTTTGCGCTGCGCCGAGGCGGGCGCTGCGCTCGAGGTAGTAGAGAGTTTCGGCGAAGAAGGTCACGTAGATGTGTGGGATTGCGCCATTCACGACCCGGGCGACCTCGGATAGATTGGCCCCGTTTTCGGCGGCCTTGGCGGCCAGTTCGGCCAGCATTCCCAGGCCCATTGCGGTGGTCTGGCTGTCCATGACGCGAATGCGATAGCGCCCCATCATCATATCGGCCGCCTTGCGCGACTGGCTCCACATTGGGCTGAGCGCGCTGCTCATATGAATAGCGATAATCTCCTCAGCATCCTGCCCCAGCCGCTGATAGACATCCATCAGGCGGTTCAACTCCGGCGCCTCCACGTCTGGCAGCAGGATGCGTCCGCCGGACTGATTTTCGCGGATCTGTTGAAAGAGTTGGTCTGCGCTGAACTCTTCTTTGTCCTCAAAGCGTTCCCGCCCGACGCGCAGCACGTGGGGGATCACTTCGATGGAATATTTTTCCAGAATGTCAGCCGGAATGCTGGCGTCACTATCGGTAACGATACGAACCTTGCTCACAGCAGATGCTCCAACTTTTGACAACCGAACAGCCGTATGATAATGTCGGATAATTCAGCTATACGCGAACATTGGTCGAGTGTCAGTGATCTATCACCGACCCTGAGCCAATGGGGAACCGGAGGGTACAGATCATGGCAAAATGCCAAATGTGCGGCAAAAGTCCTCAGTTTGGAAACAACCGTCCCTGGTCCAAAAAGGCCACACGGCATAAGTGGAAGATCAACATACAGAAGGTCAAAGTCCTGGAAAACGACCGGCTGGTTTCGCGTCGCCTTTGCACCTCTTGCATCCGCACCCTTGCGAAGGCCTGAGACTCCCTTCCGCTACAACTGAATCAGGCCTGTGGAAGCGTTGAGCCATTCTGCTCAGCGCTTTTTCGCTGCGCGGCCAGAAGAGGCGCAGCGGCGGAAGACGCAGGTTTATGACTCTGCCGCATTGCGTAACTGCCCACATCCGGCATCGATTTCGATTCCGCGGCGGATACGCACAGTGGTCGATATGCCGCGGGCGCTTAGTCTCTCCGCAAACCGTTGCGTGTCTCTGTCGCTGGTTGGCTGAAAGGCGCTGTCGGGAATCGGATTGAGAGGGATAAGATTGACATGGCACAGGATCCCGTGCAGCTTGTCCGCCAGATCTTCGGCCAGGGAGGGGCTGTCGTTTACGCCCCGCATCAATGCGTATTCAAAGGTGACGCGGCGATTGGTCTTGGCAATATAGCGGCGAACTGACGCCAGAAGGTCGTCTACCGGATAGCGGCGACTCGGTGGAACCAGCTTGCTGCGCAGGGCGTTGTTCGGCGCGTGGAGGCTGACGGCCAGATTCACCTGGAGTCCTTCATCGGCCATGCGATCGATCATGGGAATCAGGCCCACGGTGCTGAGCGTAATATGTCGTGCGCCGAGCCCGAACCCGTCGGCGGCCGTCAGGCGGCGGATTGCCGTCCACACATTCTTATAGTTGTGCATTGGTTCGCCCATTCCCATCAGCACAATGTTTGTCACGGTGGTCGGCCTTTTCACCCGCATTTTTGGCCTTTCGCCGGGATTACGCAGATAGCGGGCGAAGAAAAGGACCTGAGCGACAATCTCGCCTGCGGTCAAATTGCGCCGCAGGCCGCCCTGGGCCGTCGCGCAGAAGGAGCAGCCCATGGCGCATCCGGCCTGGCTGCTGATGCAGAGGGTTCTCCGCTGGTCATAGAGCATCAGGACCGCTTCGACCGTCTCCCCGTCCGGCATCTGAAACAACACCTTCTGCGTGTCCCCGGCCTTGGAAACACGCTGTTCGACCGGCGTCAGCGGCGTGAGCGTTGCGGATGCGGCCAAACCGTCGCGCATCGCCTTCGGCAGATTGGACATCTCTTCGAAGGAGCGGGCGTATTTCTTGTAGATCCACTCCTGAATCTGACGGATGCGATAGGCCGGCACGCTGGCGGCCCGCCCACCGGCGTCTTCACGCTGGTGCGGCAGTGCCTTAACGACTTCGGTAAGCTCTTGGGGAGAGCAATCCAATAGCGAGCGGGCAGTTGGGGGGACGGCGGGCGCAGAAAGCGGGATGGTCTTCATTGTTGCAATTGTAGCGCAGCTATTCAGTTGCCGTCAAAAAATAGCCCGATGACTCCTACGCTGCCTATGCGGGCAAACTGGGCTTCGGCGGCCGTGAGGCGCTCAGTTGTCGGCCTGTTGGAAGGCCTCCAGAAGTTCGGGCAGACCGGGCAGGATAAGGTCCGGCCTGGGCACGACCGTGTGGAACTCCTCCTCGGTGGTGATCCCCGTCAGCACGGCTGCCGTGGGCATGCCCAACTCGATGGCCCCGGCAATATCCGTCTCGTAGCGGTCTCCGACCATCAGCGTAGCGGCGGCGGTGGTACCCAGTTTGTGCATGGCTTGCTGGAACATGCCGGCGTTGGGTTTGCCGATCACCGTCGGTGTGACGCCGGTGGCCGCCTTCAGCAAGGCCAGCAGCGCGCCGGTTCCGGGGATCTGGCCGCGTTCGCTGGGGAATGAAGTATCGCTGTTGGTGCCGACAAAGCGGGCGCCAGCGCGTATCGCGAGGGTGGCATCCGCCAGACGCTCGTAACGCACACTGAAGTCGATGCCGGAGACGATCACATCGGCCGTCTGCGCGTCCTCGACGATGGTGATGCCTTCCTGCTCCAGGGCCGAGCGCAGGCCATCCTGGCCAATCATAAAGGCGCGAACGCCGTTTGGATACTGTTCCGCCAGCCAGCTTGCGGTGGCGAGCGCGCTGCTGAGAATATGAGCCTCATCCGCGCCGATGCCCATGCGGCCGACCTTTTCGACAAACTGGTTCGGGGTGCGCGAGGAATTGTTGGTTACGAACAGCCAGTTCCGCTCTGTCGCTTCCAGATAATCCAGTAGTTCCTGGACGCCGGGAAGGGGTTCCTCGCCGACATAGACAACGCCATCCATATCCAGCAGAACGGCGCGTACCTCTCTCAGGTTAGCTCTTTGTGCCATGAGTGAACTCTACGATCCTTTCAATGGCCCGTCGGAGATCAGGTCCGGCGGGTGGTTTGCGGCAGCAGACGGCGCCGCGCAACGCGAGGTCAGTTTACGCAGGTCCGCAGATCCTGGATGTTGAGCTGCAGAGAGCGGCGGCCCTGCCATTCGTTGACTTCAAGATGGAAAACGATGTCGATGAGGCTGCCGACTTGCAGGTTTGCAGCGCGCCCACCCAAGCCAAAGCCGATTCCGTCCAGCACGGGTGAAAGGTCGCGGCCGGTGATTACGGTTTTCAGATGCTTGCCCCCGCCCACGGTGCGGAGGCTATGCACACGGCAGTGGCGGCACAGGAAGAGCGCGGGCTCATTCTGCTGGCCGACCGGCTCCATGCGGGAAAGTTGACTTTGCAATGCCCAGTCGATCTGTTCGATGGGTAGCTCGGCATCGATATTCAGGGTAGGCCGCAGTTTCTCCAGAGGACCGAGCTCCCGCCCGGCTGTCTCTGTCAGCGCATCCCGCAACGCGGGCAACTGGTCGGCGCGCACGGTAAAGCCGGCCGCCCCGCTGTGCCCGCCGTGACGCACCAGCAGAGAGCTGACCTGGTCCAAAGCGGCAATCATATCAAATTCGGCGATGCTGCGGGCACTGCCGCGGCAGAACTCGTTGCCCTGTTCGATTACGACTGCCGGGCGGTAAAACTGATCGCTCAATTTTCCTGCGGCAAGCCCAACGATGCCGGGTTGAAACCTGTCGCTGGCGACGATCAGAATCGAGGCGCTGGATGGATCAAGGCCGGCCAACTCAGTCTCGGCTACCGCGTGGGCTTCGGTTGTGAGCGTCTGGCGCCGCTGGTTGAGGCTTTCCAGGTCCATCGCCATATCATAGGCCGTCTCGTATTCGTCACAGCGCAGGAGGTCATAGGCCATTTTGGCGCTGGCGAGTCGGCCGGCGGCATTGATACGCGGCGCGATGCGAAAGCTGATCGCTGTGCTGTCGATCCCGTCCAGAGGCACAGAAGCCACTTCTGTCAGCGCAAACAACCCGACCCGGTTGCCCTGACGCATTTCCGCCAACCCCCGCCGCACCAAGGAACGGTTTTCGCCCAGCAGAGGCACCAGGTCGGCGACGGTGCCGAGAGCCACCAGATCGAGGAGGGACTGTTCCTCCTGCGCAGCTTCTTCAGTAGAAAGCCTGCTCCATGGCTGCTGCGAGACGACGCGCAGGACGCCCTGCGCCAGCCGGTAGGCAACGCCAACCCCGGCCAGCGGCTGAAATGTGTCTGCGCGGGCATCTCGGCGCGGATTGATCACTGCCAGGGCCGGAGGCAACTCTGCGCCGATTGTGTGATGGTCGGTGAGCACAACATCCATGCCCAACTCTGCGGCTTCCGCGACTTCGACGACGCTGCGAATGCCGCAGTCGACTGTCACGAGCAGGTCGGCCCCCTTGGCGGCGATAGAGCGGAGCGCCTCCACATTCAGGCCGTAGCCCTCATCTACCCTGTTTGGGATGTATGCGCCGACGAGGGCGCCGGCGCGCTGCAAAGCCGTCGTCAACAGGGCGGTGGCCGTGACGCCGTCGGCGTCGAAATCTCCGTATACGCAGATGACTTCACGCGTTTCAATGGCCCGCGCTAACCGCGAGACGGCGGCCGACATGTCGGTCAGGCGAAATGGATTTTCCTGGACGGCATCCTCACCTTGCAGGAAGGACGTTACGGCCGCCCCATCACGCAGACCGCGATTGTACAGCACCTGCAACAACGCCGGATGTTCGTGGCTGTTAGCCAGGAAGCTCTCCGGCGCAGGTGGATGGAAGTTCCAATGTTTATCGGTCGCGGACAAAGTGGATTCTCCACCAGGAGGGGAACGATACGGTGTACGGAGTCCAATTATAGTCGAGAGAGCGGATGGGGCGCAAAAAAGAGGGGGATTTCCCGCCTCTATCGGGCTGGGCTACAATAGGGATTCAGTCTGGACTGATCACGCTTCAAAGCATTCCCGATGTCCTCTACTTCTGAACGTTTGCGCCGCCTGCAGGGCTTGCGCGGCCGGCGCGCATCTTCTGATCCGGCGAAAACGGGCGCGCCCGAGCAGCCTGCGGGGCCATCGCCCGAACGGCAGGGTGAGCCTGCCTCCGTCGAGGCGTTGGAGGCGGGTGAAATTGTCGTGAACAGCGCCGGACACTGTTATCTTGTTACCCGGCGCTACGCGGCTGGGGAAGTTGAGGGAAGCCAGCCGCACGCTTTGCCCACCCTCCGAAAGCAGACCGTGCCAGGCAACCTTCCGGAACGCGATCCTTCGGTCCTTGCGCCTCTGTATCCCGCCTACCGATTGGAAGACTGCCCTGATTTTCGCAAGGCCGCATTTCTGGACATTGAGAGCACCGGTCTGGGCGGAGGCGCCGGCATCTACGCCTTTATGGTCGGAATTGGCACGTTTGAACGCCAAGGCCGGGCTGTGGACGAGCCGGAGGACCGTTGGACATTTGTGGCGCGTCAGTTTTTCATGCGCCATCCGGGCGAAGAGCCGGCTCTGCTGACAGCGATCGCAGATCTGCTAAAGGGCTGCGAGAGCTTGGTGACCTTCAACGGTCGTTCTTTCGACGCCCCGCTCTTGCGCGGGCGATACCGCTACGCCGGCCGTTTCCTGCCCGCAGACGTTGCAATGCCAGCCGTGTTGAAGGAGGATGCGCCCCACTTGGATCTGTTGCACCCTGCCCGCCGACTGTGGCGCAAACGCCTGGGCAGCTGCGCTCTCAGCAATCTGGAACAGAAAGTCCTGGGGATTGCGCGGACGGAGGCCGATGTGCCCGGCAGCCTGATCCCGCAGTTGTACGCTGACTATCTGCGAAACGGCGACGGCCGCATGATGCAGAGCGTCTTCTACCACAATCGCGAGGATATCATTTCGATGGCGGCGTTGACGGAGGTGGTCTGCAGCGCATTCGCCGAACCGACCGCCGCGGGCGCCGGCCATCTGCAGCCGCTCGATCTGCTGAGCATGGCGCGGCTGCAGGAGGAGTTGGAGCGGCTGGACCGCGCCGAGACGCTTTTCCGCGCCGCGCTGGAGGCGCTCAACGGCCGCGCGCACCTGGCTGAGTCGTTTGACGGTTTGGGCCGTCTGCTCAAACGACAGCGGCGCTGGGAAGAGGCAGCGGCCGTCTGGCATCAGTGGCTGACGACGGTGGGCGGCGCGGGGAGCGCCCCAGACAGCCGTCCCTACGTAGAACTGGCAAAATTCTGCGAATGGCACAGCGACGACCTTGCGCAAGCGGCCATGTGGACCCGGTGGGCGTTGCACGAACAGGAGCAGTCCCCGCCCCACGCGCGTTCCCCGCAGATCCAGACTGAACTTCGTCACCGGCTAACCCGTCTGCAACGGAAGCTGGGCGCGGACGGGTGAACAGGGGGGAGATGTATCCCAGACGATCGTCCGGCGAGCGGGGCCAAACCGTTGCCTGGCCTGGGGCCACCACGATCGGATGCTTGCCGCCAACACTTTGGATTCGCTTAGCAAGTAGGGAAGCAGGGCAATTGCATCTAAATTGGGTCAAAGCATCGAAATACTTCAGAATTCCCCTCCAGTTCGGGATCAGACATGAGAAGTGTTCGATTAGTGGCACGTAGACGGGAAATCCAAATGATTTCGACGCCTGACGGCCGGT
>JAJDZJ010000196.1 GCA_022824685.1 Caldilineaceae bacterium
CGCCGACTGAGGGCCTGATCCGCGGCGTCTTCCCGTCGATATTCAGTAAGCGCAGGGTGATTTCCACTTATTCTCGCTTTCTTCTGGCCACAATTTCAACTGAATCGGCCTACAGATTTAGATGCGATTGCCCTGCCCCTAATCCCCAGAATCCCCCCAAATCCCCGTCCAGACAAAATCCCCGTCCAAATCCCCGTCCGGCTTGCCAGGTCCATCGAATTCTGGTAATCTGGACCGGCGTTCCGCAGCCTGGAACTGCGGCACTGACGCCCGCCAGACTGGCCAGGGCCTTGAGACGGAAAAGGAGTTCCAGTGGACCTTCTGACAGAATTCTCAGCCGCGCTGCAGGCCGACAACGACCGGCCCGAACAACTGGCGCTGCTTGTCGGAAAGCTCGCCGACCCTGGCCTGGACGTCAAAAGCTACGTCAGGCGTCTCGACGAACTGGCCGACCAGGTCGAACAACGCCTGCCGGTCGGCGCCCTCGGACGCGCCAGGGCCGAATCCCTCATCGCGGTCCTCCATGGCGAGTTCGAATTCTCGGGCAATGTCGAAAGCTACTACGAACCCGCCAACAGCTTCCTCCATCGCGTCCTGGACTCCCGCCTGGGCCTCCCCATCACCCTCAGCCTCCTCTATATGGCCGTAGGCCGCCGCCTGGGAATATTCCTGACCGGCCTCGGACTCCCTGGTCACTTCATGCTGGAGTACAGGGACGCCAACGGAAAGTGGATCCTCGACCCTTTTCATGGCAAAGTCGTGGCCGCCGAAGAGCTCTCCTACTACCTCTCCCAGATGTTCCAGCAGCCAGTTCGAATCTCCGTTTCCCTGGACCAGTACCGCACCGACTCCCGCGCGCTGGTTCTCCGTATTCTGAACAACCTGCGCACCGTCTATATCTCCCAACACCGCCTCGAAGATGCCCTCACCGTTCTGAACTACATGGTCCTCGTCGACCCGGAAGAATCAAATCTCTGGCGTGACCGCGGCATGCTCAACTACGGCCTGAAAAGGCTCCTGGCCGCTGAGAGCGATCTGCGCCGTTACTTCCTGCGCCGCAACCGCTTGCATCTGTTTACCGGCGAAGCCGAGAGGACCTTCAGCAGCGTGACGCCCAGTGGTTGGATGCGGAATACCGAACAGAACCCGACCCAGGAGGAGCAACGCGTGCTTGTCGCGTTGAAGCAGATTCGAGAAGGCATCAGAAGACTGAACTGACCCCGCATGAGCATCCCGTCAGAAGCCTCTCGAACCTGGAAATTCTGCCACCTTCTGATTGGCGTCTTCCGACGCCTCATGCTGTCCTGGCATGTATCCGGCGTCGAGCACGTACCCACCAAGGGAGGCGTGGTGCTGGCCTGCAATCACCCCGGCGGCCTGGACAGTTTCGCGCTTGGCTACGCCAGCCCGCGCCAGGTCTTCTATATGGCCAAGAGGGAGCTCTTCAACATCCACCCTCTGGTGACATTCTTCCTCTACGGCATCGGGGCTTTCCCCATCAACCGCGACGCCCGCGACACCGCGGCAATCGAATATAGCGTGGACCTTCTGCGCCAGGGCCGGATCGTGGGTATGTTCCCGGAAGGAACGCGCAATCGCGGCAACCCCCTTCGACGAGGAAAGAGCGGCGCCGTCCGCATTGCCCTTGACGCCGGCGTCCCCATCGTGCCCGTCGCCGTCCTCGGCATCCCGCACCTGCACAAAAACTGGTACAACCCCTTCAGGCGCACCAGACTTTCCGTTCAGTTCGGGAAGCCTATGCAGTTTCAGCCCGGCACCATGGAAGAGATCCAGGGCTACACCGGCGAAGTCATGCTGGCGATTGCAAGCATGATGCCGGCAGAGCTGCGCGGCCCCTACCGCGAAACCGCTCCCTCGCCCCCCGAAGGCGCATCGCCCCTCACCGCAGTCCAAGACCTATAGAAAAGCGCCCGCCCCGGCGCAACTGAAGTCGCGACCGGTTGACAGGCGCCCCTTTTCTATTCCAGCTGCAAATGAACGCGACCTGCCCCAAGGGCAGCTTCCTACCTACGCCAGACCGGCCATCACGCCTTCCAGCGCTTCCCTGCTTGGACGCATCTTGCTGTCAGGCAGCTGCGCCAGAGGCGTCTCCGTAATGTCCAGCAGCTCGGTAAAGGTTGGCTCCTCCTCACTGATATAGAGGAGGCCGGTGATCAGCTTCTGTTCGTCCAGCGACCGTTGAATGACATTGTACGCCGCCGTGCGGTCGTTTGGATCGTGATCCGGATCGAGCTTCTTGAGGACGATAGTCCCGCCGTCATGCAGCTCCACCTCCAGCTCATCCTCATACTCCTCGATCTCAATCTCCTCAAATTCAGGCACAAAGTTCAGATCGTGCAGCCGGATCTCATTCGCCCTGCCAAAACCGTAACTCTTGGTCGACGTGTCATGATTGTTGAACGTTACGCACGGGCTGATGATGTCCAGCACCGCGATGCCGCGGTGGCTGATGGCAGCCTTGAGCAGCGCTTCCAGCTGCTTCGGGTCGCCCGCAAAACTGCGGGCCACAAAAGTCGCATTCGCAGTCAGCGCCTCCATGCAGATATCCAGCGGAGGCAAATCGTTCAAACCCTGGTACTTCAGAACCTGGCCCTCGTCAGCCGTCGCGCTGAACTGACCTTTGGTCAGGCCATAAACGCCGTTGTTCTCAACAATGTAGATCAGGGGCAGGTTGCGCCGCACCGCATGTTTGAACTGGCCGATACCAATCGACGCCGAGTCTCCGTCTCCGCTCACGCCGATCACCTCCAGCGAACGGTTGGCGACGATTGCGCCGGTCGCGACAGAAGGCATGCGCCCGTGCAAACTATTGAAACCGTGGCTCCAACCAAGATAGTAGGCCGGCGTTTTGCTGCTGCAGCCAATCCCGCTCAGTTTCACCACCTGCGTCTGATCAAGCCCCATCTCCCAGGCCGCATTGACAATGCGCTGGCTGACGCTGTCATGCCCGCACCCTTTGCACAGTGTAGACGGTCTTCCCCGATAGGAGGTTTTCTCCAGGCCGATGCGATTGGTCCTGGCAGGACGCGCCGCGCGCCGCGTCGCTCTCGCCGCCCTGGTCGTGGCTGCCGTGGTCATTACAGTTCCTCCTCCAATGCCTGCTGAATCTGTTCACTGATGAAGCGTGCGCTCAATGGTAGCCCGTCGCACTTCGCGATCGAATTCAACTTCAGCGCCTGCGCCGGCTCTTCAGTCGTCAGAATCGAATGCAGTTGCCCGTCACTATTTGCCTCAATCACAAAGATGGTTCGATACCTGTCGATAAAGGACCGGACACTCCCGTCAATCGGCAGCGCCCGCAATCGCAGATAACTTGTGGACAGACCCGCGTTGGCCAGTCGCGCCCGCCCCTCTTCCACGCCTTCATGGTTGCTGCCCAAGCTGATGATCCCGACCTCCGCTTCCTCAACATCGTCCACGATCGGTTTGGGCACCATCTGCCGGGCGGTCTCAAACTTCCTCTTGAGCCGCTCAAGATTCTGTTCCCAATCATCCGGCCGCTCGCTATAGTAGCCGTACTCATTGTGGCCCGTCCCGCGGGTGAAGTAGGCGGCCATATTGTGTTTCGTGCCAGGAAGCGTTCGATAGGCCACGCCGTCACCGTCGACATCCATGTAACGCCCCCAGGAACCCTGCCGCTCCTCCAAATCCTCCGCGCTCAGCACCTTGCCCCGCTTGAAAGGAGCGTCCGAATACTCGAAGGGCTCCGAAATATGCTGGTTCATCCCCAGGTCCAGATCGCTCAGTACGATGACCAGCGTCTGCAGCTCCTCAGCCAGATCAAAGGCAACCCGGCCAAACTCAAAACATTCAACCGGATTGGCCGGGAACAGCACAACGTGCCTGGTGTCCCCATGGCTGAGATAGTAGGCCGCGTGTATATCCCCCTGCGACGTGCGCGTCGGCAGGCCTGTGCTCGGCCCCATCCTCTGAATGTCCCAGATGACCGCCGGTATCTCGGCAAAATAGGCCAGCCCCGCGAACTCGGCCATCAGGCTGATCCCGGGTCCGCTCGTACAGGTCATCGCCCTCGCCCCGGTCCAGCCGGCGCCCACAACCATCCCCATCGCGGCCAACTCGTCCTCAGCCTGAATGACTGCAACCGTCGACTTCCCCGTATCCTCATCAGTGCGTAACGCGGGCGCATACTTCTCAACCGACTCTGCCATGCTGGACGACGGCGTGATCGGGTACCATGACGCGAGTGACAGGCCGCCTGCCAGCGCGCCCAGCGCCCCCGCCGTGTTGCCATCGACCAGAATCTTGCCATCATTGAAACCGGTCATCCGCTCCACACGGTAGCCCTCATGCTGCCCTACGTGCTCGGTGGCCCAATCTATCGCGCGATTGACCATCTCCATGTTGAGCCCGGCTGCCTTCTCCTTGCCCTCGAAATGGTGCAGAAGCGCCGCCTCAATCTCAGAAGTCTCAATGCCCAACAGCTCAGCCAGTACGCCCACATAGACCATGTTGGCCACATAGTCTCGCAGCGCATGGGGCAGGCTCGCCTCCTTGACCAGGTCCTTCACCGGCATCGGGTAATAGGTCACGTCCTTGCGGTGGTTGGCGATCGGCAGAGAGTCGTCATAGAGAACAATCCCGCCGGAAACCGCTCTCTCCATATCCTCCGCCACGGTGCGGCCGTTCATACAGACCTGAATGTCCGTCATCTCGCGGCGCGCCAGAAAGCCATCTTTGCTCAAACGAATAATGTACCAGGTCGGCAGTCCCTGGATGTTGCTTGGAAACAGGTTCTTCCCGTTTATCGGAATCCCCATCTTGAACAAAGCGCGCAATAAAACACCGTTGCTCGTCTGGCTGCCGGAACCGTTTGCCGTCGCCACATTGATGGCGAAGTCATTTACGGCCGCCGGCGCGTCCGGCCTTCCAATTGGCGCCTCCCGTACCGCTACACTCATGCTGGGCTCCTTACCTCCGTGTTCCCGTCCTTGACAACGTCACCGCGGGCATTGCCGCGTGAAACGCCCCGCGTCCGCAGCAACAACAGGTGCTCCTCATTCAACGACTTGGCCCTGTCGATGTCGCCCCGTACAATCGAGTCGGCTATCCCCTCATGATAGCCCCAAACCTCGGTCAGATAGTCGTAGTCCGCGTACAGATTCAGTTCAACCGCCTCGTAGGCGTCCCAATAGGCTTCCAGCAACCCCGTCGCGAACAGATTGTCCAGCCTCCGGAAGATCGTCAAATGGAAGGCGCGATGTTCCTGATGCGGAATCTGAATCCGACTCTGCTGCAGCTTGTGCCATGCCCCTGAAACGTACTGCTGGAGCTCCCGCTTGTCCTCATCGGTCAGGGCAAGAACGGCCGGTTGCCAGAACGCGCTCTCGATTCCGTTGCGCAGCTCGCTGAACTCGCGGAAAAGCTGCTCATCCGTTGCCAGCCCGAACATCAAACTGGCGCGCGCGGCCGGTGTAAAGCTGTAATGGTTGCACTCGATGCCCCGCCGTGGACGCGCCGCCACCAAACCGAGTACCCGCGCTGCCTCCAGCTGCTCGCGCAGCTTGCCAATGCTGACCCCCAGCTCCGCGCTCAGGTCGTTCAACGAAGGCAGCCTCGCTCCCGGCGCAAACCCGTTGTTTACGATGTAGTCCAGCAGTTCGGAGTCGCTGTAAAGTTGCTTGATCATCTTTTCACCGATGGCGCCGCGATCTCTGCCGACTTTCGCTGAATCATCCGATTAATCGTATCAATACAATCAAACAGGTTGATCCTACTTGATCATGTCGGATATGTCAATTTCCAATTTGGGCGGCCTAACGTTCCTGCCCCGCGGCTTCACGCTGTCGAAGAGCCGGGCCGCGCGCCCTGCCCCTAACTTCCCGCTTCGGTCTCGGCCTGCCCGCCCTCTGAAAGGTGATTGAACGCGATTTCAGCCAGCAGCGCCACCCCGGTCGGCATGACGCTCTCCTCAAAGTCGAACGTCGGGCTGTGATGGGGGCTGTAGAAACCCTCTTCCGGATGGGCCGCGCCTACCAGAACAAAACAGCCTGGCGCGCGGTCCAGAAACTCCGCCATATCCTCGCCCACCATCATCGGCGGAATCTGCGCCACATTGCGCGCGCCCACCACCTCTTTCGCAACACCTTCCATCAACCGCGCCCCGGCTTCGGAGTTTATCGTCGGCGGCACGCAGTTCCGCAGTTCGAATTCATAGCTGGCGCCGAAAGCCTGGCAGACGCCCTGGCAAATCTCTTCGATGCGCCGCAGCAGGAGGTCTCGCACCTCCGTCTTGAAGCTGCGTATCGTCCCCTGTAACTCCGCTCGCTCGGAAATCACATTTGCCGCGGTCCCGCTGTTGAACGAGCCCACCGTCACAACCGCCGTATCGGTCGGATTTGTGTTGCGGGCTACAATGCTCTGCAGCGCCACCACCAGCTGGCAGGCCGCAAGGGTGGCGTCAATCGTGTCATGCGGCGTCGCGCCGTGGCCCCCCTGGCCGTGAACTGTTACCGTAAACATGTCGGCCGCCGCCCACAGCGGCCCGGGCTGGACCACGACCTGGTTGTACGGCAGCCGGCTCCACAGATGCAGGCCATAGGCGGCCGCAGGCTGCGGCTCGTCGAGCGCGCCGTCTCTGATCATCGCCAGCGCGCCGCCCAGCCCTTCCTCCGCCGGCTGAAAAACCAGCTTGACCCGTCCCGGCAGCTCATTGCGGTGCTCCGAGAGCAGCTGCGCAACACCCATCCCGATCGCCGTGTGGCCGTCATGACCGCAGGCATGCATGACACCGGCAGTCTCAGACGCATAGGGCAGTCCGGTCTCCTCGTGAATCGGCAGAGCGTCCATGTCGAATCGCAACAGGACCGTCTCGCTGTCCGCCGGAACCTGGTCCGGCTCCACCATCGCGATCACACCTGTCTTGCCGACGCCGCTGCTCACCTCCAGCCCCAGCTCCTGCAGATGCGCCGCCACAACCCCGGCCGTCCGCGCCTCCTGGAATCCCAACTCAGGGTGTCGGTGAAAGTCGCGCCGCCATTCCACCAGCTTGGGCAACAGATCTTCGGCTTCTCGTCGTATCCACTCTCGCACGATTCTTCCCCCCGTCTGGCCTTGTACCCGCGAACAGCGCCTGCTCTCAGGGCATTTGGACAACCCCAGCCTTTGCCCATTGTAACAGTTGCCCCACCAATCTCCACATGCACCGCAGGGCATACGCATCATATTGCGCGCAAGAACGGAGGCAGCGCCGTTCTCTGTAATCTGGTGCGCAACTGCTTTCTATCCACGGAGGGGCACGGAGGAGGGCAGGGGAAGGGAAGAGGAAGGGCGCGAGGGCCGTGTTGGCGTCTCTGATAGGAGGCTGGTTTCTGTGCGGAGGGGCTTGGGCGCCCACAAGGGGCGGAACTGCAGTGGTCAGTGGTCAGAGGGTGGCGGGACGGGGAGGCTACGCGGGCGGGCATAGGAGGGACCGACGGGAAGGGCGCCCACAAGGGGCGCCCCTACAGGGGGTTTGCGAGGGAAGGGAGGGGTGGAGGGGACGGGCGGGGGGAGGGCGCGAGGGCCGTGTTGGCGTCTTTGATTGGAGGCTGGTTTCTGTGTGGAGGGGCTAGGGCGCCCACAAGGGACGCCCCTACAGGGGGTTTGCGGGGGAAGGGAGGGGTGGAGGGGACCGGTGGGGGAAGGGCGCGAGGGACGTGTTGGCGTCTCTGATTGGAGGCTGGTTTCTGTGCGGAGGGGCTTGGGCGCCCACAAGGGGCTACAGGGGGTCTGCGGAATAAGGGAGGGATGCACGGGGCGAACAAGAGCACCCATTCGTACGACAACGGCACTCGTGTTGGACGAAGATCGAAAGAGCAAAGAGAGGCGCAGAAGTGACTGCATTTTAGCCGTTCATACAGTGCCGTAAACGTTCAAAATGGGCATTCACACTCTCATTTTCTCCGGAAAGACTGCAAATTCGTGAATTGCGGCTGAAGTATTAGGGGGGCAGTGGGTAGTTGTAAGTGGCGGGGCGGGGTCTCAGGGGCAGGAGGAGAGGGGCGAGGGAAACTGCGGGGGAGGGGCGGGTGAAGGCGAGTAATCCACTGAATCCTGGGACCCGTTTCTCCAGGCAACCCCAAGTGTGGACTGCACCCGTTGGTACTGTCGTCCCCTAAGAAAGTGAATAGTTGGCACTGCCTACGAGGCGGCTGACCCGCACGCGAAACTCGCCCAGGCGCAGGCCCGCACACGCTCAAGCCGATCAGACCATTCATCTTCGTGATTTCACCCGCGCGCCTCTCCATCTTTGAGTCCTCCCTGGCGTAAAATCAGGAGGCCTAACGTTTCCTTGAACCACTCCAAATGCAATCACTCTGCCCAGCGCCCATACGAAATTCCACCCCATTTCCCACCCCAAATCCCCTCCTCCGCCTCCCTTCCTCCTCAAACCCCCTGTTGGGGCGTCCCTCGCGGGCACCCAAGCCCCTCCGCAGGCAACACCCCACCGACCCGAAACACCAACGCGTTCCCCGCCCGCCCACCGTGGATGAAAGTGTGTCGCCGTTCGCCGCTGCCGTTCTTCGCGCCGCCTTCGCGGATCAATAGTTTCTGCCGTTGCCGTTCTCCGTGCCTCTCCGTGTCCCTCCGTGGATCAATAGAAGTTGCGCTTCGCCGTTGCCGTTCTTCGCGCCACTTCGCGTCCCTTCGTGGATCAAAAAGATGTTGCCGTTCGCCGTTGCCCTTCCCCCCTAACTGGCAAATTGCCCCTGACTCAGCTATACTGCCCACATTCAGACACGGCCCGCCGGCGCGCCAGGCGCGACAACAGAGTGCCATCGAACAGGAAACGACTATGTCAATGATTTCCGGAATCGCCGAAATCGTCCTGTGGTCCCGAAACAAAGAGGAATCCGTGGCCTTCTACAGAGACCTGCTGGGGCTGGAGGTGATCTCCCCGCCCGAGCTGCCAAACGTCTTCCTCAAAGCCGGAGACGGCGCCGCCGGCATACCCCAGATGATCGTGATCGTGCCCATGCCCCCGGAAATCGCGGCCCAACCTCGCGGGGGCCAGCTTCACCACATCGCCTTCGAGCTGCCCGCCGACCTGTTCGACGACCAGGAACAGGCCCTGCGCGCGGCCGGCTACGAGCCAAGAGGCGGCACACATCCCGTCCTCGCCAGCCGCACAATCTACATCGACGACCCGGACGGCAATGAGGTCGAGCTGATCTGCCAGGACTAGGACACAGCCTGCCACAAGGGGACCCCTATCCAGATGACCATAACCTCTCCCTACTCGATGCTCTCAGTAGAGGATGCCCTCGACATCACACTCAAACAGACCCGCTTGCCGGAAGCGGTGTGCCGCCCGCTCTCCAAGGTTCGCGGCGCCATTCTCGGCGCTGACATTGCCGCCAAAGAGCCGCTGCCCCCCTTCCCCGCTTCGACCATGGACGGCTACGCGGTCGTCGCCGCCGACGGAACCGGAGACTATCCCATGATCGGCGAAGTGAGCGCCGGCGCGCTCGCCGATTTCTCCGTCCAACCAGGGACCGTCGCCTACATTACAACCGGCGCGCCGCTGCCCGGCGGGGCCGACGCGGTCGTGATGATCGAAGAGACCGAAAAGCTACAACAGGGAAACGGCGCCCCGGCAGTTCGGATCAACCAGAATGTGGAACCGGGGACCAACGTCCGCCCCGTCGGCGTGGACGTAAAGGCCGGCCAGACCGTGCTCGCCGCCGGAGAACGGCTCGATCCCGCCGAAATCGGCATCCTCGCCACCGCCGGCATCGTCGACGTGCCCGTCTACCCCCGCCCCAAGGTGGCCGTCCTCTCCACCGGCGACGAGCTGGTCGACCCGGAGCAAAAGCCGGGCCCCGGCCAGATTCGCGACAGCAACCGCGCCATGCTGCTGGCCGCCATCCGCGCGGCCGGCGGCGAACCGATCGATCTCGGCATCTCCGGAGACACGCAGGAAGCGCTGGAACAACGCGTGCGCCAGGGCCTGGCCGAGGCAGACATCCTCCTCACCTCCGGCGGCGTCTCAATGGGCGATTTGGATCTCGTCAAGCCTCTTCTGGAACACGCAGGAACCGTCCACTACGGACGCGTCCGCATGAAGCCGGGCAAGCCGGTCACCTTTGCCACCGCCGACCTGGAAGCGGGCCGCCGCCTCGTCTTCGGCCTGCCCGGCAATCCCGTCAGCAGCCTGGTTACGTTCTACCTTTTCGTCGTCCCGGCCTTGCGCAAAATGGCCGGCTGGCCCGATCCTGCGCTGCGCGTCGTCCAGGCCCGCCTCGCCCAGCCCCTGCCCCTCGACGCCTATCGACCGGAGTACCATCGCGCCACCCTCAGCTGGGACGGGCGCCAGCGCTGCTTCCTGGCTGCCAGCACGGGCATCCAGGCCAGCAGCCGCCTCCTCAGCATGCGCACCGCGAACGCCCTGCTTGCCCTGCCCCAACGGGAAGGTGTCATGGCCGCCGGTGAAACCGTCGACGCGCTCCTGATCGGGGAGCTCTAGCCGAGTTGAGGTCCATGCCGTGTCTGAACTGACCCACCTCGATAGAGAAGGCCGCGCATCCATGGTGGACGTCGGCGGCAAGGACGCCACCAGCCGCGAGGCGGTGGCCGAAGGCAGCGTCTACATGGCCCCCGCCACGCTGGCCGCCATACGCGACGGCGCCGTGCCCAAAGGGGATGTGCTCTCCTCCGCCCGTATTGCAGGAATCATGGCAGCCAAACGGACGCCCGACCTGATTCCGCTCTGCCATCCCCTGCCGCTGACCAGCATCGCCATCAATTTCGAAATCGACGAAACGTTGAACCGGGTCCTCATCGTCGCCTCTGTTCGCTGCAAAGGCCGCACCGGCGTCGAAATGGAGGCCCTCACCGCGGTCAGCGTAGCCGCTCTGACTATCTACGATATGGCCAAGGCGTTGGAAAAGTCCATGGTGATCGGAGGCGTCCAGCTTCTCAGGAAACGAGGAGGCAAGTCCGGCGACTGGCAGCGGTCCCTTCAGAATTCGCACAAGGAAGAGGGCGCCGCGTGAACGTCCGCCTGATCCTTTTCGCCGGCCTCCGTCAGGCCGCCGGCTTTAAGAATGAGAGCGTAGCCTTGCCGGCAGACGCCACGGTAGGCGATCTCCTCGACAAACGCCTCCCCGACCTGCGCGGGCGAACCTTCTACGTCGCCGTAAACGAAGAGTTCGCCCAGCGGGATACTGTCCTCCAGGACGGCGACGAGGTCGCGCTGCTGCCGCCCGTCTCCGGAGGCAGTTCCCTCACCCGCCGCCCAATCCCTCCAGCGCCGCCGGCGCGGCAAGACAGAGTCCAGACCATGTCTCCCAAACTCTTTGAAATTATCAGCGAACCCCTCTCACAGGACGACATACTGCGTCGCGTCAGCCGCCCCGACTGCGGCGGCGTCGTCACCTTCGCAGGCAATGTCCGCGGCTCCACAGCCACAGATGAAGGCGCCCGGGAGACCGACTTCCTGGTCTACGAGGCCTATGTGCCGATGGCCGAGAAGATGATGGCGCGTATCGGCGACGAGATCATGGAGCGCTGGCCCCTTGTCAAAGCCGTAAGCATGCTGCACCGCATCGGCCGCTGCGACATCGAGGAGCCGACCGTCCTCATCGCCGTCGCCACGCCGCACCGCAGCGACGGCTGTTTCGAGGCCTGCCGCTACGCCATCGAACGGCTCAAGGAGATCGTCCCCATCTGGAAACAGGAAAACTGGCGAGACGGCGAGGTCTGGGTCGAAGGCCCCCGCCAGCCCGACCTTGACGTCAGCGCAAACGAGTAAACGCGACTTCCCTCCGCCTCAACCCCCGCCCACCCGCCGCATCGCCACTCCCGCTGCCCCTCCGTGGATCAAGAAGAAGCTGCCGTTCGCCGTTGCCCTTCTCCGTGTCCCTCCGTGGATCAAGAGGAAGTTGCCGTTTGCCGTTGCCTTTCTTCGCGTCCCTTCGCGTTCCTTCGTGGATCAAAGATGTTGCCCTTCCTCGCGCCCCTTCGCGGATCACCCCCCTCTCCCCACGAAGACCCTTCCAATTCCGCGCCATCCCCCCGAAATTTGCCACCCGGACCCAATCGTGCTACCATTAGACGTTGTGAATCGGGCCGGACCCGCCAACCAGCGGCCTTCCAGCCTGAAGGCGGGTGCAGTCATCGCTGCCGGCGTCCGACCGGTAGAGGAACTTCCCGACTCTCTCCCGCGATGCCTGCAACGCAGCATCGTTGGGATGTTGCCTCACGAAACCGTAAGTGGGGGCGCATGTCCGGTAACGGCCATGTGACTACAACCGCAACAGAAAGCAGACCCGCCTGCCGGGCAACCGGCCGGTCAGGGGTGAAACGGTGGGGTAAGAGCCCACCAGCGGCTTCGGCAACGAAGCCGGCTGGGCGAGCGTGCAACAGAGAGCAAGGCGAGTGGGTTTTGCACGGTCTGCGAAGATGGTGTAAAATCTCGTCGCAGCGGCATGAACAAGGCTGGCTCACGCCCAGCAAGTTACATTCCGCCGGGCCCAGCGCCCGAGACAGATGATGACCGTCAGAGTTGGCCCTTGGGCCCTCTGATGACAGAATCGGGGGTACACCCGCCTTCAGCAGGACCGCTCCAAAAGGGATCCGTCCTGCAACAATCTCAGATGGCTTGCGAGGCTGCTCTGCTCAATTGGCGCCGGACAGCTAGCCGGCGATAAAGCCGACGTGGCGGAATTGGCAGACGCGATAGACTTAGGATCTATTGCCCGCAAGGGTGTGGAGGTTCGAGTCCTCTCGTCGGCACTGGAATCCAGCGTCCGGGCCCGTGGCCAAGCGGGAAGGCGCCTGCTTTGCAAGCAGGAGATCGTCGGTTCGAATCCGACCGGGTCCACTCGATGCCTTGCCGGGCCTGCCGGTCCGGCAGACAGTTTAACAGTTAAATTTGCGGGCGTAGTTCAGTGGTAGAACGTCTCCTTGCCAAGGAGAAGGTCGTGAGTTCGAATCTCATCGCCCGCTCTGAAAGGACCGGCCCTTAAGGGGGTGGAGCCGTTGTCTCCAGGCGTTCATGATGCTGCGGCTCAGTCGCCTTACGCGTCGGTCTTTTTGCCGAGGTAGCTCAGTTGGTAGAGCAATGGACTGAAAATCCATGTGTCCCCAGTTCAAGTCTGGGCCTCGGCACCTTAGAGAATGGCAAGTTCCTGGCCCGTCTTCCGCAGCGCAACGATCTGCCTGAAAAGGACCGTTGTTCGGCCAGGAATTTGATTCTCAGGTCCCGATCCGGCTGGCGATGGGGGATCGTCTAATGGCAGGACTACGGTCTTTGGAACCGTCAATCGGGGTTCGAATCCCTGTCCCCCAGCCTTCCCCGTGGTGGGATCTCCCGGCCCTGTCGTGAACGCCGTTGGGATGCGGTATTGCAGGTGGTCAACCAAATATGGCGCCTATAGCTCAAAGGCAGAGCGTCTGATTGTGGATCAGAAGGTTGCGGGTTCGAGCCCCGCTAGGCGCCCCTAATGTCCGGTTGTGCCTCTAACGTCCGTCGGGGACGGGCACAGTCGGCGCTTTTCACAGTCACGAACAAATCGAAGGGTCGGCCTGCTCTCTTCGGCGGGCCTTTTTTTGTGTTGATTAGTGGTGGAGGAAGCAGAGCCCTTTGGGTGCCATTCTCCCGGATTCCGCAGAAGTAGCAGTCGACTGCTCTGCGGACCAGTTCAGTAGGTGGTGCGCCAGCCTGCGGCTCATGGTCGACGAGTTGCTCGGTCATTCGTTAGGTGAACTGAATCTGCGCCTTGATCATCATGATGGCCCCCATCGGATTCGCTGACCGCAAGTTGGATCAGTCACTCTAACTTTGTTCGCCTAACGCGTGCAAATGCCATAATTCGCTACTTTTCGTGTATGGGGCGAGAATCTGAAATGAGTGATGACGATTCGGATCGGGTCAATCCATCGGAATCTGTGCCACTAAAGCTCTCCGAAAAGGCAATTTCGTCTAAAGAACCTTGGCAGGACGATTTGCTGGGCCGCAAGGAGACTGCCGGCAGGCTGACGGATCTCGTCCGCAATCAGCGTGTGCCACTTTTGGTGGGAATTGATGGGGAATGGGGAACAGGAAAGACTTTTCTGTTACGACGTTGGCAAATGGACTTGGAGAGCGAAGGCTTCCGGTCTATCTACTACAATGCCTGGGAAGACGACTTCTGCGACGACCCCTTTGTCGCCATCGTCGGCCAACTGTTCGATCACTTCAAAGAAAACAGATTCAAGAAACTGGTAAGAGCGGCACGGCCTTTCGCTATAGAATTGGTCAAAGAGGGGGCCAAAGCCTGGACCTCAAGGTTGTTGCGCCTCGATATTCATCGTGTCCTGAGAGAAATGACTCGTAGAGACATTTTCCAAAAGTACTCGGACCAGCAAGAGGTAAGGGAGCGATTAAGGGAGCAACTGACGAAACTCTCTACCGTTGTCGAGGAAGAGACAGAGCGCCCATTGGTTTTCATCATCGACGAACTCGACCGATGTCGCCCGACATTCGCTATCGAACTATTGGAGCGTGTCAAGCACATTTTCGATGTTCCCAATATCGTCTTTGTCTTCGGTGTCAATCGGGATGAACTCTGCGAATCTTTGAAGTCGGTCTACGGTGGAATCAATGCGGACGTCTATCTACGAAAGTTCTTTGATTTGGAGTTTCAGCTTCAGAGCCCGGACAAGGCTCACTTCTGTAGGGTTCTGATGCGAGATTATCAGTTGGAAAATCTCCTCAGTTGGGAGGACTCGACTTCAGTTTACAAGTGGCCCGATGTGAATTACCACGTGTGGACCGAAGAGTTTCCAGACCTTTGCGCTAGGTTTGATTTATCTCTTAGGGACATCGATAGTTGCGTCAGATTGATGGCCTTGTCAGCGCAAGGTCGCCTATTTTCCATAGTAATGTATCCTTTCCTGCTAGCCTTTCTAATCGCGCTTAGTCATAAGGACCCTTTGTTGTATCGTCAGTTCCTTCTGGGTCAGCGACGCGCCAGCGACGTAATGAATTTTGTCTTCGAGCATAAGCCGCCTCCGACCTACACACGTGACCCTGAAGGTTGGCTCGACGTTATAGAGGCAATTCTGTACATGTTGGAAGGACACATTCCCGGGTACCCTAGAGGGGAGGGGTCTGCAGTTGACCAACTGAGTCTAAAATCAGAGGGTAAAGCTCTAACCTGCCCAGAGTTGCTTTCAGACAAGACTAGATCCGAGGGAAAAAGTAGGGCTGCAAGGCTGCTCGGGATGATGGATTCTGACGAGATTTACGCTCTTGCTGTAATGCCTGAAATGGAGTTTGATACTCTTCATGGAAGTGGATTCAGTACAATTGATACCCTACTGGGCCTTATTAGATTGTAATTGAAGAGACGCTGGTGCGGACCGAAATGTCCGACTAGGTTGTGAAATTGCCCAAAGGGTCGGCTGACGACCCTTGTCTGGAGTTATAAACCGTCGAGCGTCTTGAATCGCAAAAGAGGCAAGAGGTATGCGGAATACGGAGCAGGTAAATGACCGAAGTCAATGAACCTTTTGTGGTAAGCCAACAAGAGTTCGCGGATGCTTTAGATAAATTTCGCGGTATCAGAGATAGCAGCGGTGCCTTAGTATTCTTGATCGGTGCCGGTTGCAGTAAGTGCGCTGGACTTCCTCTCACTAATGAGCTAACAGACAGAGTCTTGAGGGATGATGAGATCGACTGCTCAAGTAAGAAGATTCTTCAAGCCGTGAAAGAAGAGTTCGCAAGTGGATCTAACGCCAATATTGAAGACTACCTTAGCGAAATAGTAGATATGCTGGCTATCACCCAACGTAGGGCAGAACGGGGAGTAGAAGAAAATACCGTTGTCGCCGGCAACGCCTCGTATTCCGCGCAACAGCTGCATATAGCTATCATCCAAATAAAGCAGGCAATCGCAAAGGCCATTGACAAGAAAGTAAGCATCGATACGCATCAGAAGTTTGTTACTTCAGTCCATCGACCCCTTCGGGTGGGCAGACAAGGCAACTCACAGCCAGTGGACTATTTGGTTCTCAACTACGACACCATAGTTGAGGACTCACTGGCTATGGCAGGGATTCAATATTCGGATGGTCTCAGCGGAGGAGAGACTGCCTGGTGGGATACCAGAGCATTCGACGCCGACGGTGTATCCACCCGTGTCATCAAACTCCACGGCTCAATCAACTGGTATCAATTTCCTGACGACCCATCGCCTAGGAGGATCGGAAATAGCATCAAACTTGAAGATAAGGAGAACATACCTTTGCTAATCTGGCCATCCTCGACCAAATACCAAGAGGCGCAACTAGACCCTTTTGCTCATCTCTTGAATCGCGCGAGAAAAGCGTTGCAATCAAGCTCAGGATCCCAGCGTTTGCTCGTGATATGTGGATACTCGTTTGGTGACAGACACATAAACGTCGAAATTGACAGAGCACTCCGAGGATCAGATGGCAATCTAACAATTGCTGCCTTCACGGACAGCAACGAACCATCCGGGCTTCTCCAGAAATGGCGTGAAGACAATCTTGTTCGCGACCAAGTACTTATCTTCTCCAATCGCGGCTTTTTTCGCGGTGATGAGGAGCAGATCTCAAGAGATGACTTGCCTTGGTGGAAGTTCGAGAATCTGACACGTATCTTGAATGGAGACGTATGAACATGGGAGGAATCAGCCCAGGGGAACCGATCGAAAACTTAGCGATAGGCAAAATAATCGAAGTCGACGGCTCACGCATCATCGCTGAGTTGGACGCCGACCTTACAGAGTTATCACGTATATATGGAGGCGAAGTCTATCCCGTCGGTCAGTTCGGGTCGATTGTTCAAGTACATTTTGGCCGGCGCTTAATCTATGCGTTTGTAGGCCGACTCCGCATGAAAGCAGATTACGAAGTAGAACGTGGTATGTTGCCCTCAACTTCAGGCGACGAGAGGATCATAGAGGCAGATCTTTTCGGAGAGGGGGAATGGAAATACTCTCACGACGGTCACAGCCCTACACTTGAGTTTGAACGTGGTGTGGCAACCTATCCATTGCCACAGCAGACACTTTACCTAACTCCAAAATCAGATCTGAAGATTATCTACGGGCATTCCGATGGGACGTCAATTCAGCTTGGTGAACATGTAGGTTCAGGAGGTGCCCCTTGTTACGCACACCTTAACGAATTGATTGGCAAACACACTGCGATCCTTGGCTCTACAGGGGCTGGAAAGTCTGCCGCTGTGGCCGCAATGCTGCACAGTATCTTAGACAGGGGTAAAGACCTTGAGCGCCCGTTTTGGCATCCCAGAATCGTAATCCTCGACCCACACAACGAATACAGTTCGGCGTTTCCCTCCCATACTCTCTTGTCGACAGAGGACGGAACGCTTAGGCTTCCATATTGGCTGCTCGACTTCCAAGAGACTCTGGCGCTGTTGATCGGCAAGACCGAATTCGTCGCCACATCGCAGGCCAATATTGTAAAAACGGCCCTCACTTCCGCTCGTCAAGAAAGTGCCAACGACTTGGGGCTGGATGCCAATGCGATCACGGTAGATTCTCCTGTACCTTACCGTTTGGAGACTTTTCGTGCTGCGGTTGTAGCAGGTAGGCCGACCCAAGCAAGTCGGCAGGATCCTTATAACTCCATTCTTCAAAAGCTCGATATCTTGTGTGCTGATGGTCGCTTGAAATTCTTGATGTCTGAATGGGAAAAAGCAAATGGAGACGAGTTCGTGACAATTGTTCGTCAGATTCTTGAAGGCAATGCTCCTCCAAGAATCGTTGACCTATCAGGTATTCCCAATGAAGTGGCTGGGGTTGCCAGTGCAGTTATAGCTAGGACGCTGTTCAACCTTAAGGTCTGGCAAACCGAAGAGGAGCGAATTGCCGACCCTGTGCTACTTGTTTGTGAAGAAGCCCATAGATACGTTCCGAATAGTGGGGAAGCACAGTATGAGGCTGCTCAGGAATCAATAAGAAGGATTGCTAAGGAAGGTCGGAAATACGGAGTTGGGTTGTTTCTCGTTTCACAGCGACCAAGCGAGGTTGAAGCTACCGTTCTCTCGCAATGCAATTCGTGGATCGTTCTCCGGATAGCTAACGAGTCTGACAGAGGACACGTTCGTGGTATCCTTCCCGACTCCCTGGAGGGACTGACCAAAATGCTCTCAGGATTACGTCGTCAAGAAGCAATTTTTGTTGGGCAAGCGGCGACGCTTCCCTCGCGAATCATGATTAGAAAGCTGTCGAGTGAGGAACTTCCGTCGTCAAGAGATGTCGACTTCGACAGCGGCTGGCAAAATGATGCCATGACCGATCAGCAATTGGCCAAAGTTGCCGAACGCTGGCGCTACCAGAGGAAAGGTTGAATCAGTGAGCTTGGTCCCAAAGACAGGACCACAAGCTAAGGTGTATAGGTGAAAAATAGAGCAAGACTCCATGCCTGTGGAGGGACCCAACGATGATCAAGAAACGATGGCGGCACTCGGCGGCGCTCAAGTTTCGGATGACGCTGGAAGCGCTTGAATGCCGCTATCTTCGTGCTGGTATTCTGTACGAAAAGAAGGATAGCGCCGAGGCCGTCTTGCGATATCCAGAGCATGATCTGAGAATAGGCAACCACCTTTCCGAGAAGAAAGCGCAAGAGTCAATGTGTTTCTTCTCTAGAGCGGCTCTCCTCCCCCTCACGCCCCCAAATTCCCCATCACCGCCAGCGGCGTAGCGGCCAGCAGGCCCCCGTCAACCGGCATCACAATCCCCGAAATCCAGCGCGCCTCATCACTCGCAAAATAGAGCGCCGCATACGCAACATCCCACGCCGTACCCTCCGTCCCCAGCGGCCCGATCTTTCGCCGCCTTTCCCGCTCCTCATTCGCAAACCCGGCCGTAAACGAAGCATGAACATGCCCCGGCGCCAGGCAATTGACCCGGATATTTTCCCGCCCGTGATGGACTGCCATCAGCCTGGTCAACGTAGCCAGCCCACCCTTCGCCACGGAATAAGGTACATTCAGATACGCCCCCGCCAGCAGCCCGTCAATCGAGGAAATATGGATAATTGAACCGCCGCCGCCCGCAGCCATACACGGCACCGCGTATTTGCAGGCCATCACCGGACCCCTCAAGTTGACGTCCAAGGCTACATCCCAGGTCGCCTCCTCGTAGTCCGTGACCTTGCCCGTGCCCGCGATGCCCGCGTTGTTGACCAGAATGTCCAGACTGCCGTACCGTTCGACGCATTCTTCCGCCAGCTTCCTGCAGTCCTCTTCCCTCGTGATATCCGCGTAAATGAAAGAACCTTCCCCGCCCCCGTCGCCGATGACCTTCAACGTCGTCTCCGCCCTGGCTTCGTCCATGTCAGCCACGACCACCCGCGCGCCCTGACGGGCGAAAAGAACCGCCATGGCATAGCCGATTCCCGGAGCGGACCGCTCCCGCGAACCCGCGCCGGTGACGATCGCCGCCTTGCCTGCCAGTCTGTCTCCCCTGGGGGGAAGTTCGTTATTCCCAAACAAAGTTTTTGTGCTCCTACGGATAGCGCCGGGCAAGCCCTGTGCAGTGCATGACCAGCAAAGGAGACCTTCTACCGCCCCTTTCGAAATGGTATCAGGCTGTAACCGCTGAAAATCAGACCACGTCCGACAAGTAGCGGGCCTTCGCGATCGCAACGACCTCGTCCGGATCGCGCTTCCACCAGTTCCGCGCGGAAAAGATCTCTACCTCGCGGTACCCATCGTACCCCGTCGCTTCTACCAGCCGTCGAATGCGGCGAATGTCAATAACGCCGTCTCCCATCATGCCGCGGTCCAGGCGCAGGTCTGTGGTCTCCATCAGCCAGTCGCAGATGTGAAAGGAGGCGACGCGCCCCGCCGCCCTTGCAATCTCCCGCTCAAGGTCAGGATCCCACCACACATGGTACACATCGATGACGATGCCCAGCTCCGGACCGGCGCCCAGCGCCTCGATCCAGTCGTTCGCCTGCCCCAGGGTGGAAAGACACGAGCGGAACGCGCAGATCATTGGGTGCAACGGTTCCAGGGCCAGCGTCACGCCAGCCGACTTCGCATAGGGAAGGAGCTCCGCAAGGCCCTCCAGGCAGCGCGCCCGCGCCGCGGGCAGATCCCGCGACCCCTCCGGCAGCCCGCCAGCCACAAAAACCAGGCACTCGGCCCCAAGCTCGCCGGCCTCGTCAATGGCCCGCCTGGAATCGGCTAGATTGGCCCGAAAACGATGCGGGTCCGAATCCGTCAGCAAACCGCCAACGCAGAGACAGGTCACCTGCATCTCGTGGGTCCGCAGCAACCGCCTCGCCTCGACGACGCCCACCTCATGCAGCTTGTCCCGCACGATGCCCATCGCGTGTGCGCCGTTGCGCGCATACCCTTCAACTGCCTCCGGCAAGGACCACTGATGCAGCGTCGTAAACTGGTTGATCGCAAGCTGGCTGAAATCACCCACAGGCGCTCTCCCCTGGCATCCTGCTGGCGGGACTGGTCTCCGTTCGCGTCAATACGTGGCCCGCCCGCCGGAAACATCGAACACGGCGCCGGTTGCAAAGCTGCAGGCGTCGCTACACAGCCACGCCACCATTTCCGCGTTCTCTTCCACCGTCCCAAAGCGACCCATCGGTATCTTGGCCGTCACCGTCTTGATGTACTCGGGCGTCATCTCACCGAGCAGATCGGTCTGCACCATCGCCGGAGCCACGCAGTTGACGATGATGCCGCTCTGAGCCAGCTCCTTGCCCAGCGACTTCGTGAGCGCGATAACGCCTGCCTTGGCCGCCGAATACGCGCAGGCGTTGGCATTGCCCTCCTTGCCCGCCACCGAAGCCACGTTTACGATCCGCCCTCCCCCCTGGTCCAACATGAACGGGATAACCGCCCGGCTGCACAAGAAGACCGAAGTGAGGTCGGCCGCGACGACCCGGTCCCACTCCTCCAGCGGATACTCCCACGTTGGGAGCGTCGGTCCCGAAACACCGGCATTGTTTACCAGCACATCAATAGCGCCCAACTGCGCCATCGTGTCCTGCACCGCCTGCTCCACACTCGCCGGTTCCGTTACGTCGACCGCAAAAATGGCCTCAAACGCCTCACCGGCCGCACTGCCACGCAGCGGATCCGGGTCCAA
>JAJDZJ010000178.1 GCA_022824685.1 Caldilineaceae bacterium
ACCGGCCGTCAGGCGTCGAAATCATTTGGATTTCCCGTCTACGTGCCACTAATCGAACACTTCTCATGTCTGATCCCGAACTGGAGGGGAATTCTGAAGTATTTCGATGCTTTGACCCAATTTAGATGCAATTGCCCTGGGGGTAGAAGAGTATGCAATGCGCGCGCGATGCGCGGCCTTGCTCAACCCGAAACGCAAAGCGCGAGTTCAAGATCGGATTCGCCGAAGGACAGGGAATATCCAATGACCATAAGCCGATTGTCCACACCCTGACATGTGTCAGTATCGTGGACTGACATTGGCTGTACTGCAGTTTGGGACGGAGAAGGGGAAGGAAATCGGGATGCAAGAGGCGGCTGTGTAAAAGCTCGTCTCTCCGCCAGGTTTCCTCTTGACTCCCCGCATCAGACCTCCTTCGCATACATCTGTGCGTGCTTCCCGCCCCAACCAGTAAAATTCTCTGATTTCTGAGTAAGTGCACGCTGTCTGCTGCGTGAATGCTTCTCACAACCCGCCCCTCTCAACGCAGAGGGAGGTTTCGGTTGTCAGCTATCAACTGCGCGGCCGCTTGGCAAGCTGGGAACCGAAAAAGATAGACGAAAGGAAGGCAGAAATGGCAACCGCGACACAAGATCCTGCGAAGGTCCAGAATGGCAGCCCCGCTGACGATGCCGCCAGCGGTGAAGCTGCCGGCCTGCCGTCTTCCATCATCGTGGAGGAGTACGTCACCGTCCGCGCGCTGGCCGAACGGATGGATCGCAGTCCTATCGATCTCATTAAGGTGCTGATGCAGTTCGGCATCATGGCGCCAATCGACCAAACCCTCGATCACGATACAGCCGCCATTGTGGGCGAAGAGCTCGGCATCGAGGTGCTCTGGCCTGTCGTGGAAGAAGAGCTGCCCGAACAGGCGCCCGATGAGGATCAAAGGCCCATAGAACGGGTGATGATCCAGGAAATCGTGGCCGAAGAAGCGGAGCAATACCTTCTCCCGCGCCCGCCCGTTGTCGCCGTCCTCGGGCATGTCGACCACGGCAAGACCACACTCCTCGATCGCATCCGCCGTACGAACGTCGTGGATACGGAAGCCGGCGGCATCACGCAACATACCGGCGCCTACCAGGTGGAAGTCGACGGCAAGAGAATTTCCTTCCTGGATACGCCCGGCCACGAAGCGTTCACCGCGATGCGCGCACGCGGCGCGCAGGTCACCGATATCGTCATCCTCGTTGTCGCCGCCGACGATGGCATCATGCCCCAGACGCGCGAAGCCATCAGCCATGCCAGGGCAGCCGGCGTGACGATTGTCGTCGCAATCAACAAAATCGATCGCCCCAACATCAACTTGAATCGGGTGATGGAGGAACTGGCGACCGAAGGCCTCGCGCCGGAAGAGTGGGGCGGCGAAACCATCACGGTTCCAATCAGCGCGCTCAACGGTGACGGAGTCGACGACCTGCTGGAAAACCTCCTCGTCGTCGCCGAGCTCGACCCCCAATTTGCCAATCCCAAAGGACAATGCGTCGGCACCGTGATCGAAGCGGAGCTGGACAAACAGCGGGGCATCACCTCCACCCTGCTCGTTCAGAATGGCACGCTGAAACGCGGCGATTCGGTGGTCGTCGGCGAAAACTGGGGTCGGGTCAAGGCCATGTTCGACTACGAAGGAAACACCCTGAAAACGGCCGGTCCAAGTACGCCGACCATTATTCTGGGCCTCAATGGCGTTCCCTCTGCCGGCGAAGTCTTCACCGTGGCGAAAAACGACAGAACGGCCCGCTCGCTCGCGAACGAACGGCAGATGCAAGCCGCGGAGGAATCCCGCGTCGCATCGAACCTGCCAATGACGCTCGAAGATATGTTCGCCCGCGTCGAAGGCGGCGAAGCCGAAGCGCTCAATATCATCGTCCGGGCTGATGCGCAAGGCACTCTGGCGCCTATCGTCCACAGCCTCGAACAACTCGGCAACGATGAAGTCACCGTCAAAATCATGCAATCGGCCGTTGGCGACATTACCGAATCGGACGTTATGCTCGCCGAAGCCAGCCAGGCCATCATTGTCGGTTTCGGTGTCAACATCGACAAAGCCGCCCTGGTACGCGGAGAACAGTCCGGCGTCGAGATCCGACACTACCAGATCATCTACAACCTGCTCGAAGATGTGGAACAGGCCCTGACCGGTATGTTGGACCCGATTTTCGAAGAGATTGTCACCGGCCATGCCGAAGTGCGCCAAATGTTCCGCGTGCGGCGCGGCGGCCTGATCGCCGGCTGTATGGTGCTCGACGGCGTCGTCAAGCGCAGCAGCCAGGCGCGCCTGATCCGCAACGACACAACCGTCATCACCACAAACGTCGAAAACCTCAAACGATTCACCGAAGATGTCACCGAAGTTCGGGCCGGGTATGAGTGCGGCATCAACCTGGCCGGCGTCAACTCAAACCTCGAGGAGGGCGACATCATCGAGGTATTCGAAAGACAACAGGTGCGATAATAGTTTCTGGTTCCGGATTTATGGTTTATAGTGGGCTCGAACGCCCGCAACCGCTGATTGATCATCGACGAACCGCCGACGGCATGGAAACAATGACGACCACAATTCGTCAGGAGAGGGCAGCAGAGCTGCTCTATCAGGAACTGTCTATCTTGATCGGCTCCGAACTGGATGACCCCGCGCTGGAGCTGCTGGCGGTGACGAACGTTGTCGTCAGCCGCGACTTGCGCGTCGCCAAAATCTACATCCACCAGGACAGTGACATCCAGCGCACTGTTGTCCTGGCCAAACTGAAAAGAGCTGCGCCTTTTCTGCGCCGCCAACTGGCCCACAACGTTTCCTTCCGAGCCGTGCCCGAACTGCTTTTCTACTATGACGATTCGCCTGACCAGGCCGCTCGCGTCGATGCGCTTCTGCAGAGCATTGCCGAGGAACGAGAGACGCGTCAACAGGATGCGGACAACGCTTTTTCACCTCCTTCCTCTACACTCCCTTCCCCTGATCTCTATTCCGTCGATGCTCAGAAAGAGGATGCATGACCTCGAACGCGTCCCTGCTCAGGCAGGGTGCCGCCTGCGGCCAAGATCGCGCCCCGGTCGCCCCGCCCCCTCTCCTGCTCAGTCTCCTGGAATCCAGCCACAACATCCTCTGCGTCAGCCATGTGAGCCCCGATGGCGACGCAGTCGGCAGCCTGCTCGCCCTGGGCGAGATCTTGCGCACGCTGGGCAAACGACCCACCCTGGCGCTCCAGGACGAAGCAACGCCCGAATTCCAGTTCCTGCCCGGCGTGGAACTGATCATCGGGCCGGCTGAGGTCGCTCACAATTACGACCTGATCGTCTGCCTGGATACCTCCAGCATCGATCGCATGGGCGCCGTCTACAGACCCGATTTCCACAATCAGATCCCGCTCGGCGTCATCGATCATCACGTTACCAATACCCTGTTCGGCACTGAAAACTGGGTGGATTCAGGCTGCGCGGCCACATGCCAGATGCTTGTGCCCCTCGCCGATGCCCTCAATGTCAGCCTTACTGAAGAAATAGCCGTCCCGCTGCTCACCGGGCTTGTCACCGATACACTCTGTTTTCGGACCGCCAACACTCGCGCTGATGTATTGCAGACAACGCTGCGGCTGCTAAACGCCGGCGCAGACCTGGCCCATATCGTCCGCAATACGCTCGATAGCAGAGCGTTCGGCCTCGTCAAGCTGTGGGGAGTCGGGCTGGCCGGCGTGCAGATGGAAAACGGTATTATCTGGGCCACGCTCGACGCCGAAAGCCGTCTGCGCAGTGGTGTCGAACCGCACCAGAGCGACGGTCTTGCCAACTTCCTTGTGACGGTGCAAGAGGCCGACATCAGCGCGACCTTTGCCCAGCGTTTCGCCAAAAACGGCCAAGAGTTGATCGAATGCAGCTTTCGGGCCAAACCCGGGTTCAATGTCAGCCAGGTTGCTTTCGCATTCGGCGGCGGAGGTCACCCACCCGCAGCCGGTTGCACCGTTGCCGGCCCCTTGCAGGACGTCGCGGCCCGCGTTGTGGAAGCGCTGCACCAGCTGCGCCGCCAAAGCGCGAACGACATGCGCGCCTGACGTACACAAATCGCGCCATCCACCTACCGGTGCCATGACCGACCTACACGGGATTCTCCTTGTCGATAAGCCGGGTCGCCAAAACCCCTCGTCGCACACCGGGTCGCCGGTCTCTTCACACTTGCCCACCAGCCACGACATCGTTCAGCGCGTCCGGCGCTTGAGCCGGCAAAAACGCATCGGCCATACCGGCACGCTGGACCCGATGGCAAACGGGCTCCTCGTTCTCTGCCTGGGCGTTGCCACACGACTCGTCGAATACTACCAGGGCCATGACAAAACCTACGACGCCCGCGTGACGCTGGGTCGCGCCACCAATACCTACGACGCTGTCGGTCAGACCGTTGCCCAGGCCGATGTCCCGCCGCTCACCGAGGCCGGCGTGGAAAACGCCCTCGCCGCCTTCAGGGGCCAAATTGCGCAAATCCCGCCCGTCTACTCCGCATTGAAGCAGGGCGGTGAAAGCCTGCACCGCAAAGCGCGCCGCGGTGAGACCGTAAAGGTCTCCCCGCGAAACGTTACCTTTCACGAGATACGCCTTCTTTCCTTTACAGCGCCCGCCGAGATCTCACTCAGGATACGCTGTTCCGCCGGCGCCTACGTGCGCAGCCTCGCCCACGCGCTGGGGCAGGCTTTGGGCACAGTCGCCCACCTGAGCTTCCTCCGTCGACTGGAAGCGGGTCCCTTTTCCGTCGCCGACGCATCAACAATGCCGGCCATCGAGAAGGCGGCGGCTGACGGCCAGCTGCCAGACATGCTCTTCGCGCCGGATGCCGGGCTCAGCATGCCCCGCCTGACCGTCAGCGAAGAAGAACAGGTCCGGCTGGGCCACGGCCAAAAAATCGGTCGCGGCCGCCCCTTTCCAGTCCGCCATACCCCCTTCCCAGACGCCCGCAACCCGGCCGGCGCGCAGCAGGCCGGGCTCGCAGCCGCCTATGATCAGAGCGGCCGCTTCCTCGGAATCGCACGCGCCCGCGCAGGCGATGGGAGCGCAGACGGGACCGTCTGGAAGGCCGAAAAGTGGCTTGCTCAGCAGCTGGGGGCCCAATCGTAGCCCGCCGCCATCGCAATCACATGGACGCTCATCTTGAAGACCAGCTTCTGGTATCATCCCCATCTTCTGAGGCCGCGCGCAACGCCTGCCCTCCTGCCGTGGCCACCGCCGAGAGACCGGATGGCAATAGGTATCCACGTCATATACCAGAAACTGATTTGAAATGAGAATCTGGCGCAGCGATCTGCGATCTCTCCGGTTTCCCGGCCCAACTTTCCTGACAATCGGAAATTTCGACGGTGTCCATCTCGGCCATCAGGCCCTCCTGCGCGCCCTGCAAACTGATGCCGCCCGCCATGCGCCGCCCGCCAAGACCGCGCTGCTCATCTTCGACCCCCACCCCATCGCCGTTCTGCGGCCAGACCTGCCCCTTCGCCTGCTGACAACGCCGCAGGAGCGTCTCCGGCTGATCGAACGCTGCGGCTTTGATCTGGGCATCATCCAGCCGTTTGACAGGGAATTCGCCAGCCTTACCCCAGAGCAGTTTATGGCGCTTCTCGTTGAGCATCTGGGCCTTGCCCGCCTGGTCGTGGGCCCGGATTTCGCGCTGGGGCGCGGGCGCAGCGGCAATGTCGAGCTGCTGCGTGCGCTCGGCCCGCCGCTCGGCTATGACGTTGCTGTCATCGAACCCTTCGCCCGCGACGATGGCGAAATCCACAGCCACAAGATCCGTCATTCTCTTCTGGCCGGCGCTGTGGAGGATGCCGCGCGCATGTTGGGCCGCCCCTACCAGATTTCCGGCGGCATCGAGACAGGCGAACGCCGCGGGCGCGAAATCGGCGTGCCCACCGCCAACATCCAGCCCGCGCCGCTGCGCCTGATCCCTGCCAACGGGGTCTACGCAACCTGGGCTTCTCTGCCCGACAGCTGTTCGGCCCAACCTCGCGCCAGCGTCACCAATATCGGGGTGCGGCCCACAGTGGACGGACGGCAACGCCGCATCGAAACCCATCTGCTGGACTTTCCCGCGGCAGGTGAATCCGGTGATCTGTACGGCCAGCGCATCACGGTCACTTTTGTTTCCCGCCTGCGCGACGAGCAACGATTTGACGGCCTGGAGGCCCTCGTCGCCCAGATTAGACAGGACATTTCCATCGCGCGTCATTCGCTGAAAGAGGATTCGGCGGTTCCCAACCCGATTTCCGGACGATAGGAGTTTGACAGGGCGCAGCGTATTCACGGGCGGGTGCGCCCCAACCGCTTTGCATGAAAGTTCTCTATCAATGAATCATCGCACCAGTCCAGCCTCCCGTTCCGCCATATTCCTGCTCCTCTGCGCACTCCTCTTCCTCGGCGCCTGCGAATTCCAACCGTTCGACCCCAGCTTCCTGGACTCTGGCCGATCCGAGCGTGATGGGCCGCATCCCCCTACCGCGCGCCCCGAACCCATGGGCGGCGTCGCTGACATCGCCCTGCTCCACGGATTCGATGAGGCTCTTGCCTGCCTCGCCGGGGGCCAGCCGGTGTATGCTGTGCTGCAGCGTAACGCCAACGTACGCAACCAACCCCATCGCGAGAGCTGCCAGCTGGGCCGCGTGCCCGCCGGGGCCCTCGTACGCGTCGAAGCGATCTTCGGCCAGAAGCAAGATTCCCCTTTCGTCTCTCTCAACCGCTCCGTGGGTCGGATTCCACTCGCCGCGCCGGGCTTCGATCAGGACATTCAGCCGCTTCTGGAAGCCAACTGCGGCGCCTGCCACAGCAGTGTCGTGAAACAGGCCGAGCTGCAAGTGACCGAGTATGAACCCTTGATGACCGGGGGCCTGAACGGACCCGTGGTCGCCCCGGGCGCGCCGGACGAATCAACGCTCTGGAGCCAAATCCAGTCCGGCGCTATGCCGGTCGTGGGTGAGCTCAGTGACGGCGAGAAAGCCCTGATCTACCAATGGATCGTGGCCGGCGCCGCCAGGGAGGGCACGGAGCCAGCGCCCGTCGCCGAAATGTGGATGCGCCTTTCAGGCGAAGATTTCACCCGCGCGCCAAATGAATGCGCCCAAGATGGCGGAACCGTTCCCTACATCAGCGCCCAACTCGCCCTGCCTGCAAGTTGCGCCGCCATCCCCAGCGCCGAACAGATCGCCGCCTATCTCCCCGAGCTGGAGATCGCCAGTCCCGCTCCCCCTCCCGCGGCATCCAATCCGGGCGCGGCCGTTGAAGGCAACGACAACGCCAATGCCGCGGCCGACCAGGGTGGCGGCGCGGCCAGCCCCCCGCCGCGAGGCATGGCTGCCAGCGGCGTAGGCATACGCGTCGCCCCCCTCAATCTGAGTCCTCCATCAGAATCAGACCCGTGGCAGCTCCCCAGGGGCGGCTTCTGCGCCGAGCAGTTCCTGGCCCCGAAGCTGCAGGACCAGTTCGGCATCACCGCTCTGACCTTTGCCCCCGACGGCAGACTGTTCATCGCCCTGGACAGTCCGTCCAGCGGCAACTTCGACCCCAAAATTCTGTACGACCCCTACCACGCCAGCCGTTCAATCGTCATTTGGAACAGTGTTTCCAGGGACAGCTACTATGAGATCCTGCGCGAATCCAGCCGCGTAACCGGCATGGCCTGGCATGGCGGCGCGCTCTACCTGAATCGGGCCGGCGAAGTGGGACGCATCGTCGACGGCGGCGGATATGAACCTCTGGCCGGCGGTTTCGCCGTGGCCGGACAGCTCTTCCACGCCAACAATGGTATCGGGATCAGCGATGGCTGGCTGTATGTCTCCGCCGGCGGCGTGCGCGACGGCTATTCAGACGGCATAATCGTGCTCGGCGACGGCGACCTCCCCGCAGAAACCCTGGCCACCAATGTGGCGGCGGGCGGCAATCCCTTCGCCGCCCGCATCGTGCGCGCCCGCCTGGACCGCCTGCTCGCCGAACGCTCTATCGGCGTCTTCCAGACCGCGGCGCGCGGTGTCCGCAACCCCTACGGCCTCACTGTCGACCCGTTCGGACGTGTCTGGTTCACCGACAATGGCGCCACCAACGTGCCCGGTGACTTCAACGCCGGCGACGAGGTCGACCTGCTCGACCCGCGTACCCTCTCCGCGGCCGCCAACGCCGGCGACGGGAACGCCACCCCCTACTACGGCTTCCCAATGGCCTTGGGCGGGGTCGATAAAGATTGGTGGACCGACCCTGTGCTTATCTTGCCCAACTCAGCCGCCCCCACCGGCATCACCTGGGCCTACGATACCATCTTCTTTGCCAACTATGGGCGCGAGCCCGGCCTGTTTCGGCTGGCCGACGCAGGCGGCCGGATCATCGCCGAACGCATCATGCACAGCTGGCCCGTCCAGGCCGTCGCAACCGCGCCCGACGGCGCCGTCTGGATCGGAACCGGCGCAGGCGGCCTCTACCGTCTTGTTCCCGGCTGCGCCGGTTGACGCGGAGAGGTGAGTCGCTTGCGCTTTCTTTGCGTCTCTGCTCAGCTGGCAGGCCACCTGGACTGGGGTGGCTATCTGCCCACCGCCGTGGAACTGATTCGGTCAGGCCATGATGTTCTGTGGGCCACCGGCCGTGAACTGCAAAGCGAACTCGCCGCCCGCGACGTTCCCGCCGCCATCCTGAATGAGACCGGCTGGCGCTGGCCGCCGCCGCCCCCGCTGAAGAGAGGCGGGGCCCCGGAAGAAGAATTCCAGCGCCAGCGCATGGTCCGCTCGCTCGATCAGTGGCTCGACGTGGCGCGCGTGCAGGCGGCTACGCAAGAGCTCGTCGAGGTTGGCAAGCGCTTTCGCCCCCATCTGATCGTCAGCGAAATGTTCACCGCCGCGGCTGCCATCGCCGCCGAACTCCTGGACGTGCCCTTCGCCGTCGCTGGCTGGCCGGCCCTGCAAGCCCAGTCGTCGGGCCCCCGCGACAGCGCGTCCGGTCCGCTCCGCGACCTGGCCCGCGAGCGAGTCAGCGCCTGCTGTCGACATTTCGGCGCCACCGGCGTCAACTGGGCGCCCGGCGGCGTCGCCGCGCTGCAGTCACCCTCCCTGCATCTGACCTACTGGAGCCCCCGCTGGTATGCCGGCATGCCTCTTCTGCCGCAGACCCGGATGGTTGGCGGTGTCGCCGGGCCCCCCCTCCCGCGCCAAACACCCTGGCTCGACCGAATTCCGGCCGAACGTCCATGGATCTTCATCACCCTCGGCACCGCCTTCACCCAGGACATCGGATTCTTCACCATTGCCGCGCGCGCGGCCGCCGAAGTAGGGGGCGTACCGGTACTGGCCGTTGGCAGAGGCTCTGCAACGGCGGGAAGAGAGGAGGGCTGGACCGCGCGAGAGATCGAAATCCTGCGGCGCAGGCTGCCCCAGCCTTCCGTTCTGGTCGAACGGGTCCGGTTCGCCGAAGCCCTGCCCCACATCGCGGCCGCGATCCATCATGGCGGCGCCGGCACCACCCACGCCCTCGTCACCCACGCGGTCCCCCAGATCGTCGTTCCCAAGGCCGCAGACCAGGCCCGGCAGGCCAGCGGTGTCTCCCGCAGCGGCGTCGGCTACCACATCCCCCCAGGACAGCTGTCCGTCCCGCTGGCCGCGGAAGCTCTGCAAAAGGTCCTGGCCGACGACGCTCCCGCCCGCCTCAACGCTGCCGGCCTCCAAAAAGAGTTCGCGGCCCTGGGAGGCATTCCCAGAGCCGCGCAGTTGCTGGTCGCAGCCGTTTAGCGGAACCAGCGTCCAACCTGAGTTCAACCGGTCTCAACCATATTGGATTTCGCTCGCCCCCGCCCTCTTCTCAACGCGGATCAGATTTTCCGTGGTCTGTTCAAACGAATCGTCATGGCTGATGATAAAGAGCTGCTCGAAACCCTGGATCTCCACAATCTGCCGCGCCAGCGCATCGCGGCGGGTATCATCCAGGTTCGTGGTCGGCTCGTCAAAAAATGCGACGCCCATACCGCTTATCTCCTGCAGCAGGGCCAGCCGCACCGCCAGCGCCGCGCTCATCTGCTCCCCGCCTGATAACTGAGTAAATGCCCGTTCACGGCCGTCTACTTCCAATATAATCCCGTAATCCTCTCTCCAGGAGAGCGTGCGCGTGTAATCCTCCATGATCTGGCCGAACAACTGGTTGGCAGTGTAACTGATCTGTTTGACCAGCGCCTTGGTCACGAACGGGCCGGCCTCCTGCAGGACGGAGCGCAGATATTGCAGCAGCTCCTCCCGTTCTCCCAGCCGTCTGTGTAACGACTGCGCTGTCGCGAGCCGCTGCGCCTGGGCCCGCAGTTGGGTGATCTCCGCCTCTGTCTCGATCAAACGCTCTCGCCACAGGCCGAGGTCAGCCTCCAACCGTGCGCTGCGGCCGATCATCTCGTCCAGCCTGGCCCCCGCCTCATCGTAACGTTCTTCGTCGAACGTTCCCGCAATGGCTTCCAGCTCTGCCTGTCCGCTCTCGTAGCGTTCCTGCGCGACCCGCAACGCCTCCTCCGCTTCGGCCGCCTCCTGCCGCCGCTGCGGCAGGGCCTCGGCCGCGGTCATATTGCGCCGGAAGAGGTCATCCGCGCTCCTGAACTCATCCAGTTGAGTGGCGATTCGCGCCGCCTCCGCGTCCAGTCCGGCGAATGCCGCCATGTCCTCGTCAAGCGCGGCAAGCGCCCGGCGTCGCCGCGCCGCCTCCGCCTTCTGCGCCTCCAGAGCCGTTTCCTCCCGCTCGCGCCCCTGCGCCACCTGAAGAGCGGCGTCCCGCCGCCGCCGCGGGTTGCCCAGCGCCTCTAGCGCCTCCTCCAACTGGACCAGCCGCTGCCGCGGTTCTCCCAGCCCCTCGACCTCCGCCCGGGCTTCGGCCAGCCGGGCATCGAGCTCGGCCAGCTCCCCTTCAGCCCTGTCGACCTCATTCTGACGGCGAAGACCCCGCAGCGTCCGCTCCCGCCGGGTGAGGGTTGCGCGCGTCTGCTCCCGCGCCATTTCGGCCTGGCTGATCGCCGCGGCCGCGGCTTCGCACGCCGCGGTCAACTCGGTCCAACGCGCGCGCAGGCGTTCGAGAAGCCGCTCCCGATTCTCGGCCGATAAGGGTTGCTCGCAGATGGGACAGACAGTCGATGTTTCCGACGCGCGCAGGCGCTGGCCTTGCTCCCGGATCATCTCATGCTCTGCCTGCATCTGGGCCTCTGTGACCTCCGCCGCGGACTTCTCTTTCTGCAGCGCTTCCAGGCGCGCCTGCAGCGGTTCCAAAGATGCCTCAATCTCCAGGGCCCGGGCCGCCTCCTCCCGCGCTTGGGCCAGACGCGCCCGCGCCGCGTCAACGGCCGCCTGTAGCCGCTCTACTTGGGCACTGGCATCTTTCAGCCGGTCGGCCTGCCGCTGGACATCCCGCATATCGGCGTCCAACTGCTCCTGCTCAACCGCCGCGGCCGCCAGTCCCTCGGCCGTCTTTTCCGCTTCCGCTATCTCGGCCAGGGCCTTCCCGTGGGCGTCTCCTCTCGTTTGCGCCTGCGTCAGCAGCGTCTGAAGGCCGGCCCGCTCCGCCTCCAACTTCCTCCGCCGGGCCATCCGTTCGCTCACATCGCGTTGGGCCTCCTGCGCCGCGGCGTAGGCTTCATGGCCGGCCCGATTGGCCTCCGTGGCTGTCACGGCCTCTTCGCTCTCCGCCATCCGTTGCCGCGCCGCGGCCAGCGTTCGCTCCTGCTCGGCCACCCTCTGCTCCTGCAACTGCGTTGCGCGCTGCCGTTCACGCAGCCGCTCACGCGCCGCCTCCATCTCCTTCCGCTCGGCCTGGGCCAGCGCCAGCGCGCCGTGCGCAGCTTTCAGTTCTGCCTCCGCAACCCCGATGCGTTCGGCCAGCGAGCCGGCCTCTCGCTCCAGGTTCGGCAGCCGCTTCAGTTCACCTTCCAGCCTGCCGATTTCGATCGCCTGCTCGTTCTGCCGCTGGCGCAGCAAATTGAGCGGCTCGCGCAGCCTTTCCCACGCCCGGCGGTATTCGGCGACCTTCAGCAGGGGATCAAAGATGGCCTTGCGCACGCTGGGCGTCTCCAGAAATGAGACGGTGAAGCTGCCTTGCGGCACGCCTACCGCGTTCCTGAACAGATCCTCAGGCTCCGTTTCCGCCTCAACTCTGAAATGCTGGCGCAAAAACTGCATGACATCCGCTTTCCCCTCACAAATTCTCCCGGAAAGCTCCGGATCCAGGACTGTGTAGGTGTTGCGACTGCCGCAGCGCCGAATGACCTGGTAGGCGCGCTCGTCGTAATCACTGACAAATTCGACCGCCACGCCCGCCCACCTCTGACCTGCGCGCACAAAATCAGCCCGGTTATAAGGAAGATGATCGAAGAGAGCAAAGCCGATGGCCTCAAGAATTGTTGTCTTGCCCGCTCCATTGGGGCCGACGATTGCGTTCGTTCCCGGGCTGAACTCGACCGTCGCCTGTGGGTAACTCTTGACATTTTCCAGCGTCAGCGAAGAAATCAACATTACAGCTTTCCTCCTTGCAAAATCCTCTCTTCGCCACGCGCCGCCTCCTCCAATATCGCTTCCGCGGAGGCGCCGCTGACTGCCAGCTGTTTGATGGCGAGCGTCAACTCCGCCCAGTCGCCGCTGCGGGCGCGGAAGCGGCTGTCCCGTTCAAGCAACCCGGAAATGATCTGCCGCTCAAGCGCCGGCCGGCTTTGTCGTCGGTCGGCTTCAACCTCGAATTCGGCCGTGCGCGTTTCATCGCGCACAATGCAGTGCAGCGGCCTGTAAAGTTCCTCGATCATCTCCTCAAACGGGGTCAGCGTGAGCGCGCTGCGGTCAAAGGGGAGCACGCCGCTGAGCCGCAGCGCAACCACCGGCTCGTCCCCTGTGAACTGGCGGCGGCGGCGCTCGACAAACCGCCGGCACTGGGTGAACAGTTCCACCGGCGTGTCGAACGCATCGACCTTGAAGAAGAGTCTTTCAAACGGGCGTCGTGCGTTGGCGTGCAAACGCGCCCGATGCTTTGGCTCCGCCTCCGTATCCACTTCAACAAGATAGTAGCCCCGCTGCGGCCACTCCGCCTCACGCAGCGAATTGGTCTCCGGGCTGCCGGGATTGTAGATCCAGTTGTCAAACTCGTAATCTTTGTGAATGTGGCCCAACGCCAGATAGTCCACGTGACGCCGCAGGGGCGCCAGCTCCCGGTGGCTGACCGCGCCGCCGGCGCGATCGATCACACCTTCCACACCGGCGTGCGCCATGAAAATCGTGTACTCGACCCCCTGCCTGTCAGCCGCCTCCAGCGCGTCCGCCGCCCGCTCCATCACATGGGCGGCGGAGCTGCCGTAATAGCGCATGCCGTAGACCCGCAGCCCCGCAACCGGTTCCACATAAGCCCCTCTCCGTTTTTCGTAAGGACGGAGCAGGACCCGCCCGTCTTCAATCTCCGGGTCGAGCAGCGTCAGCATCCCCCGCTCAGCCAGAAAGCGCATCCAGCCAATGCTGTCTCGGTAGTAGGCCCTTTCGTGGTTGCCCTCCACCGCCAGGCAGGGGATGCCGGCCTCCCTCAGGCGTTCAAGACCCGAAATGGCGTGAACGAGCGTGAGGGGATCGATTGCGCGTTTTTCAAAGAGGTCGCCTGCCAGCAGAACAAAGTCGACTTCGCGGTTGATAGCCGTCTTGATGATATCGACATAGGCGTGGGTGAAGTCGTTCTGGCGCTTCCGACTGTTGTACTGCCGTTTGCCAAGATGGCAGTCGGCCATGTGGAGAAAGGTGGCGCGCATCGTGGCCCCCGCAGTTATATTGTTTTGTGATGTGGTGATGGGATGAGTCTCGCAGCGCCGCGCAGCGAGACTCTGTCAGTCCTTGTCGTCGCTCTCCGCAGAGATAAACAGACTGAGGAAAAAGCTGACCAGGCTGATGACGATCGCGCCCCAGAAAGCGGCGCCAAAGCCGTCTATCTGAAAGTCGACGTTGAACAGGCCGGCCAGCCAGCCGGTCAGGCTCAGCATCAGGGCGTTGACGACCAAAGTAAACAGACCAAGCGTGACCAGGTAGACCGGACAGGTCGCCAACTTGACAATCGGTTTGATGATTGCGTTGACAACGCCAAAGATCAACGTGACCGCCAGGAGGCCGCCGAAATCCACCTCGCCGCCGGCGCCGAACCGAATGCCGTCAATCAGTGTCGCCGCCGCGTATAGGGCGATGGCGTTCCCCAGTAGACGCAATAACAGTGGCTTCATGGGCGGTCACACGCGCAGACGCATCGTGTACAGAGTCCGGCGCACGGAAAAGCCGTGGTCCAGGAGTGTCTGCGCCGCGATCTCGTCCAGCGTGCTCATCGTGGCCCGCAGCGGCCAGCGGGGATACGCCTGCAAAAGAGCCAGCGCGCTAAGCGCAAGAGGCTGCGCATAGCGTTCCTGGGCGTCGGGCCGCAGCCAAAGACGAATCTGATGTTCGCCCCGCCAGCATCGAGCAGTGACCAGGAACGCGCCTTCAAAACGGCTGGTATAGTCGCGAATGGCGTAACGGCATATATGCTGGCGCCCGACGAGCCTGTTCACCAGTTCACCAATCCTCTTTTCAAGCGAGACATGAAAGTCGTCCCGTCGCACTGTCCGCCACCACTGAAATTCGGCGCTGGATCGGCTGGTCGCCAAGTCATACAGCAGGTTGCCGTCCGATGGAGAGAACCGTTCCAGGTTGGACAGAACCGGCATCGCGACCGGCTTAGGCGCAGCCGGCGCACAGAGTTCTGTGGTTCCGCCCATGTTTTCAAAACGGAGCCGTTCATAGAGGCCGCGCGCGATCTCGTTTTCCCCCCGCACCTGCAGCACTGCCCAGGAACCACCCATATCGCGAATGTAATCCAGGGCATGCTCCATCAGAGCGCGGCTGATCCCTCGCCCGCGCCAAGCCGGAGAGACAGCCACATTGGCGATCTGCCAGCGCCCACTGCCGCTGGCCGCCCTCTGTACGGTTACATTGCCCACCACCCGACTGCCCTCTACCCACACAAATCCGTTAAAGACATTCCTGAATTCGCCGGTACTGCGGGCGAGGATTCGCACCAGACCGCTCATATAGCCCAGAATACGAAGTTCGCGCAGCGCCGCTTCGCCCTGATCGTCCAACTCCTCCGCGAAGGCCTCGGTAATCAGCCTGGAAACCGCGCGCAAATCCCGCCCCACGTCAAAGGGGCGGATGCCATGCCGAGGATCCCGATGGCGGCTGGCGGCAGCGGAACGAGTTAGGGCAACCATTTAGCGGAGGCGGAAAAGCGTCCAGCTATTCACTGCGCAACGCGTACGAGCGCCGGGCGCAGTATTCGATCCTGAATGCGGTAACCGGTTCGCAATGTCTGAATAATGTGCCCGCTGGGAACATCCTCGCTTGGCTCATTCGAAATCGCCTCATGTTGATTGGGGTCGAATTCACCGCTCTTGGCCAGCGGTTCCACGTCCGAATTTGCGAGAATCTCCAGCAGTTTCTGCTGGATCTGCTCAAATCCTTGCAGCCATGCCTGTTCCTCGACTGGCACACCGTCAGGCACGTTCTGAAAGGCAAGCTCAAGGTCATCAAGCACCGGCAGCAACTGGCGCATCATGCTCTCCGTGGCACGCTTGATGCGCTCCTCGTTCTGCCGTTCGCGGCGTTTGCCCGCGTTCTCATATTCGGCAACCGTGCGCTGCATCTTGTCCAGATGGCTGGCTGCCTTCTCTTGCGCCTCGGTTAACTCCAGTTGAAGCCGGGCGATCGTCTCGTCGGGCGTCTCCTCCTTCTCCGCTGCCTCGTCGAGCTCGGATTCTTCGCCCAGGTCAGGCTCCTCCGCCTCCAGAACAGTCTCCTCAGGCATTCGTCCGTTTTCCGGTTCAACGGCTGCAGTTTCACGTTCTTCCTGTTGACTCATAAATGTTCCTGTTATCTTAGCGAGCACTGCGGCGTCTTTAGCCGTACAACTGGTGCATCAGCTCGTTCAGGAGCGTGGCAACATAGCGGACCGCGCCGATGGTGCGGCCATATGGCATACGCATCGGGCCCACCACGCCCAGCAGGCCACTGACCCGATCCGGCACACCATACGGGCTCAAAACGAGGCTGATGTCCTGCATGTCGCCGAAGCGGCCCTCTCCGGCTATCATCACATGTACGTCGCTCAACTCCATGACGTCATCGTATATCTCTTGCAGCAAGGTGCGCTGTTCAAAAACCTGTACGATCCGGCGTACCTGCGGCCCGTCCGCGAACTCAGGCTCGGCCAGCACCTGGGCCAGCCCGTGTCGATAGACCCGGTCCGCAATCTGTTCCTCCGACTGGCGCAACGTATTCAGCACGAGCTCGCCCACCTCGCGCGTGAAACCGGTGAAACCCTCCAGCTTGGCCGGCAGGTCGGCAGTGGTAGCGCCCGAAACCTCATCATTGAGCTGGTTGCTCGCACGACTCAGTTCATCCTGAAAGACCGGCTGTTCAAGGTTTATCAGCTGCTGTTTCAACGTACCCGTCGCCAGCACCAACACCAGCAACACCACAGTGTCCTGAATGCCGATCAGCTCCAGATGTTTGACCCTGCTTGTCATCGAGCGAGGGGAGGTAGCCAGCGCGGCGCCCGTCGACGCCCTGGACAGTACTGCTGTGCTGAGACGCAGCCACTGATCGATCTCCTGCCGGGACTGGTGGAACTGATGCCGGATCATGTGCCGCTCATGGGAAGGCAGATCCGTGTGCGCCATCAAATTGGCCACAAAATACCTGTAGCCCCCGTCAGTGGGTATGCGCCCGGCGCTCGTGTGGGGGTGCGTCAACAGCCCGGCCTTTTCCAGCGCGGCCAGGTCATTGCGGATAGTAGCCGCGCTGACGCCAAGACCATATTTGCGCGCGATCGACTGACTGCCCACCGGCTGGGCACTCTCACCATATTCCTGGATGACGATTCGCAGCACCTGTTTGCGGCGCTGACTTAGTTGCACCTCTGTCATAGACTCCGGCCAGTTGGCGGCGTTCAAACGTCTGCAATTCCCTTTAGCACTCTTGTTGCGGGAGTGCTAAGCAAGTAAGAAGTGTAACAAAATGGGTAAGGGGTTGTCAAAGAATTCAGGCCGGTTCAGTATGCGTTCTTGTTTGTCCCGAGCAACCACTGGCCCAGTGTCCGTATGATGATCTTGAAGTCCAGAGCCGGTGACCAGTTCTCAATGTACCAGAGATCGTACTTGGTGCGCTCCTCGATCGAGGTGTCACCCCGCAAGCCGTTGACCGCGGCCCAACCGGTCATGCCGGCCTTCTCCCGGTGGCGGTCCATATAACGGGGTATCATCTGCCGGAACTGCTCCACGTACACAGGGCGTTCCGGGCGCGGCCCCACCAGGCTCATCTCACCAAAGAGAACATTGATCAACTGGGGCAGCTCGTCGATGTTGGATTGACGAATTAAGGCGCCCAGTTTAGTGCGCCGGGGATCGTTCTCAACGGTCCAACCCGGCCCTGCCCTTTCCGCATCCTCCCGCATGGAGCGAAACTTCAGAATCTTGAACGACTTGGCATCCAGTCCCATCCGCTCATGTGTGTAAAAGACCGGCCCAGGACTGTCCAGTTTTATCAAGAGCGCCACCAGCAACAAGAATGGGCTGAGAAACACCAGGCCGATAGCGCTGCCCACCAGATCCATCCCCCGTTTGAGCGTCAGTTTCCAGCCCTGAAGAGCCACATCGCGTACCGTGACCAGGGGCAAACCGCCAAGATAGCCGATCGTCACCTCACTGGCCATGATTCCGAATGCATCCGGCAGCACGCGAATGCCGACCTTTTCCCGCTCGCACAAGCTGATAATGCCAATCAGCTCCTGGTGTGTACTTTCAGGCAGGGCAATGATCACTTCGTCAACAGCAAACTCGTCAATAACCCTGGGAATGTCGGCAAAGCTGCCCAGTACCGGCACATCGAGAATGGCACGCGTGCCGCTGTTATCCACGACACCGATTACCTGAAAGCCCAGTTTGGGATTGGCCTGCACCCTCTGCAAAATCATGCGCCCGGAATCGCCGCCCCCAATGAGCAGGACCCGATCCCCTCCGATTCCTCTGGCCTGCGCATTCCACTGTATCTGCGCATGCAGCGTCCGCCCGATCGTCAGCATGAAAATGTTGAGAATCCAGGCATACCCCAAGAAGGTACGGTGGTATACAAAATCCCGCAAAAAAAGACTCACCAGCGCCACGGTAAGAAGCGTACAAAGTGTCGTCAGTTTCGCAGTCCGGAACATCTCGTCCAGATGGCCGAGCGGCCGGCGGCGCTGGTACATATCCCGCGTAAAGAAAAGCGATAGCAGAATCAGCGACTGGGTCAGCGGCAGAGGCAGAAACTCGACAAACGGGCCGACTATGATATTCGGCTGCAACTCCATCAACCGCGGCGTCAGGTTCATCTCGGTGAGCTGGTGGGCCAGAAAGAACGCCAGCCAGGTGCATCCCAAATCCACAACAATCAGCGAGAGCGCGAACAAAAGCTGCGCTCGCTTGGGCACGCCCGGCCGCTGGGCGCGCAGCGCCGAATATCTCCCGTTCGAGCTCGAGAAGGTGTCCTGCTCCGTCGCGTCTGAATCTTGCGCGGCTGCAGTCGCCGAAGGCCGCGCTCCTTGCGCAGGCTCCTCAAGATCTGATGTCGACTGAACTGGTGACTTCCTCATCGTGCGTATTGCCTGAAACCTCGAGTGACGACCCCTCACCGTCGATTTTCGATTTTACGAATTTCTGGCGCACCGTTTTTTCTGTGCCTGAAACGCGGGACGCCGCTAAATCCGTTTTTGACGCAATTTCCAAAGACGGATGGCGATGTCTACGCCACCCATCAGAGCGATACTGAGCCAGATCAGTTTGTCCAGCATCCATGAACTGTTGGCCCGGTAGTGTTTGCGATAGAAGATCCACATAGCCTCGTAGAAGGCCAATCGAGCCTTCCGGCTCTTGCGGCTGGAAGCCTCCTTTACATGGGTTATCTCCACCTGGCCGTTGTACCAGGCATCCCATCCAGCGCTCTTTATCCTTTTGGCCCAATCAAGGTCCTCACCGTACATGAAGTAGGCCTCGTCCAACAGCCCGACCTGCAGGATCGCCTCCGTCCGCACCTGCATATAGGCGCCTACAACAGAATCCACCGGATGAACCGCGTCCTCCGGCAGGTAGCCCAGATTATAGGCGTTGAAACGTTTGCTCTTCGGAAACAGGCGACTCAGGCGGGCCATGCGGCAGAAGCTCACCCAAGGCGTGGGGAAACTGCGGCGGCAGGCCAGGTCCAGCGTTCCGTCCGGGCGCCGCACTCGTGGGCCGGCAACCGCCGCACTGGGCCGTTCATCCATGAACTGGATCATGTCGGCCACAGCGTTCGCTGGCAATACAGTGTCATTGTTGAGAAGAAGTATGTAGCGGGGAAGGGATGTTTCGCGCTCCGGTTCGCGGTCATCCAAGCCCAACTGTCGAAGAGCCAGATTGTTGCCCGCGCTGAAGCCGAGATTGGCTTCGGATACGATCACGCCTGCCTGCGGAAAGCGCTCGCCTACCATGGCGACACTGTCGTCGCCGCTGCCGTTGTCCACGACACAGACGGTGTAAGAATAGTCTCCGCCAGAGGCGTATACCGAAGTCAAACAGTCGCTCAGCAGTACGCTGCCGTTGTAGTTGAGGATAACAATTGCGAGGTCCAGTTCCTCTTCAGACCGGACAGATCCAGACCGCGCCTCGCCTATCGACATCGTCAATGGCGAGCCGGCGCTCTCTATCCATTCTGACCAGACGACATGGCGAGGAGACTGCATTGTCGGAGTCGCTGTTCACCCCTTGCTCAGTTCTCCACAAAGCTGGAGAAGGCCGCGGAAGGCAAGTCTGACTGAGAAATGAACCGTGATCGATGCGATTGAAAAATGGGGATGATTAGCTGCCGCGGAGCGCAGGACAGTCAATCAAGGCAATCAGACAGATCGCAAAAATCACAGTCGAAACTGTCCGTTCTTTACGTGGCAGATTCTATCACGGCATACTACTTTCACCAAAACGGTCGTTTTGAAGGGGGGGTGCGCCAATAGGAATGCGTGGCTGGTTCAACCGTGACGATCCCGTCCACGGAGGCCGGCTTCGAATTTCGTTCACGTTCACAACGTGGCTCCAAGCGCACGGCGGCGCAGAAGCCGGGCGCGGGGCGTGCCCCCCTCCTCCGGATGCTTTGAAGGTGTGGCGAGAGCGTGCTCCAGCACGCGGTCCGGGGTCAGGTCCGGCAGCAGCAGTGCCTCTGCCGCGGCCGCCAAAGAGGCCGCCGACCTGATCTGTCCCGTACTGGACACTGCATCGTCCTCGATGCCTGGCAGAGCGTCACGCGGAATGAGGCCGATCAGTTCACTGCGATCGAGCGCCACCGAGTGTTCAGCGGCCCGTTGGCGAATGGCATCAACGACCGCAAGCGGGGAGGTGGCGCGATAGTCGACAAGATTCATGCTGACCTGGGCCTGCCCACCGACGAGCAAACCCAGGGCTCTGACCCCCGACAGCCCCCCGTCGCGCTCTCGAATCCGGCTGGCGATGGCTCGGGCAACCGCAACGTCGGCAGTCCGCAGAAAGACGTTGAAAGCGATCAGAATCGGCCTGGCCCCGACAATGACCGCGCCCGCTGGGCCGACTTTGGCAGGGCCGAAGTCCGGCCGGCGACGCGGGCTGTGAATCTCCCGGCGCAGGGTCTCATATTCCCCGCGGCGAACGTCAGCAAGATTGCGGCGTTCCGCGCTGGTTGCCGCCGCGCCGTAAAGGTAGACCGGCACATCCAGCTCATCGCCTATACGGCGGCCAAGCTGGTGGGCCAGGCGAGCGCAGTCTGCAAGCTGAATGTCGCGAATCGGTGTCAGGGGTACCACATCGGCGGCCCCCAAGCGTGGATGGACGCCCTGATGGTGCTGAAGGTCGATGCGGGTGATTGCCGCCTCCACCGCGTTGAACAGACCTTGCAGAACCGGTCCCGGCGCGCCGGCCACTGTGAGGACGGTTCGGTTGTGATGCGCATCGCTGGTGCGATGCAACAGGCGCGCGCCGGAAGTCCGTACCGCGGCCGCTAACTCGTCGATCACATCGCCGCGGCGCCCCTCGGAAAAATTGGGAACCGCTTCAATGATTGGGCTGCTACTCGCGGCAAGATTCATATCACGAATGGCTGGATTGCGGCAGTGACCGGCGCATTACTGAATGTGCGCTCCCGCTCTGTCGGATTCGCGCCTCTGCGCCGTGAAATCAAAGTCCGGCTGCTGGGCTGAGGCTAACCGGTCCGTCCCAGCAGCCATTTCACGAGCAAAAGGATGGCGAACGCGGTCGCCATCAGGACAACGGACAAGGCCAGGGCGACATCGAGATCCAATTCGAAGCCGATATAGATGGCCAGGGGCATCGTCTGCGTGCGGCCAGGATAGTTGCCGGCAAAGAGGATTGTGGCCCCGAAATCTCCCAGGGCTCTGGCCCACGTCATCACAAGCCCACCCAGCAAAGATGCGCGGGCAAGAGGCACTGTTACGTAGCGGAAGATCTGCCGGCTGTCGGCTCCGTCCAGCGCGGCCGCCTCCTCCAGCGCGGCGGAGCTACGGCTCAGGCCGCCAATGGCCGCGCGGATATAGTAGGGAGAGGCAACGAAGAGCTGGGCGAATATGACCGCCAGCGAAGTGAACGCGATCTCGATCCCGGCCACGGACAGGCTCTGACCCACCAGCCCCCGCCGGCCAAATGCCATAAGCAGCGCCAGCCCCGCGACCGCAGGAGGCAGAACCGTCGGCAGGTCGATGAGCGTATCCAATGCCCGGCGTCCCCGAAACTGCCGCCGGGTCATCAGCAGCGCCAGGGGCGTGCCCAGAGCGATCGTCAGCGCCGTTGCCGTGGCCGATGTCCACAGGCTCAGAACAATCGCTCGCCGCGCGACCGGCTGGGCCAGATGCGCGCTGATTTCCGTCAGCTCGGTCCGCCAGATCAATGCCAGCAGTGGCAAAGTCAGGAACAGGACCATGGGCACGGCTGACCAGACGAGGGCGAGGCCCGGTCGCGAAAAGCGCCTGGAGGCGCGCTGGTCGCCGTCCGCTCGGTCGACAGTCAGGCGCATCGCTTCGGCAGCGTCAGTCGTTCGCATGGTCGGATGACTCTACAGACGAAACGGGTGAGACGTCCGCCAATTCTCCAGCCCGGCACTCGGTCGAAAAGCCCTGCGCCTCCAACACAGCCGTGCCCTCTTCAGAAAACAGAAAAGAGATAAAGGCTCCCGCCTGCTCCCGATGCGCGCTGTCGCGGATCAGGGCGATCGGATAGATCGCTGAAACGTTCAGGTCGAACGGTATCTCCATGCTCTGCAGCTCGGTTTCACCTGCCAGGTCACTGGCGTATACAACCCCGGCATCGGCTTCACCCAACTGCAATTTACTGAGAATGCTGCGCACACTCTGTTCTTCAGATACGATGTTGGCCTCAAATCCGGCGCGAAATTCGGGGCCAAAACGGTTGTCCCTAGCTGCCTTGGACAGAAACTGTCGCGTGTACCGCCCAATCGGCGCCGCTTCAGCGCCTACGACTATCTTCATGCCTGGCTCGGCCAATTTCAGTAGTGATATGACCTCAGCCGAAACACCGCCATTTTCCGCCGGACCCCGGCCGTAGCCAACCATCAGTCGATTGCAGGCAAATGTCGTCACGTTTGTCTTCTCAACCCGTCCGGCATCGATGGCCGCCCGCATCTGCGTTTCGTCCGCTGAGGCGAAAACGTCGGCGTATGCCCCCTCGCGTAATTGACCGGCCAGATGCTGGGAACCGGCAAAGTTGAAAACAACGTTTACGCGATGGCCGCTTGCGCTGAACAATCGCGATGCCTCTTGAAAGACATCGGTAAGCGACGCTGCCGCGAAAACGGTGACGACGGGTCTTTCCGTTATTGATTCTCCGCTGGCTGCCGGCGCGCTGCACGCCCCCACCAGCGGGCTGCCCAGCAGAAGCGCGGCCGCCGCAAATAGTGTATGAACGCGCGGGAACGCCCGATTCTGTGAACACGGAGCCCTCTGCAAGACCTTCTTCCTTCTCCACTGAATCCCGGTGTTGAGGGCATGCCAACAGGTGACGCCGGCCTCAGCCGCAGTCCGCTTGAGCGCAACTGTTGTCCCGCGCAAACGCAAGGAAGACACGAATTTGACGATAACAGTGTGCCCTGACCGTGTCAAATTCAGACCGTTTCCACTCTGCTGGCTGAACGTAAGGCCGGACTCGAAACTGTCTCAATTCACGGCCCTCCTGCTAACATTGCCAACTGTCAGGCCGGTCAAGCCCGCGGCAAGCGAAGGGCGCAGTCCAGATTGGGGGAGGGATGGGAGTCGAGCAGGGCGAGTTCGGCTCGCGATTCAGCAACCTGACCACGATTTCAACTGAATCGGCCCCCAGATTGAGATGCGTGCGCCTTGACCCTACGCTGGGTGCGTTCCGTTCAGTTCGAGGCAGTATGGTATGATCGAAAGATGACGCTGGCAATACAGCAGGATGATGGCGCAGCTTCAGGCTGGGCGTCAAACGGGCCGAAGTCTTCCGGCCGAAGATGCCAGCAGGTCGACAGGGGGAGCGGTGACAGAGCACGCAGCTGACTGGAATGAATTCGTTACAAACCATGCCGCCGGCCATCTCTTGCAGACAAGTGAGTGGGCGGCGTTGAAATGCCGCTTCGGCTGGCGTGCCCGAAGCGCGCTGCTGCCGGCTGCCGAACCTGACCGCGCCGCGCAGGCCGGGGCGCTGATCCTGTTCCGCAAAGGCATGGGACAGGTTCTGGCATACGTCCCCAGGGGCCCGCTGGTAGACTGGTCCGACGCTACGCTGACGAACGACCTGGTGGCGCGCATGCGCGAAGTAGCCCGGCAGGAGGGGGCCTTCGCCTTGAAAATCGAGCCGGACCTGCTGGACACGGCAGCCAACCGGCAGCGCCTTGCGGCGGCCGGCTTTCAACCCAGCTCCCAGACGATTCAGCCTCGCAGCACCATCGTCGTCGATCTGCAGCCGGATGTCGATACCATCCTGGCGCGCATGAAGAGTAAATGGCGCTATAACATCCGGCTTGCCGCACGCAAAGGCGTTCGCGTGCGAGAACTGGAGGCGCACGAACTGCCCCTTTTTCAGAATCTGATCGAAGAGACGGGCAAACGGGATGGCTTTCCCGTTCACAGCCCCGCCTACTACCAGGACGCCTACAAACTTCTGGCCTCCCGCTGGGGCGCCTTTTTCCTAGCCTCGTATGGGGACGAACCTCTGGCCAGCATTGCTGTCTTCGCTTTCGGTTCGTCCGCATGCTACCTGTGGGGGGCCAGCAATAACCGCCGCCGCAACCTGATGCCCAACCACGCGCTCCAATGGGAAGCGATGCGCTGGGCCAAGGAACGCGGCTGCGCACGTTACGACCTTTGGGGCATCCCCGATGAAATCGGCGCCGTGGCGACCGGTCTCTGGCACGAAGCCCGCAACGCTGTATCCGCCGACACGGCGCCGGTTGACGTCAATGCGCTTCCTGCGGGCGATCTCTGGGGCGTCTTCCGATTCAAGCAGGGCTTTGGCGGCGTGCTGGAGCGCACTGTCGGCGCCTGGGACATGCCCCTGCAGCGGTCAGTCTACGGCCTCTATCGGGCTGCCATGTCGGCGAAGGATCATGCCGCCAAGAGCAAGCGTCCGGCGAAGAAGAGCGAGAAACGAGCCAGTCAACGACTCCCCTCCCCTGTAGAGGTAGCCCTGGAGCCGGTTATGTCTGCCGACGCGTGGGATGACCTTGCGACGCAGTTGCCGGCGAATTCCAGCCACGTACTGCAGAGTTGGACGTGGGGCGCGGTCAAGGCCGCCACCGGATGGCGCGTCGAGCGCTGGCGCGTGCAACGCGGCGGGCGGCTCCTGGGGGCCTTTCAATGGCTGTGGCGGCAGCCCACGCGGGGGCTCCCTTTGCGCGTGGCCTACGTGCCCAAGGGCCCCCTGCTGGATTGGTCCGACGACGAAGCAACTGCGCTGGTTCTGGCGCAGATTGAGAAACTGTGTCAGCGGAGAGGTTGCCTGCAGGTGAAAATCGATCCCGATGTCGGTGAAGAGGAACCGGCAGGGTCGCGCCTGAAGAGCCTGCTGCGCCAGCGCAACTGGCGCTTCAGCCCAGAGCAGATCCAGTTCAAAAACACCGGACTCACTGACGTTGACCAGGCCGATGAACAGCTGCTGGCCCGGTTCAAGAGCAAGTGGCGCTACAACATACGGCTTGCCGAACGGCGGGGCGTTACCGTGCGCTGCGGCGGTCCTCCAGACCTGGCGGCCTTCTATCAGCTCTACCAGGAGACGAGCGCTCGCGACGGTTTTCTAATCCGCCCATTTGCCTACTACGATGCGCTATGGCGTATGTTTCTGGAGAGACAGCGCACCGGGGGAACGCGAACCGGCGGGGCCCTGCTGTTGGCCGAGCACCCACAGGAATCCCGGCCCGTCGCCGGTCTGTTTCTGCTCCGCCACGCACGCCAGACTATCTATTTCAACGGGGCCAGCAGCGCGCGCCGCCGCCGCGATATGCCCAACTATCTCTTGCAGTGGCGCGCCATGCAGTGGGCAAGGGCCCAGGGCTGCGCCATCTACGATTGGTGGGGAGCGCCGACAACGCCGGATGACCCGAATGACCCGCTCCAAGGCGTCTGGCGCTTCAAAAGGGGGTTTGCCGCCCACATGGCTCTGCATATGGGGGCATGGGACTGGTCGCCCAGCCCGCTGCTGTGGCACGGCTACCATCAGGGCAAGTCACTGCTGCTGGAGTTGATGCGTTAGCGGCGGCGCCAGCAGCCCTTGGCCGCTGCCTGCAGACTTACCCGGACAGAGTGGCATTGTCAGGAATGGCCGCCGGTATGTCCGAGTCATTGGTCAACGCCACCTCGCCCTCCACCGTCACGGACGCGCCAAAGGTGAAGGGGCCTGTAACGGAAAGACGCCGGCAGCGGAGCAAGGAAGGCGGCCCATGCGGAAATCGTTTCTCGATCTGGTCGATAAACTGGTAGAAACGGTCATCCAGTTCGACAAGGGGCGCTCCGGCGGGGAATTGTCCGGTACCCCGCCGCGGATCAAGTACGATTCTCCCCCGTAGGTCCAGCCGGTAGGCATCGGAACACAGCGCCAGCAGGTCATTGCATCGTTTGACCGGCAAAAAACGGTCGCGCGGCACTTGGATCGCCTGCGCGCCGTCGAAAGCGGAGATCGCAAGGCCCACCGCGGTTTCCAATTGGAAGACCGGCGGCGAGTCCGGGCGGGAAGGGTCCACCGGCTTGTTGTTGACAATCATCGGCAGATCCAAGAACCCGTCCCGGTCCTGCAACAGTTTTCGCAAAGTGGGCAGGTGAATCCACAGGTTGTTGGTATTGAACAGCCGGTAACGATCGATGTCCTGAAACTGTTCGACCTCCTCTGGCGGGCACTGGGCTATTTCGCGCAGCAAGAGCCGCCCGTCGCGATTCTGGGCAAGGTGCCCCCCCTTGCGGTCTGCCGCCGTCCGGGCGGTCACCTCCATCAGAAAGGGCAGGTTGCGGGCCGCAAAGAAACCAAGAATGTCGGCGTCCACCGTTGCGCCCAAATTGTCGGCATTGCTGACAAACATGTATTCGTAGCCGAGAGCGAGCATCTGCCCCAGCAGACTGCTTGAGTGCAGCGTCAGATAGATGTCGCCATGGCCGGGGGGGCACCACTCCTTGGCCGGGTCCTTCTTCCATTCCACGGGCTGCAGAGAATCCTGCCAGATCTTGGGAACCTTGCTCTGCAGGAAGGCAAGAGGCAGAGCGCCGGGCGCGCAATCCGCCAGTCGCGGGTAGGCTGAAAGCGCTTGCTCTGTTGCCGTCTGCGTGCTGTAGCTGTTCATGAAGACGAGCGGCAGTCGAGCCGTCATCTTCTCGCGCAGATGCAGGACATGATGGACGATGATGTCGAGAAAGCGCAACCCGTCTTTCACCATCAGCAGCGACCGCGGCCCTTGCAGCCCCATGGTCGCGCCCAGCCCGCCATTCAGCTTGACGACGACGAGCCGGTTGAGCGCGGCCAGACCTTCTTCATGGAAACCGGTGGCGGCGGATCTGTCGGCTATCTCTGAGGGGGGGCGGGCGTCTGCGCCGGAAATGTAGCCTGTCGCGCCGGCCCCGAGTTGAGCGTAGTTCTGTTCAAAGCTGCGAATCAGCAGGTCGTCCAGACCAGCGCGTTCCATCTTTCGACGAAACGGCGCAAATGAAACCGTGGGTTGTTGACCCATTCAATGACCTCGAAGTTGCATGGTTTCCAGGGCATCCTCACCGCTGGCCCCGTCTTCCTGTCACCAACCGACCGCGCAACCATCCTTGCGCGGGTCGCTCCCTCCAGTCAGGACACCGCTTTCCGGATCCCGCACAATGATCTGACCGCCGCCGAAACCGGACCGTCCCGCGCCGTCGACCGGCATCAGGTCATGGCCGCGGCGGGCCATTTTCGCCAGGATGCCATAGTCCCATCCTTCTTCCATCGCCAATACGCCCCCGGCTTCGCCAGCGCCCAATCCCGCATGAGGCCCGCTCAACGACCAGCGGGGCATGTCCAGGGCCTGCTGAGGGCTCATGTCCAGGGCGACCATATTCACCAGCATCTGCAGATGGCCCTGGGGTTGCATGTACCCGCCCATCACTCCGAAACTTGCGTGCAACGCCCCGCCTCGCGTCGTCATCGCTGGAATAATCGTGTGATAGGGACGCTTGTTCGGCGCAAGATTGTTGGGGTGGTCGGGGTCCAGAACAAATAAGGCGGCCCGGTTCTGCAGGCTCACTCCGCTCCCGGGCACAACCAGCCCGGTACCGGTTCCCTGGTAAAGGCTGTTGATAAAACTGCACGCGTTCCCCTGGCCGTCCGCGGTCGTCAGATAGACGGTATCCGAACCGGCCGCGGGGTAACCCCAGGAAACTGAGGCCGCGGCCCGCTGCGGGTCAATTTCCCGACGCCGATGGTCGGCATATTCGCGGCTGGCAAGCGCTGTAAGAGGAATCGGCGACACATCGATATCGCAGACCCACTGCTGGGCCTCGGCGTAGCCAATTCGCATGCATTCCACCAGCGTGTGCAGTCGATCCACGCTGGACATTCCCGCGAGGTCGAAGCCGTCCGCCAGATTGGCGGCAACGATGGCGGCCAGCCCCTGTCCGTTCGGGGGGCATTCGTAGAGGCGCACGTCGCCGAATTCGGCGGTGATAGGCTCATGCCACGTGCTTGTATGGGCCGCCATATCCTCAGGCGTGATCCATCCGCCGTAACGCTGCACATGCTCGCTCAGGTTGCGCGCGAATTCGCCGGTATAGATCGCGTCTTTGCCGGCGGCCGCGATCGCCCGCAGCGTCTGGCCCAATGTTGGGATCCGCATCATCTGCCCAGGCCGCGGCGCGCTGCCCTCAATCAAGAGCTCATGGCCGCTTGGCTGCTCCGGCCCATTGTCCAGATCACTGCTGGTCCAGTCCGGGGAGCGAAGAAGCTTCGCCGTCTGCGCGGCCCAACCCCGTCCTATCCATTCGGTCACAGGGTAGCCCTCTTCCGCCAGACGGATGGCCGGTTTGAGCACGTCGGCCAGCGTCATTTCCCCGTGTCTTTCCAGCAAATCACTCCATCCCGCCACGGTCCCCGGTATACTGACACTGTGGCCGGTAAATTGGGGCATGCGGGAATAGCCGAGGCGCCGCAGCTCCTCGATCGATGCCGCGCTCGCAGAGCGGCCGGACCCGTTGAGCGCGGTCACACGTTCGGTCCTGGCATCCCAATAGAGCGCAAAACAGTCGCCCCCTATTCCCGTGGAGATCGGCTCGACAACATTCAGAGCGGCGGCTGCGGCGATTGCGGCGTCGGCCGCGTTTCCCCCCGCCTGCAGGATCGACAGTCCTGCCTGGGCAGCAAGAGGTTGACTCGTGGCAACCAGCCCGTTGCGCGCCAGGACATTGCTGCGGCGGGAGCGAAAGACAAAATCGAAATTCATGGGCGAATCTTTCCGAAACTTGACGATATGGTAAATGGGATGGACTTGTGATCATAGTCGATCGGCGGGGAATAGGCAAAGCGGACAAGGATCGCCCCTTCGCCGTAGCCGAACTGCCCGGCACCCACCCCTCCAGATTATCCACATCTTTTTGCTGGAACTCCGCGGCTACGGTAGACTAACTGAAGCGATTTCATTCCGATTCCACCTGGTTGCCAACAGACCCCCCAGACCCGGTGTCCACGGCAGCCGGAAAGGTTTATGGCGTCCCGGTTCAGTAACTGCTAATGGGTTTCCTGGTTGAGGCCATTACCAACATTGCGCCCTATATCTATGCAACGTGTGGGCTGCTGGCGCTCTTTCAACTGTATCGCACGTGGCAGGTGCGCGCAGAGCGGCGGCAGGCCGTTTTCTCGCTGGAACGGGACAAAGCGCTCGACGATCTGTATCGCATCTTCCTTTCAGCCCTGCTGATGCTGGTGGTGATGGGCTTCACCTATTTCGCCAGCACGACCCTGCGCGAAGCGATGATCGCGGTGGAATCATCCTCAGCCCATTCATCCCAGGATGGCTCTTCGAATCCCTCCAATACATCCTTTTCGGCCCTGATCCCGACGCCCACATTCACACCGGAACAACCGACGGCAACCCCGCGCCCCACACGTGACCAGATCTCTACGCCGGCGCCACCAGATCAAGCGGACACTGCGCAGGCGGAGCAGCCCACGCCAACGCCCGAGCCCGTACCCGTTGCCCCGGCTCTGTGCCCCGACGGACGCGCGGTCATCGTGTCGCCCGGCAATGGAGCCATCGTGAGTGGAAATGTGACGATCGTGGGTACGGCAAAGCACGACCAGTTCGCCTTCTACAAACTGGAGCACGCACCCAGCGGCGCGAATCCGAGTTACAGCTACTTCGACGGCGCTGAAACGCAGGTCGTCGGGGGTATTCTCGGCAATCTGAACAGCGCGGCCATGGCGAACGGCGCCTACATTATCCAGATCGTGGTGGTCGATACCACCGGCAACTACCCGGAGCCCTGTCGCGTCACGGTGACTGTGCAGAACTGATTCCAGCGGACATTGAAGGATGGACGATCGCTCCGTCTCTGAGCGAAAATGATGATCGAAAGATTCCTGCGTTCTGCGAAATCCCTGGCTGCCGGGCGTAGCCTGATATGGAGGAATCCATTGGCGGCCGGTGTTGTTTTCGCGGTCGTAATCTCGCTGCTTGCGCTTATATCGCTTCTGCTGCGCGATGTGAATCAAGTCGCCCTGCCTACCGCCGACAGCAGGCCAACCGATGTCTCGGCCCTCCAATCAGAGCAGCCGACCAGCACGCCCTCCCCCAGCCCGACCCCCGAAGTGACCGCGCTCGCGGGCCAGACCGCTGACGCCGCAGTCGCCCCGACGGCGACGCCTTCCCCCGCGCCGACCGCAACCCCGACGAGCAGCCCGCCGCCCACTCCGACCCCGAACGACCCGGCGTCGCCAACGCCTACGCCGACAGCCACGGAACCCTATGTCCCGGTAAGTGTCTTCCCGTCGGAAATTGAAGTCGGCGCGCCCGACAATGTCACCGGGCGTATCGTTCTGTTCCCTGCCCGTCTTCGGGCCGGCCCCTCCACAGATGAAGACGTGCTGGTCCGGCTGGGCCAGGATGTCGAGGTCACCATCGGCGGCATCGTCGCCAGCGGCGCCTGGGTCCTGCTGAAAGTAACCGACCAGAGAACGGAGTTGAACGGCCAGGAAGGCTGGATGGCGGTGGAGTTGATGGAGACCGACGGCGATCTGACGACGCTGCTGCGCTATACCGACGACGGCATTCGCATTCGTCCGTTCGGCTCGCGCCCGCCCGGCATCGGGGTCCAGGCGACATCCACGCCGATTGGCGCAACCGGCTCGACGCCGGCCTCGACTGCATTGACCCCGGCGGTACAGCTCACGTCAACAACCACGGCCACGCCGCCTCCCACGGCGACACCGCCTCCCACGGCGACACCGCCTCCCACTGCAACGCCGACGCCCACGGCAACGCCATCGCCTACGCCAACACCGACACTGACGCCCCTGCCGACGCCAACGCCGACGTCACCCCCGACGGAAACACCGACTGCTACGCCGACGCCCACCTTCACGCCGACGGCCACGGCCACGCCGACACCTATTCCCACGCCGACGCCAACACGGGACGCCTCGGCGCAAGCCGCAGACCACATCCCCGCTGAATCGTCCGCCGTGGCCCTCCAGCCGGCGCAGGCCCCCCCTCCCGAAGGCGATGAGTTTGCGGCGTCCATACTCAGCGACACGGTTTCCGCCGATCTTACGGAACCGGTCTCCGTTCGCGCCGACAGCGGCGAAAATCTGCTATTGGATTTCGATCCGGTGACGATTCAGGTCATGATGTGGAGCGGCATTTTCGGGGCATCCCAGGGCGAATGGCTCGGCGCCGGCGCCGAATTCCTCTGGCAGGGCGCCAGAGTCTATGTGAAAGGTCAGAGAGATGATAGCGGGCGCGTGACGGCCTCTCGCATTCGTGTTGCGGCTCCGCCTGAGTTTGAGCGCGTCAGACGCATGGATGTGCCCACGTTCGGCGCGGCCCAAAAGAGCGGGAAGGCTGTCGCGCTGCTGGGCAAGCGCGGCGCTCCCGGCATATTCCTCCTGCACCAGGATGGTGTCGTCACCGTGCTCAGCGAAACCGGCCAGAGCGTGCTGCCCATCTTCAGCGGCGCCGAAGGTTTCGTCATCCCCGATGCCAACGCCCCCGCCGACCGGAACGGATTCCTGTATGTCCGCGGGGACGGTATCGGACTGTCGTTCCAGGCGTATCCATTCCACGGGGTGCGGGGCATTGCATCCGACAAGCGCGGCGACATTTGGTGGATAGAGATTCCGCAGGTCGGTTTGGTCCAGTGGCGGCTGTGGCACTACGACAGCCAGGAGAGCAGGATTGTCCTGCGGGTGCAGGATTCTACCTCACTTTTGGGAGGGAGGGCCGGCAACGCAATCGAACCAACATTGATCGCAGTTCTGGCCGGCGCAGGCGATACGCGTTCGTTTGTGATCGATACCGCCAACCTGGATGCAGGGCGGCAATATACAGGTCTGTACCGGGTCGATCTGGACGCTGACGGTAAGATCGATGTGAATCGCCTTGCGCCTGAGGGCATCTATCGCGGGCCGTTTCAGCTCAGCCCCGAAAACAGCCGCCTCGCCCATCTCGCCTATGACCCTCAGCATCCGAGCCTGACCGTCGGCTTTGTGCGCCCCGCCAATCAACTGTGGGTGAGGGAGATGGCCGCCAACGGGTCGGGCCCGCCCGGTCGCCTGAGCGCGCAAACGCAAACCAGGTTCGAATTCTTCGCGCCGCAGTTGGCATGGCGGGACGACGACCGGATTCTCCTGGCCCGCAGCCGCTTCTCGCCCCAGGGCGTGTTCTCGCTGGAAATCTTCGGTGTCACCGAAGTGGACCTGCGGCAAACCGGTTCCGCCGCCCGCAGTTCGTATCTCTATCCGCTGGGCGATGTGGTCGGCGACTATGGCGCCTGCGCAGACGGCTCGGTATTGATCAGCGTGAGATCGGGCAGCCGGGTTCCACGGCTGGAAGAGTGGAGTGGTGAGGGTCGGCCAGAAATGCGAGGACAACTGCCAGGATTTTACGACCGCATCTTCCTCTGCTGGCAGCGCTATACCGGCCCAGTTCGGATTCGCCGCTGATGCCGGGTCAGTGGCCGGTCGCAGCCGCAATTTGGCCGGATAGCTGGATACACTTCGCCAGCGTCACACATCTGATCTTTGGCATCGCCGCAGTGATCCTGGGCGCCTTGCTGGTGACCTGGTGGTCCCAGCAGACAGGCCGTTGGTACGCAGTCTTCGCCGGCACTCTTCTCTTCAGCATGGTGTTGAATGTGGCGGCCTTCTATCTGTTCGTCGTGCCGCCTCACAGCGCCGGATGCATCGACTTCTGCCCTGGGCGCCTTGGTTTCCCTCTCCCCTTTGCCACGCTTTCCCCCAGCGGCGACATTCAAATCTATATCGGCGACTTTCTGTTGAACCTGATGCTTTTGTGGCTCCTGTTCTTCGGGGGAGTTGTTATCTGGCGTATCCTCGGCGAAGCAGTCCAACTGAAAGAGAGGGGCTTTCGTTTTCGGATGCTCTTTGCCGCCTTCTTCGTCCTCCTGACCTGGGGTTTGCTGCCCCGCTACTTCAGCCCGCCCGCCGCGCATGTAACCGGCGATGAACTGCGCCTTTCTGTCAATGCCCGTCGCGCCGCCGAATCCACCTACGGCGTATCTGGTCTGTGGGTCCACCGCCTGGCCCTGGAAGATATTCGGTACCTTCCCCCAGATGTTCCCGATGTCTCCGGCAGCATCGACAGACCGCAGGCCCAGGTCTGCCTTCGGGGTTACACCTACTTCTACATCCCCTGGCGCCGTTACCGGGTCCAACTCGATGCAACCGGGGTCACCCCCCTCAATCTCGCGGAACTGTCCCTCACAGGAAGCTGCTGGCAGCCCCAAACTCCGGTGGCCGGCGGCCAGTGAATCATCTGACCACCGACCACCGGCCACCGGACACTGCCTTAGCTCGGACTGTATAGTTCCGTTTCCGGGAAGAAGGCTGCCCACGCAAACCAGAAGTGATCGAAGTGGAGGATCGCGGTCAACTGCTCTCCGGCCAGGGGGCCGTCCGTGGCCTCGCCCAGAATGTCCCAGGTGCTGCCCGTTTCAGCGTCGCTGAATGTCCCGTCTCCGTTCGGGGAAAAGGTCAGGAGCTGATCCCCCAACTGGCGTTCATAGACTGCGACAGCGCCAATGTCCCGACCGCCGCTGATGACCGAAGTGTCCAGGGCGCTCGCCAACCCGGGCTTGTGGAAAATGGCAAGCTCAACCCCAGCGAAGGTGTCATGAACGACGCCGGCCTCCTCCAACAGCGCGAACGGATAGGCCATGGCGTCGGCATCCGTCGTCAACCCCAGAACCCGTTCGGCCGGTTCCAAACGGGGATCAGGCGTGCCCGAAAAGAGGAAGGGCCGCGATGTGCTGTCATAACCCACATAGGGGTTGTAGCCATAGTTACGGGGCATGTTTGGCCGCGCAAGCACGTCCCCATCCGGATGGGCGGCTTTGAAGTCTCCCCAGGAAAGCACCTGACTCGTAAGAAAGTTCAACTGCTCGCCGGCATACTTGCCCACGATTCCTTCCCCCGTGAACTGTTGCCACCAGGTCTCCGTCTGGCGATCATACATGATCAGGTCACTGTTGCGCAGCCGCCCGGTTGTGCCAAAATCGAGAACCTGACCATCAAAATTGCGGTCGAAGGCGATGCTGGCGTTGCAGAGCGGGCAGAATGTGACCGAGACGGCCTGGCCGTCAACTTCGTCATTGACGATCTCGTGCCAAATAAGGATGCTCAATGGGTAGGCGCGGGCCGCGTCCCCGTGGCTGAACAGTATCACCGGTTCCCGATCATCCAGCCACTCATTCCCGGCCGCAATCGACTCATACTCAGGACTGTCAACCGCCGGAATACCGTCCTTGGGCGGGCCGCCGGACAGGATCGAATCCCATTCCACTGTCCGTCGCGAAAAGTCCGTGGAAAAGCCCCGCGTCCGGAACGGAGGCAGAACGCCGTCATTGATCAGCTCGCCGCTTAACTGCGGCACACCGGCATTGCCGCTGGCAGCCGCCTCAGCGCTGGCGCCGCTGCCGCCCTCCTCTCCAGCCTCCGCGTCAGCAGTCACCGCATCGCCGCCGCCTTCCGCCGCCGCAGGCGGCTCCGACGCCTCATCCGATCCAATCGGAACACAGGCCAATAAAATGACCGCCGCGACCACGAGCAGCCCGGCAAGCTGAATCCATCGATTCCTCATCATGGGAGCCCCCCCCCTTGTAATTGAAAGTGCCGGCGACCACCGCTCAGTCCACCATGGCTCCCAAGACCGTCGCGACGCTGACCGCCCATACACCCTCTTTGCCTCCGTCTATCGTCTGTAGACAAGACGCCTGCAGCACATGTGAACAGTATGCCGTTGCAGCAGGCCCTGGGGCTGTAGTCAGGCTTACGCTAGCGCAACCTGCCTGGAAGGTTCGCGCCGCCCTCGCCAAGGCGCCACGGCAATCAGGCGAAGATTCAAGGACAGGGCGATTGCATCTAAATTGGGTCAGAACATCGAAATGCAGCCGAATACTCTTCCAGGTCGGGGTAAGACACAGGGAAATGTACGAAAGATGGCACGTAGACGGAGAATTTAACTTATCTCGCCGACTGAGGGCC
>JAJDZJ010000194.1 GCA_022824685.1 Caldilineaceae bacterium
AGGCCCTCAGTCGGCGAGATAAGTTAAATTCTCCGTCTACGTGCCATCTTTCGTACATTTCCCTGTGTCTTACCCCGACCTGGAAGAGTATTCGGCTGCATTTCGATGTTCTGACCCAATTTAGATGCAATCGCCCTGACTATATAGTACTGCAATATAAAATCCCCGATGATGGAGACCGAAACACGCCCCAGCCGCGCCCAAGCCCATCGCCCCGCCATTCGACCATAACGCGTTTCCCCGGTACAATGTCGCTAAGTTTCGTGTTGAAGGTTCGGCCGCCTCTGGCGCAATGGCAGTCCCTGCCTCCTCAGTGGAAGGCCGTGTCGTACAGAGTTCCTCTCAGCATGGGCATACGCGGCTCAGAAAGGACACACCCCTTGGCTACAATTCGCCTGAGCAACGTTTCCAAAGATTTCGGAACGCACAGCAGGAACGCACGCGAAAGCCTTATTCCCTGGATGCGTTCTTCGACACCTGTCCCGCGTGAATACGAAGGCGAAGATGACCAATCCGGTCGGATCATGGCGCTAGACGATGTCGACTTGACCGTGCCCGATGGGAGGACCATGGCTGTTTTGGGACCGTCGGGCTGCGGCAAAAGTACGCTCCTGCGGGTTGTCTCCGGCCTGGAGCCCGACTACGACGGCTCGCTATTCTACGACGACCAGAATGTGCAGGATGTACCCCCAAGAGACCGCTACATCGGCATGGTCTTCCAGAACTACGCGCTCTACCCCCACTTTGAAGGGCACGGAAACCTCTCCTTCTTCTTTCGAATGCGCAAGGCCCCCGATGAAGAGACCGAGGAGAGGATACGCATCACATCGGAAATCATGGGGATCGGCTTCCGTTCCCTGCTCCAACGAAAGCCGGGCACGCTATCCGGGGGGCAGCAGCAGCGGGTCGCGATCGCCCGCGCCATCGTGCGCAGGCCGCGCGTCTTCCTCTTTGACGAGCCGCTCTCTAATCTGGACGCGAAACTGCGCTCCCAAACTCGAGTCGAAATCAAAAGGCTCCTGAACCGATTCGCCATCACCTCCCTCTACGTAACCCACGATCAGACTGAGGCAATGGCCCTCGGAGACCTGGTTGCCGTGATGAGAGCTGGCCGGATCGAGCAGGTTGGGCCTTTCCACGAAGTCAGCAGCCAGCCCGCCAATACTTTTGTCGCCGGCTTCCTCGGGATACCCCCCATGAGCCTGGTGACTGACGCCGCGGTAACTGATGGAGGAATCGACGCCGCCCAAGGTCTGCGCCTCAAACCGCATCCATCCCAGCTCCAGGCGCTCTCGGCCGGACAGAAGGTAACGGTCGGGATCCCGTCGGAATCAGTGAAGATTGTCGTTGATGAGGGGAAGGATCCAGCGAACGGAGGGGCACGCGAGGATGCCGGAGCCAACCTCTGGCGCGGCACGGTGGAGTCTGTGGAGCCTGACTTTGGAAGGCAGATTCAGTTTGTACAGTTTCGTGTGGGGGATCTGCCCTTGATGGGACAGGCGAGTGTCCGCGAACGAATTACCCAGGGGGAGCGGATCGTTGCCCGATTTGACGAAGAGGGATTTCACATCTTTGACGGCGAGAGCGGTTCTCGCATCATCTGAACTTTCATTCAGGGCACAAGTGCTTCTTCTGGCGCCGGCCCGGCCCCCGTCACCCGCATATACTGGCTCATATACAGGTCATGGTAGAAGCCCTTCATCGCCAAGAGCTCATCATGTGACCCCCGTTCAATAATGCGATGGTCATTCACGACGAGCACCTCATCGGCATTGCGGATGGTACTGAGCCGGTGGGCGATGACAAAAGCGGTTCGGCCCTCCAGCAGGCGCAACAGCGCCTGTTGCAGGTGAACTTCCGTGCGCGTGTCGACACTGCTGGTCGCCTCGTCCAGGATTAGAATGCGGGGATCTGCCAGTATCGCCCGGGCGATTGCAATCAGCTGACGCTGCCCTTCGCTGAAGTTATTCCCCTGCTCCGATACTTGCGAACCATAACCGCCGGGTAGCAACCGGATGAACCCGTCTGCGTTGGCAAGCCTCGCCGCGGCCACTACCTCTTCGTCGGTTGCGTCCAGCTTGCCGTAGCGGATGTTCTCGCCCACAGTGCCGGAGAACAGGAAGGTGTCCTGAAGGACGATGCCGAGCTGTCTTCTCAACGATGCCTGCTGAACGTCACGAATGTCGTGGCCGTCAATGCGAATGCTTCCCTCGTTCACATCGTAAAAGCGGCTCAACAGGCTGACGATCGTCGTCTTGCCCGCGCCGGTCGGGCCAACCAATGCGATGGTGGATCCGGGCTTTGCATGAAGGCTTACGTTCTCCAGGACTGTCTCCGGTTCAGACTCCGTCTCTTGCTCGCCGTTCTCGGCCGCCCTTGGCCCGGGCCCTCGCCCGTTCCAAACCGGTTCCAGCGACGGCGGCGGCGGCGCGTCGTAGCTGAAGCTCACGTTTTCGAATTCTACTTCGCCTGCAATCTTCTCCAATGGGGGGGCGTCCTGCTTGTCGGTAACGACCGGAGCCACGTCCAGAGTCTGGAAAATCCGCTCCGCGCCGGCCAGCGCTGACTGCAGCTGGTTGTATAGCATCGCGATGCCGCGCATCGGCCGAAAGAAATTCATGATGTAGATGATAAAGGCGGCCAGCACCCCGACTTCCAGGACACCCTGAATCGCCAGCCAGCCTCCCAAAAGCGCTGCCACGGCAATTGTAATCGTCATCATCGTCGTAAACATCGGGCCAAGCGCAGCTGTGATGATGTCTGCCGTCATCCCGGCTCGGCGGTACCTGGTGTTTACGTCGTGAAAGGTGGCGTAGACCTCCTTCTCGCGGGCGAATGCCTGCACGACCCGCGCCCCGGCAATGTTCTCCTCCATCACCGCGTTCAAAGCCCCAAGATTCTTCTGCACGGTTCGGAATGCCGCGCGGCTGCGCCTTGTCACCTCGCCCGTAATGAACAGCATCAGCGGCATCAGAATCAGCATCGCCAGACCCAACTGCCAGTTTAACAGGAACATGGCGACAAACGTGCCGCCCAGTAGCAGAATATTGGACGTGAACTCGATCAAGCCGTTCGTGAGCGTGCGGTTGATCGCCTCCGAGTCATTCGTGATCCGGCTCATCAGGTCCCCAACCTGATTGCGGTCGTGGAAGACCATCGACAGCCCTTGAATGTGGTTGAAAAGTCCGGCCCGAATATCAGATACAAACCGTTGCCCCAATACCACCATGATCAGACCCTGCACGGCCGATGTCGCGCTGGCAGTTACATAGACGGCGATGATCATGAAGACCAGGTTTCGGAGCCCGACCGCGTCGCCGGGCGCGATGAAGTTGTCAATCGCGCGGCCAAGCAACATCGGGCCTATCAGGCGAAGCACCGTGCTGACGGTCACGAAGAGCGCGACGACCATAAGCTGTAGGCGGTAGGGCCGCAAATAGCTGGCCATTCGCAGAAGCGTCTGCCGCGTGTTGGCCGCGGCTTCCCCTGTGAGCATGCCGCCCCCGCCGAAGCCGAGACGCATAGGTTGACGTTGAGGGGGTCGCATTACTGACATTGGTTATCGGCTCGCACATGGCCGCGGGATAGCCGCGGGCAGATTGCAGTCCTATGCCTCTTCAAACTGTGAATAGTAGATCTCCTGGTAAATCTCGCTGTTCTTCAGGAGTTCCTCGTGTGTGCCCCGCGCTGCGATCTTTCCGTTGTCGAGAACCAGGATCAGGTCCGCGTCGACAACGCTGCTGATTCGTTGCGCAACAAGGAAGGTCGTCGTGTCCGCCAGTTTCTCGTTGAGCGCTTCCTGCAGCCGCGACTCGGTATCCAGGTCGACCGCGCTGGTGGAATCGTCAAGAATGAGGACGGCCGGCTTTGTCAGAAGCGCGCGTGCAATGGCAATGCGCTGCTTCTGACCGCCGGAGAGATTGGCCCCGCGCGCTTCGACCATGCTGTCGTAGCCATCCGGCATCCGCATGATAAAGTCGTGGGCCTGTGCGGCCTCTGCCGCCCCAACAACCTCTTCGATGGGGGCATCGGGACGACCGTATGCAATGTTCTCGCGCACGGTACCTGCGAACAGCGTCGTCTGCTGCAAAACGACTCCGATATGCTTCCGCAGCAGAGTCGGTTCCCATCCCTTTACATTGACGCCGTCCAGCTTTATCTCGCCGCCAATTGCATCATAAAAACGGGGAATGAGGTTGACAAGAGTGCTTTTGCCCGAACCGGTTACGCCTAATAGGGCTACCTTCTGCCCGGGCATGGCATGCAGATTGATGCCGTCAAGTACCTCTTCGCCAATGGCGCCATTGTGGCCGCTGTTGGTCAGGGGCGATTGCAGGGCCGCACCATCGCGGGCGGCGCCGTTCGAAGAGGCGCCGACCACGCCGGCCTGGCCGTTTCCTGTTGCCATCCCGCCCAAACTTCCCGCCGGTTGCGAACCGGAGTAGTGAAAGGAGACATTTTCAAAGCTGATTTCACCCGTCGGTTCCGCGATCCCCTGCGGCTGGGCCGGCGCCTGAATGGCTGGTTCCGTGTCCAGCACCTCGACGAGCCGTTTGGACGAGGCCTCTGCCCGCGAAATCATCGACAGAATGTTGCTCAGAAGCAGCAACGGCGACATCCCAATCAACATGTAGTTGCTGAATGCGACGAGCTCGCCTATCGTCAACCGCCCGCCGATAACATCCATTCCCCCCCGCCAAATCGCAACTGTCGCGCCAAGATTTGTCAGGACCAGCAACACTGGCATCACCAGGGCCAGGTGTCTGCCGACCTTGATGTTCTCGTCCATGTACTCCACATTCTGCGCGCTAAAGCGGTCGATCTCATACCCCTCGCGCACAAATGCCTTGACAACATGGACCCCGGCCAGGTTTTCCTGTACCAAGGTATTCAGTTTTCCCAGCTTCTGCTGAACAATCGCAAAAAGGGGCCCTACGACTCGCAGGAACCAGAAAATCACCGACCCTGAAATCGCGAGCATCACGATCATCACCAGGCTTAGCTGCCAGTCGATGAAGAGCATCATGATCAGGCTGCCGACAACCATCAACAAGGATCGAAGCAGAAGGGCAAGGCCCGCGCTGAGGAACATGCGCGCCACGTCGACATCGCTCGAAACGCGAGTCATCAATTGCCCGGTCTGCATTCGGTCCAGATTTGCGAATGAGAATCTCTGGATGTGCTGGAACAGATCATTGCGCAGGTCGAAGGCGATACCTTGCGAAATCTGCGCCCTGGCTATCCCCTGCCCGACGGTCGTTGCCGCACCGAACACTGCCGCTAGAAGCATCACCCCGCAGCCCTGCCAGACGACGGTCATGTTTCCGACGCGAATGCCCTGGTCGATTATGAACTGGACCATACGCGGCGTTACCAGTTCCATCACCACCGGCAGGATCGTCGTTACGATCCCCAATACCGCCATCCAGGTATAGGGCTTCACGTAGCGAATAACTCTGGATAATCCACGCATCGGCAACAGGCCCCTGGAGCTACAATAGACGAGCCAGCTATCGGTTTGGTTGTCAGCTTACTAAAGCGGTTTCGAAAGTATAGACGGAAATCTGAGGGACCGCAAATGAGGATCGCCAGAGGGTACTGGCCAGATTTGGGACACGGACTTTGTCTGAACGGGGACTTGGGGAGATTAAAGGGATTAGGGAGATGGGGGAAACGGTAACGGCGAACGGCAGCACATCTTAGATACACGGAGGGACACGGAGAAGGGCAGAGGGAGGGCGCGAGGGCCGTGTTGGCGTCTCTGATTGGGGGCTGGTTTCTGTGCGGAGGGGCTTGGGCGCCCACAAGGGACGCCCCTACGGGAGGTTTGCGGAGTGAGGGAGGGGTGCATGAGGCGAACAAGGGCAACCATTCGGGCAGCAGGGGTTCGCGGTATGTGGTGGGGCGGAGTCTCAGGCGCGGGAGGAGGGGGCAAGGGAAACTGAGGGGTGAGGGGCGGGTGAAGGCGAGTAATCCACTGAATCCTGGAACCCGCTTCTCCTAGCAAGCCCAGATTTGGACTGCACCCTTGGGGGCAATTTGGGGGCATACGAATCTTATTGGGAGAGAACCTTCAGCAGATAGTCAGATTTCCAACCAGCTCGTTACCGTTGACCCGATTCAGATGCGATTGCCCTGCCCCAAATTCGGTCCATGCTTGACTTTCCAACGCCTCTGATGTATAAGAATTCGAGCGTTTGCACACTGTAATTACCCTGGGAAAGACTTGGAATATGGAGCGCAACGCACGAGTCAGGATTCTCGTCCTTCCAGCAGCTGCACACAGGGCGCACTATCTGTATTGCCGCTATCGCGCTCAACCGCCTTTCCCCAAGCGCTTCGCCAAAATGAACTTTCTGACACTATAATCTGAGGTCTACGATGCACATTACCGACACGCAGCGAGAGCAATACCGAAATGAAGGATACATGATTCTCGAAAGCACAATCCCTCCTGACCAGGTTGAAGGCCTGCGAGAGGAGTGTCAGCGCTACATCGACCGCTACGATGCCGAGATGGAGGCCAAAGGGGTAACAGTTCAGGGAATCAATCACTACAAGAAACGCTACTTTATCAGCCGGCGAGGTATGGAAAGCCCCACTATCACCAACTTTCTTTTCAGCGAGCTAATGGGGGACGTCTGCAGAGCCACACTGGGCGACAATGCGTTCCTGTTCCACGAGCAATACGTTGTCAAATTCGCCGAGGTGGGCACAAAATTCGGCTGGCACCAGGACTCAGGATACGTCGGACACTACCACAGGCCGTATCTTTCGTGTTGGTGCGCTCTGGACGACATGTCCATCGAGAATGGAACTGTATCGGTGCTGCCATACTCTGCCATCGGCATGAAACCGGACGATCTTTACGACCATGAAATTGAGGCCGGCAGCAACGACAAGATTGGATACCAGGGAGATCACCCCGGTGTCCCGGCCCTGGTTCCCTCAGGCAGCATCGTCGTTTTCAGCAGCCGTACATTTCACCGCAGCGGCCCCAACACCACATCGAAGGTCCGGCGCTGTTACCTCGCCCAGTATTCCGCTGAACCCATCATGAACCGCGAAGGAACTGATCTCTGGGGCCAGGCCATTCCCATCCTGCAGGACGGAGAGCTCTGCCGGCCGGCTGTCGCCGCAATTTAGCCGGGCATACGCACTCGCGGATTTGCCCTGTTTCGCTTCCTTGCGCCATGTAAACTGCTCAAACGCAGCCCTGTAACGCACGAGAAAGGGAAGAACAATGAGCGTTTCAAGCCATCTTCTGACTGACGATCAGATGCAACAGTTTATTTCGCGCGGGTACTTGGTCTTGAAAACCGACTTCCCCAAAGAGTTTCACGAAGGGCTCAACGCCAAACTGAATGAGGTCATGGAGAAGGAGGGAAACCCCGGCAACAACATTCTGCCCCGTTTGAGCGAAGTCGGAGAGATCGTTCATAACCCTGTCGTGCGCGGCGCGTTGACGAGCGTCCTCGGGCATGGCTACACGATTCACCCCCATCGACACTGTCACTTCACCTACCCCGGGCGAAAAGTCCAGGGCTGGCATAAGGACAGCTATTGGGGCCATCAGAAGGTGCGCAACCACCACAATTGGTGGGCCATGATCTTCTACTACCCCCAGGCCGTGGACGATAGCATGGGCCCTTCAGGCCTGCTGGAAGGGACGCAATACTATACGAAACGGGCTGGCGACAGCACTGAAAAGCCTGTTTTCCTCGAAGGACCGGAAGGGACCTTCGCCCTCATCCACTATGATCTGTGGCACAGGGGCGGCGCAAACCTTTCCCAAAAGAACCGGGCCATGATGAAATTCCAATTTGTGCGCATGGAGTCCCCTTCAGGGCCGGCCTGGAACAACAAGAATGACGATTGGAGCCCTGTCGAGAATACACAGGTCGATCACAACGTTGTTTGGTCCCACCAGTGGAACTGGCACCGCGGCCATTCGAACGCGCAACACAGCGGCGATTCCCCCCAGACAGATCGACAGAATGGACACGGGATGGAGAGAGCCGAGGCGGCCGAACTGGCGGAGAAGCTGGCCTCCAGATACGAACCGGAAGGCGTCGAGTCCGCTTATCGCCTGGCCTCCTATCCTGCCAAGGCAGTTCCTTTTTTGGCCGATGCCTTGACCAGCGGAGACGCAACGGCCTCTCGCAACGCCGGGTACGCGTTGAGCGCGATCGGCAGCGCCGGGCGGGAAACTTTGATCGATGCTCTGAAGCACGACACGGACGCGGCGCGCATGCACGCAGCTTTTGCGCTGGGCGAATCCGGGCATTCCGAGGCCGAAGGCGCCGACGTCGCCGGCGCCGTGGCTGCGGCCGTGGCAGACCCATCCGTCGTAGTTCGGCGCACCGCTGTTGAGGCCCTGGGCCAGCTCCAAGGTCCGGCTGAACAGATCCTCCCGGCCCTGGAGAAGGCGATGAGAGACGACGACGGGCAGGTTCGCTTCACCGCCGCCCTTTCCATGCAACGGCTCGGGCCCAAGGCAGCCCCGGCCATCCCCGCATTGCAGGACGCTCTTCGCGACGAGAACCGGTACGTGCGAGCCAATTCCGTTGACGCGCTGCGACGCATTGGAACCGCCGAAAGTTTCAACATCGCCATGGACTTCCTGAGCGCCCATCGTTGGTGCCCGTCCACGACGCCGGACAATCTCTTTTAAAGGAATGCAGCCATGCAGTTATCCGTCACGGACCCGGGGATAAAGGCCAGCGAGATTTCCTTGTCGGTAGAAGACCTGGACATTGCCGAGGCCGCGGCAATTTACAAACAGCACGGATGCCTCGTCGTGCGCGGTCTGATGAGACCATATGTAGAGGACATGGCCGCAGACATAGCCGCCACCGTCGAACAGTCGATTGCGCTCCTCGACCAGGCCGAAAAAAAACCTGAAGGATGGGTCTCGCCCAACGGCTCGCTCTTCATCCCCGCGCCCGAAGGATATAGCCGTGACAAGCAGATCATGACCGTAGGAATCAGCTATCTGACGAGCGCCGCATTCCTCCGTTCCGCCCTGGATCCGACCGCCCTGGATATCCTGGAAGCAATTCTTGGCCCTAACATCGAGCTCTTCGGACAGGGCCAGTCGCTAGTCAAGGAACCGGTGGGCGGCCATCCCAAACATCTGCACCAGGACTCAGCCTATTTCGAACATCGATTTGAAGGGCCGGTTGGTGTCCTGTCCTATGTTGTAGACACAGACCTCTCCAATGGCGCCCTGCATGTCGTTCCCGGCACGCACAAGGAGGGCCAGCTCCGCCATGTCGATACCTTCTCCCACCTCGGTCTCGACGAAGACGAATGGCCCTGGGAGGCCTCCCTCCCCGTTACCGGACAGGCAGGAGACTCAATCTTCTTTCACGTCAGGACCGTGCACGGTTCGAAGCAGAACTACTCCGACTCGCCCCGTCCGGTATTCATCAATCGCTACCGACGCCCTGACGATTACGCCATCATCCGAGCAACGACCACGGCCAATCGCGCTGCAGCGGAGAAGCGGGTCCTGCATGCCCGCCGCGATGACGAGCCGAAAGGGCTGATGGTCAGGGGTTTCCGGCCTTACTCAATGTCCGACGGGGCCGGCGCAGATGGGGCGGCATAGCGACCAAGCGAACTGGAATTTCTCGGTAAGCCTCTGGGATATCTCCTTCATCACCCTGGCGTTCAGTTTCATTTCCCGCGAAACTGTGATCCCGGTCCTGGTGAGCCAGCTGACCGACTCCAAGCTGGTGATCGGCCTGATTCCGGCGATGTGGGCCCTCGGCCTTTACTTGCCCCAACTCCTGACAGCCAATTTGGCCGAAAGTATGCCCTATAAGAAGCCCTTTGTTATGCGAATCGGCTTCTTCCTGGAAAGACTGCCCTATTTTCTTGTTGGCCTCTCCATCCTCTTCTTCGCCCTCGCTGCTCCCACTGTCACCCTCGTCACTGTTCTTGTTGGCCTCGCCATGGCAGCCTCAGGCGCCGGCCTCGGCACGCCGCCATGGCTGGATATGATCGCCAAGGTGATCCCGGTCCGGCGTCGCGGTATTTGGCTTGGCCTGGGCCATGGAATCGGCCAGCTGATGGGGGTGATCGGCGCTTTTTTCGTGGGCCGAATTCTCGTCAGCCGCGCCTTTCCGGGGAACTATGCGCTACTCTTCTTTTTGGCCTTCACCTTTACGGTGGTCTCCTGGTGCGGCCTCGCGCTGACCAGGGAGCCTGCCAGCCAGGCAACCAAAAAAGCGCTTCCCATCCTGCACTATCTGGGCCGCGTATCGTCTGTCCTTAAGCGCGACGTCAACTACCGGCGCTACCTGGTCAGCAAGTCATTTGTCAATTTGGGAGGGATGAGCGCAGGGTTCTTCGCCGTCTACGGTACCGAAACATTCGCACTCGACGGTCGCGGCGTTGGACTTCTCACCGCCGTTCTGGTCGGGACCCAGGCTTTACTCTATCCACTGTGGGGCGTCTTGGCCGATCGCGTCGGACACAAGACCGTGTTGGCGGCCGCCGCCTTCTTTGTCTCGCTTGCGCCGCTCAGCGCGATCTTCATCGGCGGCTTTGGGGGCTTACTGCCCCAGTCGCAGCCCAACGAAGGCATTGGCGCACTGGTCGACACGACAGTGACCCAGTCCCAGATCTGGGGGACCGTGCCGCTCGGCCTCATTCTGACCTTCGTATTCGTCGGATCGTTCCTGGCCGCGGATCATACTTCTTCGCTCAACATCACCCTGGAATTCTCCGCGCCGCAGGACCGTCCTACCTATATCGGCCTAACCAATACCATCCTGGCTCCCGTCATGATTGGGGCGCCTATTCTCGGTGGATTGCTTGCCGGCTCGTTGGGCTACAGCGTACTCTTTGCCGTGGCTTTCTGTTGCGGCGTCACAGCTCTTCTTCTGATGGTCTTCTGGGTCAAGGAGCCGCGCCACACCACGCCGGTCAGCCTTGCGTCACAACCATTCAGAACCTATTCGTAGCTTAGGATGTCCTTAGCCTTGCGGCTTCCATCCCTGCCTCTCTACCTGGTATCGCTCAGGCGATTCAAGGCCAACACGATGAGAAATCCTGTGAGCGCAAGCCCCAGCGCCAGAAAAACCTCCCCACCCCATGTAGAGGGCAGATAGTTTCGTTCAACCGTAGGCAGTACCTCGCCGTGCCGGTCAATGATGAAGGCCACCGTTTCCTTCCACGGCCAGATCTTCCGCAGACTTCCCGCCATCAGACCGATCAGAACTGCAATCGTCAGATCATGATGCCGCTTGAACAACCAGGCCAGGATCTGCGCAAAAGAAACGATTCCTACGACCGCGCCCCCACCGACAATCCCCAGGCTGACCAGATCGCGCTGGTTCACTGCGGCAAGAACAAACTGGTACTTTCCCAGGAGCACCAAAATGAACGAGCCCGATATACCCGGCAGAATCATGGCGCAGATCGCCAGCATTCCGCTCAGAAACAGATACCAGGCCGAGTCCGGGGTCTGCACAGGGACTGCCCCGACAATGAAGTACGCCCCAACCGCCCCTGCGGCCGACCCTCCTATCAGCAAGCCGCTCCACTTCTCAATTTTCCCGCGTATAGCAAAGATGGAGGCCGTCACCAGTCCAAAGAAGAAGCTCCAGATCAACACCGGGTGGTTTTCCAGTACCCACTCGAGCCAGGAGGCCAGCGTCACCACTGCTACGGCTATGCCGGCCAGGACTGAAGCCAGAAAACGGGCATTGACTGCCTCCAGCGCGTCCAGCAGTTTCAATCGCAGCAGCGCCCCCCAAAGTGGCCTGCGCGCGCCCGCCCGTATGCTCATCACCAGTTCTTCATAGATTCCAAGAATGAATGCCATCGTCCCGCCGGAAACCCCGGGAACAATGTCGGCGCAGCCCATTGCAAACCCTCGCGCGGCCAACCCCAGATAGTCTGCGAGCCTCCGCTCTCGGGCAGGCCGGGCCATTGACGTGCCTCCAGTTAGGGAGACAGAATCTAACTGGCGCTCCCTGGCATTTGAATCCGCGGTCATCTCGCATCCTTCAGTTTTCGAAGCTCTGGCATCGCTGCTTTTCTCTTTCTTTCTCTCCACTGGATCCTGTTGCTGGCCGTGCCAACTTCTCAATCTGACCTGAAAACCTGGCCCAGCCCCTGTTTCGAAAAGGACCCCAAAATGCGGGTTGAGGCCAGCTCACGTTTGCCGTGGGGATCAGACAGGCAGGCAAGCCGGTCCGATTGGTTCGAACGTCTTGTACGTTAGCACGAACTCCTGGTGGCCCAGACTCTCAGACTTTGTCGGCGCGCCTCCGGCTACTGCCAGCACCTGCGAAAAAATCTCCTCTCCGACCTCGTCAAGAGTCGCCCTGCCCTCCAGAATGCGTCCCGCGTCCACATCCATGTCTCCAGCCATTCGCCGAAACGTGTCCGGGTTGGCGCAGACCTTAATGACCGGCGAAATCGCGGACCCAACAACTGACCCTCTCCCCGTTGAAAACAGGGTCATGTGCGCGCCGCAGGCGATCAGTTCGGCGATCTCAGCATTGTCGTTGATGTTGGGGAAGCCAAACCGCGCGCCGCCGTCTGGTACGATATCCAGCAGGTAAAGGCCGCCCGACGGGGGTACGTCTCCGGGTTTGATTAGTCCGGAGATTGGCGAGGAGCCGCTCTTGGCGTACGCGCCCATCGACTTTTCCTCGACGGTTGAAAGACCGCCGTCGGCATTCCCGACTGCAAAACTGCCGTGCCCCATCGTCGTATAGTAGCGGGCGGTCTTCTCCATCGTTGCAAGAATCTCTTCGCCAAGTTCTTGCGTGACGGCACGCTCGGCCATGACCCCTTCGCAACCGATCAGTTCGCCGCCTTCCTCGAAAATGGCCTTCGCGTCGTTCTCCACCAGCAAGTCAAAACACCGCCCGATCGCCGGGTTTGCCGTTATGCCGCTCGTCGCATCGGAACCGCCGCATATCGCACCCACGACCAGGTCTTCCACAGCCATGTTCACACGCGGCGTCGACTCTTCCAGTCCTGCCAGCGTCTCTCCCAACCAGGCCTGGCCCTGCTCGACCGTCGACAGCGTGCCCCCTCTCTCCTGGATCACCAACGTCTCGACAGGCCGCCCGCTCTCGGCTATGCGCTCAGCCAGGCCACGGCGATCGAAACTCTCGCAGCCGAGCGATACGAGAAGCGCTCCACCTGTATTCGGATGCGTGCAGAGACGCGCCATCATGTCATAGGCATATTGGTTGGGATAGCAGCCGCCGAACCCGATCAGATGAACGCCCTGCTTGCGGTAGGGATAGACGATTTCTCGCGCCACGTGGTGGGCGCACTCCACCAGGTAGACGACCAGGATCGTATTGCGGATGCCCTTGCGGCCGTCCTGCCGCAGGAATCCTGAAAACCCGGCTTTGGCAGACATCGGATCACTCCTCGACCGATCTATTCGGTCACCGAATCCAAAGTATACGTAGGAATGTAATCGCTCTTGATGTTGTGGACGTGAACGTGTTCACCAGCGCGTATATCGCGTGTCGCCGAGCCGATCGGCGCGCCGTACTTGATAATCTTCTCCCCGGCTGCAATGTCCCGTGCCGCGATCTTGTGTCCCAATTCGAGCGCGTTCTCGTATGCAGTTTCTCGCCCGCCGAATTGCAGTACGGTCCCCGCCGTTATGGGTCGCAGCAACACGTATACGTTGTCTACGTCCGCAATGCGCAGTAGCAGCCCGTTCTGTTCCTCGGCCATCGTCGCGTACGCCTCCCCAAAATGAATTCAATAAGCGTGGCCGTTAGCAGACCCGCCGCGCCTCCATTGAACGTTTGCCTATCATAGCCGAAATACGGGCATTGAGATAGATCCGAAGAGCGCAGCGCGGCGCCATAAACTAGCCGGCGGTCCGATGGCTGGGGGCGCGCGAAACCGTCACCAACAGACCAGCAAGCAGATAGACGCCAATTATGCCAAGGAATGCCAGCCTGTAGTTGCCCTGGAAGTCGTAGGCCATTCCCACAAGCACGGGGGCAACCGTCGGTCCGATAACGGTCAGTGGTTGAGCCAGCCCCCGGACAGCTCCTATGTAGGCGCGGCCAAAATAACTGACCCAGAGATACTCGCTCACAGGTATCGTGCCCCCGAATCCGAAGCCATACAAGAAGAATCCGCCAAAGAGGAAAACGGGTTCGGCCGTGGAGGCGGCCAAAAGCATCAGTCCGACTCCCGTCCCCCCAAACGCAAACGCAGATACAGCCAGCCTCCGCGGAGGAAACCTTTGCAGGCAGTACCCCCAGAATACCTTGGAAAGCAGGTTTCCCAAGCCATTGACCGCCAGCGCAAGTGAAGCCGTTCGGCGAGAAAACGAGGCATCGGTGGCAAAGGGGACGGCATGGGCCAGCACCGATGAGAGCGCGGCCTGATTCATACTGTAGCCGAGAAGGAGAAGCCAGAAGCCGGATGTGCGTAGAGCTTGCTGGGCTGTATAGGAGCGCGATCCCTCCAGGTCGGGAATCGCCTCATCATCCTCGAACGGGAGGGGATCGCCATCAGGCCGAAGACCAACATCCTCCGGGGCGCGCCGCAAAAGCAGCGCAACAGGTCCGACAATGGCCAGCACGAACAGGGCTTGTAAAAGGTAACCGTTGCGCCAGCCAACTGAGTCGACTATGAGCGTCATCGCGTATGGGGCGATTAACCCCCCAAATGAGATGCCGGTGGAGCCAATCGCGAGCGCCCAGCCCCGACGACGCACAAACCATTTGTTTACAGTTGTGTTTACGACCAGAGGACCAAATAGCGTCCAGCCGACAAAACCAGCGCAGAGATGCAAGGCCCAGAACAACCACAGATTGGACTGCCTGCCCAGGCCATAGAGGCAGAGGGCAGATACCACTGCCCCCACCAGCGCCGGCAGCCTTGGACCTCGCCGGTCGACCAGGCGGCCCACAACGACGCCGGAAAGAGCGCCTGCCAAAACACCCAGCGACGATCCCAGCGTAAACTGCCACACTTGCCAGCCCAGTTCCAGCACGACCGGACGTAAGAAAACGCTTACGGTTGACTGGCTAACGCTGAGAAAGGTGAACTGGAAAAGAACCGCAGCGGCGACGATCCACCAGCCGTAGAAAAAACGGGGAATCAATCGGCATCCTGCCCCGCAGCTTGGGGATCAAGCATGTCTTTGCTCACGACCCATCGTTTCCCGAATCTTGACCAAGCCGCCGGACCAGGGGATGGCGCCTCTCTTCCAGAGGAAGGGACGCCCTTGCCCCCGTAAAGTGGGACTCGTACACCGCGAAAACACATTCAAGCGAAGTCAACGCAGCCTTGCCGCCCAATTCCGGCTGCCTGTCCTCCCGGATCGAATCCACCATATCGCGCACGCTCCAGATCGATTGGCGCCGTTCCCAGAGCCCCTCTCCGATTCTGAAACGTTCCGCGTCAACCGGTACCTTCTCCCAGCGCGGGGTATGGGAAGGGAACGAAACATCAAAGGGACAGTGCCACAGTTCGTCTACAAACGTCTCCGTATTAGGTCTGATCATCAACTGCCCTTCGGAGCCTAAAATGTGGGGGCCCATCATCCAGCCATGTACCTGTTCCCGTCGATACAGCTCCAAGACTCCATTCCCCCCGTTATGCCCTTTCACATGGATGACCATCGTGTCTCCGGCCACCATGCCATTGTCTCTGCGGTCAGTCGGGCACAGCTCCGCGCTCGTCATGATTTCCTCTACACCGGCGTCGCGGCCCTCGAAGGTAATCTGGGCATGAATCCAGTCGATGCCTCCCAGAAACAGGTCCATCTCATCGAAATAGTGTACGCCCATCTCCATCAGCTCGAAGCCGGCAGGACGCCCCTTGCCCAGCTCGCGAACCGTGCGAAGCTCTCCGAGTCGACCGGCATCGATCCACGCCTTTGCTTCCCGAAACAGCGGTGTGAAGCGATACTGTTGGCTCACGGCCAGACGCACGCCCGCTGCACTGCAGGCCCCGACCATCTTGTCTGCGCTCTCCAGATCCACCGACAGCGGCTTCTCACACAGGACGTTGATTCCGTGGCGGGCGGCCGCCAGTGCGACCGGACCGTGAAGCGGCGCATGCGTGCAGACGCTGACAACATCCAGCTCTTCCTTCTCAAACATCTCTTCAAAATCAGCATAGCGAGCCAAGACGCCATATTCCTCGGCCCGCGCATTGAGCGCCGCCGAATTCACGTCGCACAGTGCGCTGAGCGTTACACCAGCGAGGGTTGCGTATGCTGTGGCGTGGGCGCGACTGATTCCTCCGCACCCGACAATGCCGGCTCTCAGGGTCATTGTTCTTCCTCCCCAAAATTGCGAACCAAATATGAATGCGGTAGGCGATACACCATTGTGTTGAGCGAGTCACTCAGTAAGCCGTCCACACTGCCAGAGCTGCACAAGCAGGTCATTGGACTTGCGACACGCTTGTAAGGCGCTGGCATGGAGCGGCTGCAAGCGAGTAGCGAAATCAGTGGGGGGTATCCTGTCGGTTGACACGTCTTCAGTTCTCATCTAAGGTCATCCCAGTTGCGAGCCAAGACATAGCCCTTACTACAGTTCCGAGCAGTTTGGGAACTGGCAAATGCCGGAGGCATCCATGCAGTCAGTCGACTTTTCCCGTTCCTTCCTTATTTTTCGCATCGACTATCTGAAACGACCTGCCGAAACCGCTTCCCACGAGCCGCCTTCGTCGCTGAACAACGCCCGCATCCAACTGGAATGTGTCTGCACCGTCAGGGACAAGACGACCGGCAAGACTCAGACCTTTGTAATGGGAGCAAGCTGCAAGACAGAACGCGTTGGCGTGGACCGCGAAATCTGGATCGAGCCAAACGCCGACTTCGTTCCGATACTTTCTGACCAGGAGTTCCTGATCATCAAGACATACGACATCGCTAACAAGGGAGTCCCTTTCTATCCTCCTTCTCGCGGCATGCAGCCGGAGAGACAGGTGGGCCGTACGGCAGACGCCTTTGACAGCGTGCGCATCGACGTCGCCCGCGCTGATGCCGAACGGTTGGAATCAGCGGCCCGAATCGTCGAAGCAACCCTAGATCCCGTTCGGCCTCCACTCGTGGCAAAAACGGCTATCGACACAGATCGTTACACTGCCGTGCTTGAATATCCGGTGAAAACGATGAACGCCAGCGAGCGCGATTTAATCTACCAGACCGATACGGGACCGGTGCTGCTACCGGACTTCACTCGCGAGCGCGAGGACCTGATTTCCGGCCTGGATCTGGCCTTTGTTGCCTTCAACAGCCCGCACTGGGCAGAGTTCATCGTGCGCGCCCCAGTGTCGGTCGGCGAAGAAACCAAAGTCTACCATTACGCCAGACCCGTCCGGTACGAATCCGAAAACCAGGTATTTCGTCTCAGTTAGACCTGGTCTTCTCCATCCAGGGCGTGCTCTCATCCCATCCCGTGAGAAGGTCATCCAGTTCGGCCTCCCTCTTCGCCTGCTGGCCAGTCCCGGCGAGATTGTTCATCTCGTAGGGGTCGTTGCGCAGGTCGTAGAATGAACTGGCCTCCCCCTCGTCAATCCCTTCTTTGCCGAAGATTCGCCGCCCAAACAGGTGGTCGGGCGTCCTGATCCCTATTTCGCCCCCGCTTGTCTCAATGAACCCCCAGTTCTCTACCAGCTGATCACGCTCCCCGGCCAGAACAGGCGTTAGGTCCCTTCCCTGCGCCTGGGAAGGGACTTCGCATCCGCTGGTTCGAAGTAGGGTTGGCATAATGTCGACCAACTGCCCCACCTGGGAGCTGTTGACAGCCGTCTCCCAGAGCCAGGGCGCGTGGAAGATCATGGGAATGCGAATCGACTCTTCGATTAACAGTCCCTTGTTGAACCTGTGATGGCTGCCCAGGTTGTCGCCATGGTCCGAAGTAAAGACGACGATTGTGTTTTCGAGCAGCCCTTTTGAGCGCAGCCCTTCCATCATGCGCCCGACCATGTCGTCGACCCAGGTCGTCAGCCCGTAATACAGCGCGATCAAAGTACGCAGGTCAAAGCCTTCGGGAAGTTCCGTCGTATGGGGTAACATCTGGGAATAGTAGAGAAAGTCCCACAGGTAGACCTTGAACCATTGCTCGTCGTGCGCCATCCCGCCGTCCTTAAACACGTTTGGCCTGAGCGGCACGTCAGCCGGTTGGTACATGGTCAAGTATTCTTCCGGCGCGTCCGCCAGCGGCATGTGCGGCGGGGAGATACTGTAGTAGAGAAAGAACGGGTTGTCACGATCAGCCGCGAGAAAATCTAGCACGCATTCGCTCTCGTAGTCCACGCTGAAACCATCTGCCAGCTACGGAGGACCGCCGTTCTCGACGAACTCTTGCCCTGTGTGGCGGTGATTGACTCGGGGGTGCAACGTGTAATCGAAGCCCACCAGTTCGGGGGCCGAATGAATGTGCCACTTGCCAATCAACGCAGTCTCGTAGCCGGCGGCCTGAAACTGTTCGGCTACGGTTGGACCCGGCAAGTGGACCCGCCCCTGAGGAGGCCAGGATGCAACGATGGGCCTGCCGTTCTCATCGGGTTCGGAGATATTGCCCAACGCTCCCATGCAAGTACGGGAATACTGGCCGGAAACCAACGAGGTACGCGCCGGCATGCAGACCGGATTTGTCGACACTGCATGTTGGAAACGCACGCCGGCAGCGGCCGGCCGGTCGATATGGGGCGTCTGAATGACCGGATTTCCGTAGCAACCGACCTCAAACGCCCTCAGCTGATCACAGATGCAGACGATGACATTCGGTTTGCCGTTCATGTTCCCCCGCCCCGTGCGTGTGGGCTGCTATTGAGTCTATTCTACCTGGCTCGGAATCCTACAGGACGCAGTCGCACGCCGACTCTCACTGTTCGGAAGGGAGTTCAGGCTGCCTAATATAGACGTTCTGCGCGTGCAACTCCTGCGGCTCGAATAGATTGGTCACGGTCACGAACTGTATCCCGCGGCCTCTGAGGGCATTTATAATCGCGGGAACGGCATCGACCGTGGACTTATGAATGTCGTGCGCCAGAATAATCGCCCCAACTGGCGCCTCCATGATTCTGGCAGCCACTATCGCGGCGTCGCGGTCCCGCCAGTCCAAAGGATCAACGCTCCAGAAGATGATCGGCAACCCGGAAGCGGCCAGAACGCGGTCGTTGTAAGCCCCGTATGGAGGCCGCAAAAAAGGTGTAGGTTCACCGATAAGTTGAACGATCAGGTCGTCGGTCAGCCGTAGCTGTTCCTGAATCTGGTCATCAGGCATGTTGGTGAGATTCGGATGGTCCCATGTGTGATTCCCTATCTGATGGCCCTCGCGAAACATACGCGCAACAGTTTCAGATTGGATGCGGACCTGCGTCCCCAAAACGAAAAAAGTCGCCCGCACGTCATGTTCCTTGAGAATGTCCAGCAGTCCATCCGTATAGAAAGACGGCCCATCATCGAAAGTGAGGGCCACGCACGCAACTTCCTGACAGTTGACGCTTTCGTCCGAAAGCGAAGACTCCTGCCGAGCGGCTCCAAACCATTGGAGCAAGCCGCCGACGGGTCTTGTTAGCGAAAGACCGGTCGGAAGCGCCGTCGACACCCCAGCGGAATTTGCCAGGCTCCTTGCGCCATCGAATGCAAATGCCGCTTCAGCCACTGCGTACGTAGCATCTGTCTCGATTACCCCAGTTCCCGACTCCTCCGCCTCTCTCTCGACGCCTAGCAGTTCCCGCACCTCTGGCCTGAGCAGATCCGCGATGTCTGCAAGGGGGAGCGCAACCTCAACGACCCCTTCTACGCCCGCGGCAACCTGATACTTGTCAAACCTGACCAGAAACGTACCATCGGTCCGGATCAGTATATTGTCGAAGTTCGCGGCTGTCGGGGCCGTGCCATCCTCAACCCAGTCAAGGTCGCTCGCCAGCTCCTCTGAGCTTACGCGCTTGGCCAGTGCCTCCCTCGTCAGGACCGAGAGCTGCTCAAGGTAGCTATCATCAACAAAGAGATCGGGGAGGGCAAGCTCGGCGCCGCTGCGCCGGTCAAATATGTACCCGACGACATAGGCGTTGCCCGTGCCTCCCGTGCTGATTGATCGCACAAGGTCGAAAAAGATCAGACTTTCATCGGCAGCTGAAACGTCAAAATGCTGTCGGAAATGGGTGATAAACGTCGCCGCCTCCTTGCCCGTTTCCGCCTTGTATTCCTGGTAAGACGCCTCGATCTCAGCTGCGGTTCGTCGATACTCATCGACAAACGCCTGCGTAACCGCTTCCATTCGGGCGTTTATTTCCTCATGCTCGGTAAACGGATAGGAGACTCTGAGCAGCGAGCGTCCATCGTTCTCGACCTCCTCGATGGCCTTGACCCAGACATTCTCGTACTTTGAGGTATCGAGGGAAATCGAAATTGACGGTTTCGCGGAAGAAGAAATTTGCGCGGGAGTCGCCGCTTCGCCGAAATCATCGCCCGGCCCGATTGGTACGCAGGCAGTTAGAATCAGTACGGAGGCAAGCGCTGCCAGCGCAACAGCACTTCGAATTCGTCCCACTCTCAGCGCTCCTTTTGGCGACTCCCATGGGCTGTCGTCCAGCGTTATTGGATGCCGCAAACACTTCATGAATTGACGCATTCGCCCCCACTATACCACAGAGAAGCCATGAACGATCGCGACCCTTTCGCTAACCAATTGGGGGAAGGCCTTTCAGTCCGGGCAGGCATGTAATCCCCGGTAACTTGAGAGAGGCTCTTCCTGGCAGCGTCCCTCACGCCGTGCGCAAGCCTGCCAGAATCCAGGTGCTCTCCCCTTGCGTCTCCAACCGGTACCAGGCCCCCGGCGCAGTAGAGCCCGCAGGACTGTTGCCCACTCCCGCACTCTTTGGCAGGATATAGCTAAGTTGCTTGACTTGGTACTTGGCAGGAACGACCAACTGTGACAGGCTACTGCATGGAACTGTCATACAAGTGGGAAGTTCCGTGCAAAAGGACGCTTGCGCATTTGACCACCGGTCACCCATCACGATTAGAAAGGCGGCGCAGAAATGATTCGAAGAGCTTTTGTCATGTCGGTCAACCCGGACCAGCATGAGGAGTATGAGAAACGGCACTCTCCGATCTGGCCGGAACTGGAGGCCGTCCTGAAGGCACACGGGGTCAGCAACTACTCAATCTTCCTCCATACCGAGACCGATCAACTGTTCGCCTACGCAGAAATTGAAAGCGAGGAGCAGTGGAACAGCATCGCCCAAGAGGAGATCTGCCAAAAATGGTGGCGCTACATGGGGGACATTATGCCTTCCAACCCGGACACCAGCCCCGTCTCAACTGACTTACGCGAAGTCTTTCACATCGACTGAACTCACAAGCAAGCGCCGGACAGTTTTTTTGGTGAGGAGGTGAAAAACCCTCACCAATGGATTCCAAGGGGATGGCCTTACTCTTGCAGGCTTCCGCCATGCCCATACCGAAGGGAGCGACCAGAATGCGAACCAACTACGTTCGAGACAACCTGCGCAACGGCAAGAGAGCTTTCGGCAGCTTCCTGGGAATGGGGAGCGCGACCGTTGCCGAACTGCTTGCCCACGGAGGCTGCGAGTGGCTGCTGATCGAGATGGAGCATAACGGGCTGGACATGGCCGAGGTGGAACGCATCCTCATGGCTGTGAACGGGACCGATACCACACCCATGGTTCGAATCCCTTCAGCGGATCCCGTGTTCATACAGAGATCGCTGGATATCGGCGCGATGGGCATCGCTGTCCCTATGGTCAGAAGCGTAGAAGAGGCGAAAGCCATCGTGAGGGCGTCGAGGTACCCACCTGAAGGCAGCCGCAGCTTCGGCCCGCTGCGCGCATCCCACTATACTTTCAAGTATGAGGAATACTTCGAACAGGCCAACCAGAACATCCTGATCATGCTGATCATTGAAACGCCCGAAGCGGTCGAAAACCTCGAAGAAATCGCCCGCGTTCCGGGCATCGACGTGCTGTTTATCGGCGCCTTTGATCTCTGTCTCTCCCTCGGATTGAACCCGTTTGACATGCCCTTGCCAGAGATTGACGCTGTGATGGCGCGCGCCGTGGAAATCGGCCGCTCTACTGGAGTCGCCGTCGGCGCCGGGGCCTCCAACCCGCAAGAACTGCTTGCCCTCGCCGAGAAGGGCTTTAGTTTTTTGAGCTACGGTCCCGACTATCAACTGCTGGTAGGCGCAATCCGACCGGGCGTAGAAGCATATAGACAGCTGGAGCGCTCCGAGTCCCAAGAATAGGCAAGCCGGCCCTGCCGGTGCACACCTGCTGCCCGAAAGCGCCGGCCGCCTCCCTTTGGAGACCCTTTAGACAGCCAGCGCGACCGCCCGCACCTCACCGAATTCACGCTCCAGCTTCGTCCAGGTATGCCCGCCGTCGGTACTGCGGTAGAGCTGGCCGGCAACACTGTACGCTACGATCCAGTCAGGCATTGCCGCGTTGTGCGAGACCGCCCAAATCGTGCTGTTGGCGACCCCGCCGAGATCGGCCCGCTCCCATGTCTTTCCCAGGTCGCCGCTATGAAACAGACCCCCCTGGTCTCCGGGCGGGCCGTTTCCCGCCCCCACCCAGATGCGGCTGTCTCCGTTTGAAAGATGCACAATGCCCCGGCAGTAAGGCCAGGGATAGTGATTGCCAACTTCGAGCGGCGTCCAGTTTCGCATGTCGGTGGTAACGCAGACATCGTTATTGGTGCTGGCCACCAGGGTCTTGGGCGACCCGGGCACGACGGCGAGCCCGTGGATGTCCAGGCTGGACAGTCCCTCGCTGCCCTCATCCCAGGTATCGCCTCCGTCCCGGCTGATTCGCATACCGTCGATTTCAATGCCGGCGTAGACAGTCTGCGAGTCTTCGGGATCGATGAGAATGCTGGTAACTCGCGGCGTGATTGGAACGCCCTCGCACTCCTCCGCCAGCTCCACGTCCAACGCCTGCCACGTGTTCCCGCCGTCTTTCGTACGGTAAAGCGCAGATGGGCAGGTCCCCGCGAAAATCGTGTCAGGGTCTGTTGGATCGATGGCAAGCGCCCAGATCTCAAGGTCGTCCATCGGTGACTCGATCAACGTCCAGCTGTCGCCGCCGTCTCGTGTGCGGTAGAGGCCGGCCTCGGTTCCAGCATAGAGAACCGCTGAATCCTCTGGGCTGATCGCAATGGCGCGAATGTCCGCCTCCAGGAACATCCCTTGTGAGCTCCTCTCCCAGCTTTCGCCCCCGTCGCTGCTTCGCCAAACGCTCTGCCCGATCGTGCCAGTGTAGATTGTAGGTGCTGCTGTCATCCCTGAACCTCCTTGAATGTGCCTGTGAAATATACGCTGTGTCGTACAGTTTGTCATTCGTCAGACCTCAGCATCCCCGCCCCGGAGCATTCTCTCTTCAAGCCGCTTCCGTCTCAGTCGTTCATACCGAAGTCTGTCCCTAGGCAGAACCTGAACGCCGCTGGTGGAAACTGCCGCCCCCGCCCAGAATTTCTGACAGTTCTCGAGCCGCCCAGGCAAATCGTATGTCAATGTCCGAAAGAGGGCCGCCGCGCCCGTCGGCCAGACCTTCTTCCAGCCAAACTAAGGCAAGGCCAGGCAACTCCTTCGGCTCGTCGTTGCTCCGCCTTGGGGCCGCTATGCAGCCTTTCCCCGCAAGACCGCGCATTGAAGGGAGTGGCCCTCTTCAGTGATGCCTAGCGCTTCTCTAACCTCTTTCGGCGCCGCATCATAGAGGGCTTGGATCGCGATGCAGTTGGCCTGCGGCGTCTCCATGCGCTCGGTCCACTCCTTAAACTGAAGGAATATGCGATATGGATAGATGACCTCAAAGCTGAATCCGGCCGCCGCAAATTGGTTGCTCCATTCCGCCAGCGTGTAGTCCCTGACGTGAGAAGGATCCCGCAGGAGTTCAATGGCGTTCAGATATGTGTCGCAGACCGGATCGCCAAAACCGACAACGTCGCTCAGAACAAACTTACCCCCCGGCCGTAGCACGCGCCGAATCTCCCGCAGTGCCGTGCCTGGCCTGGCCCAATGGTGCGCGCTATAGCGCGACACGACGAGGTCGAATGATGAACCGGTGTACGGAATCTTCTCAACGTCTCCGAGGCGCGTGCTGATGTTTGCGAGTCCTCTGGATTCTGCCAATACCTCGACCTGGCGCAGCATCGTGGCTGTAAGGTCAAGGGCCTCGACTTCAGCCGCGTGCGGGGCAAAGCTGGCGGCGGTATGCCCTGCGCCGCAACCTGCATCCAATACCCGTTCATTGCCCCGCAGGCCAGCGGCTTCGACCATTGCGGGCAGGTCTTCCCCCTGCGCATGGACCGCGCTGGTAAGATATTTCGCCGCCACGCGTCCGAACTGCTCCTGTACGGCGGACTTCAGATTGCTTTCTCTAACCATGTTGTGTCCCAACAATCCTCTATAAGGCCGCCCTGCCCTGCCCGTAACGATCCAGTATGGTTGACATTGCCCGAAGGCCAAACGCCAGCGCCTCGACCGGCACGCGCTCATCGGCCGCATGGACCGTTGCGCCGAAGTTTGTGCCGGGCGGCAGTTTCATCGGCAAGAATCCATAGTTCTGAATGCCCAACCGGGTGAACATGCGCCCGTCAGTGAAGCCGCCCACCATCGCCGGAATGACGACAGAGCCCGGGTCAAGCTCCTCTACAATCTCTTTCAGGAGCGGAAAGAGGCCCAAATTCAGGTCGGCCTGCCCTGGATCATGACGGATGATCTCAAACTGTAGATCCTCGCCCAACAGTTCGTGCAGCTCAGCAATCAGGTTTTCCGCGCTGAAACCAGGAAGGACCCGACCGTCCAATTCCAGTAGAATCTCGCTGGGGATCACGTTCGTTTTAATGCCGCCGCCCACAACGGTTGCGTTTACCGTATTGTGCAACAGCGCGTCGAAGGACCGGGCCTGCGGCAGTCCATCAGCGGCCATCTGGTCCAGCGTCATATCCGTCTGCGCCGGATCCAGGAGCGCCAGCGCCGCGGCAGCCAGGTTATCCGGCGCGTGCTCCGCCAAAGCAGGAAGCATCTGCTCCATTACCGGTGTAATGTGGACCGGCAACCTGTTGGTGTTGAGTGTTGTCAGCAGCGTCCCAAGCCGCGCCATTGCGCCGTCGCGCAGCGGCGTGGAGCCATGTCCCCCCGGCCCTGTGATGCGGGCGCGTAGCCAGCAGACCTGTTTCTCAGCCACCATCAAGGGATAGAAGCGTTGGTCGCCCAGATACTGGGCGCTGCCTCCTCCTTCGCCGATCGCGTACTTCGCGCCTTCAAACTGTTCGGGATGCTCTTCTGTCAAGAATCGGGCGCCAAAATCGCTGCCGGTCTCTTCATCGCTCATTATCGTCAGGATCACGTCCCCTGCCGGTGTATGCCCCTCGGCCAGCGCCTGCAACACAGCACAGGTCATCATCGTTACGCCGCTCTTCATGTCCAGGCTGCCGCGCCCCCAAACCATCCCATCGATCAGGTCGGCTCCGAACGGATCATGTTGCCAGGACTGATTCTCAGTCGTCACGACATCCACGTGCCCCTGGAGCACGAGCCCCGGCGCCTCCCCTCTCCCTGGCAACCGCGCCACCAGGTTGGGCCTTTTCGGGTCCTTCGCCAGCAGAGTTGTCTGCATCCCCGCCTCCTGCAGCAGCCCATTCAGATAGCCGATGCACTCGGCCTCATCGCCCGGAGGATTGGTCGTGTCGAAACGGATCAAAGAGCGCATCAGGTCGGTCGGACGCTCGTAGATGGGTGTAGACATCGTTCTGTATTCTTTCTGTTTGAAAATGTAAGCGGACTCATTTTTTGAATCCGTTCGTTCGGCCTCACGGGGACCCGCAGGTAAACTGCTCCCCTCGCCTGGTCCAAGGGCCCTATCGCCCTGGAAGTGGATTCGTTTCGCCACAAGCCTATCCTAACAAGCCCCGAACGGCAAGACGCTCGCAACCGTTTCCCTCCTTCTTTGACTGAGCTCCCATGATCTATGGTTGTCATGATAAGCCAGCCAGCCGGTCTCTTACTGAGTATGTCCACCCGGACAGTTCGACTTTTGGTACGGGGCTGTTACAATAGCCCCGTATGACGCCACCGGCAGTAACGCAGGAACTGCCCCTAATCCGTTCATTATGGCAAGCCTGGGCTGTAGGAAGACCTACTACAATCTGCGCTTGGAGAACAGGCCCAAATGAAAACCATCACCGAACGTATCCAGGATGGCGCGACCGTACTGATGGACGGCGCGACGGGAAGCGAGTTGCAGAAACGCGGCGTACCTATGAACAACATCGCTTGGAGCGGCCTGGCCACCGCGACCAATCCAGATTTGGTGCGCCGGGTCCATCTCGACTACATTCGCGTCGGGGCCGAGATCATTATCACCAATACATTTGCAACTGGCAGACATATGTTGCGCCTCGCCGGGATGGAGAGCCGCACAACCGAGTTCAACCAGCACGCCGCGAAGTTGGCCCTGCAGGCAAGGGCTGATGCTGGGGAGGCAAAATGCAGCGATTGCGACGGCTCTTGGCAGTTGGCCCCCGAAAATGTCTGGGTCGCGGGTTCGATCTCTCCTTTGTCCGGGGGCCTAGCCGATTCGGATATCCCGTCTCTACCGCAAATGCGCACCGAGTTCGAGGAGCAGTCCGGGCTGCTGGCCGATGCAGGCGTCGATCTTCTGTTGCTGGAAATGGTCCGCGACATTGACTACGGCTGCGCTACTCTCGAAGCTGCCTTGGCAACCGGCTTGCCGGTGTGGGTGGGTTTCAGCTGCGAGCGGGCAGAAGACGGCCGCCTGTTCCTGGCCCCCTCCATACGCGAAAAGGTCCCATTCGCGGAAGGCGTCGCCGCAGTTATGTCGGTAGGCGGTTCACTCGCGGCCGTCATGCACAGTGATGTGGACGTCACCGACGCCGCCCTGGCCGAGGTCAAGTCAGTCTGGAATGGTCCGACAGGGGCCTACCCGGAGAGCGGATACTTCAAGAAGCCGCACTGGCAGTTTGTCGACATAATCTCTGAAGATGACTTTGCCTGCCGGGCTATGTCCTGGATTGACCAGGGCGTTCAACTGGTTGGCGGCTGTTGCGGCATCGGACCGGCGCACATCCGACAACTCGCAGAGCGGCTGAAAACGCCTGCCGTGTAGCGCTACTGCTGCCTGATTACTGATAGGAATAACCAGCATGAAATTCTCCCCTGCCTGGCAAGCCAAGATTAGGCATATCGTGTTCCTGGGCCTCCTGGCAGGGCTTGCGGGAACGCTGAGTGGATGCGGCCGAAGCGAGGGCGAAGAATATCTGCTCGCGCCAGATAACCCGCCTGTCACCCTCTCCTACGTCGCCCCTGGCGCATCCGTGTTCAACGAACCGGAGGAAGTGGCAATCCAACGTTTCCAGGAGCGCGCCCCCAGCATTGAGGTCGACCGCCAGTCCTACGGCTTTAGCGCGGGAAATTACCTGCTTGAAACACCGCCGCCGGATGTAATGCTGATGTGGGATGGCTATGAGCTGCGCAGCGCCGCCGCAAACGGCCTGTTGGCCGATCTCTCCGATGTCTGGACCGAGGGAAATTTTGCCGAGGCGTACGGGCGCCGCTTTCAGGACATCAGCCGTTTTGACGGCACTTTGCGATTTGTGCCCGCAGGATTCAACTGGTCGGGCATCTACTACAACAAGGAGGTCTTTGACCAGTTCGGCCTGACGCCGCCGGCAACCTGGGAGGAGTTCATCCTCATCTGCGATACTTTCCTGGCTAACGGCATTACGCCGATGTCGCTGGCAGGTCAGAATCCCTTCATCAGTGTCCTGTGGTTCGATTATCTGAATCTGCGCCTGAACGGTCCCCAGTTCCATCGCGAACTGATGGCGGGCCGCGTCGACTTCAACGACGTACGCGTGGCACGCGTCTGGGAGTTGTGGCAGACGCTATTGGACCGGGACTACTTCGTGGAGAGACCTGGCAACACGTCGGAAATGAATAGCATGACAGCCCTGATTCGAGGAGACGGGGATAGCCCTCTGTCCTGGGAAAAGGCGGTCATGACTCTGGCCCCGCAATTCAGTTTGGACGACCTGCCGCCTGTCTTTGCCGACGAACTCGACTTTTTTCAGTTTCCCCAAATCGACCCGAACATCCCCATCGGCGAGGTATCAATCGTATTCGGGTACATCATCCCGGCAGACGCGCCGCATCGATTTGAGGCCGGAGCGTTCGTCGGCTACATGGGATCCACCGAAGCGCAGGAGCTCCAGCTAGTGCAAATGGGTGACGACGGGATCAACATCGGCTATGTTCCTGTTCATCGCGAGGTCGATCGAGAACTTCTGTCGTATGCAGCCGAGAAGGGCGACCAGATAGTCAATGGAGCCGCAGAAATCAGCTCGCCGCTCTTCCTGGTGCTGCCCGACAGCATGAGAGCCAGTTTCAACCAGGTGTTGAGGCGGCTCTTCCTGGCTACAAACTCTCCTCTGGAGACTACCGAGATCCAGTCGCAGTTGGAAGAAGGGCGCCAGAGGGCGATCCAGGGCGGAGAATTCCCACAGTAGCGCGCCCCCCAAACGGCGCGCCCTCTCCCAACCGCAGTTCAAGGAGTTCAGGCTACTGAGACTGCCTATTCGGTCTCCCCATTCATGGCTTCCCTGATGCCGGGCCACTCTCGCCAGATGTCGGTGAAGGCCGATTTGCCGACATGTTCAGTCTCCTTATGACGGAGACGCGTGATCACGGCATGGCGCACATTTGGCGAACTGTTTGGCCCGCCGGTGTGGAAAATCAGGTGGTGCGCGAGGATCAGATCGCCTGCCTCTGCCGTGACCATCTGCGGGCCTTCAGGCAGTGGAATATCAGGCCTCCCATTGGCCAGTACTTCGTGGCCGTTCTCCTTAAAATACGCTTGGAAGGCCCGATGGGACTTGGGCCAGACGGTGAAGTTGCCAGAGTTGGGTTCCAAAAGGTCAACCAGGTAAACTACGGCAAACATCGTGAAGCCTCGGCCGTAGTAACCCTTCGGCATGCCGTTTGTCCCGCTGCCGATGCCATCAATATGGCCGTGCGGCTCCGGGGCATCCTCCCCCAACGGCAACGGAAACCGGGGATACGGCTTGGCGTTCAGCAGGGGCATCACATTGCCCTCTCCCATCAGCTCCTCAGCAATCTCAATGACAGGAGACTTCTGGAACAGGTCCAGAATGACCGGCGCCTTCAACAGTTCAGCGCAGAAAAAGGCCGACCGATGGTTGTCCATATCCTCGCCACCGAGGCCAACACTGCCAATTGAGTGATTCACCGCGCGCAGCGCCTCATCAACCAACACCTTGGGCACCACACCGGGTATTTTCAGGAAACCTTCTTCATGAAACTGCCGCTTTTGTGCACGAGATAGCATTGGTTCCTCCTTTTCAAGGACAGATAAGCGCGACTGAAAATACCTTACACACTTTTTCGGGTGAGGTCAACCGTACGCCCCTCGGGGGAGCATTCCGAATTAGGGGTTGTCTGGGAAAGCAGGCTGCAAGCCACAACTGTAGTTCCCAAAGGCAGCCTCACAGTTTCGCCCATTTTGCCGCTCCACCAGATTCGGCCTCGCGGCGCATCCCCACCCCAGGGCGATTGCATCTAAATTGGGTCAGAACATCGAAATGCAGCCGAATACTCTTCCAGGTCGGGGTAAGACACAGGGAAATGTACGAAAGATGGCACGTAGACGGAGAATTTAACTTATCTCGCCGACTGAGGGCC
>JAJDZJ010000129.1 GCA_022824685.1 Caldilineaceae bacterium
GGCCCTCAGTCGGCGAGATAAGTTAAATTCTCCGTCTACGTGCCATCTTTCGTACATTTCCCTGTGTCTTACCCCGACCTGGAAGAGTATTCGGCTGCATTTCGATGTTCTGACCCAATTTAGATGCAATCGCCCTGGGGCTGATTGCATTAAATCGTGGCTCCGTAGCCAATATGCGGGCAAAATTCGCGAACGCCGAGCGAGTGCAAACCCCGAGGATTTTGACAGGATCGGTACAGAATTCCATAGATGGGTGCGAGATAATCGGAAGCGGGTCGGCCTCCTGGGCAGTAAAGATTTCAGTTCTTTCATTATGGAGAAATTCCAATTTTTCTCTCGCGCTTACGCATTCGCACGCCAAAAGGCAAATACCTATAATTCAGATTTTGGATCGATTTATTTCAACGCTCAGAGCAGTTTCACACTTCAGTATCCGTTAATGCTCGCACCTTTGCGGACAAGCGATGATTGGAAGACCGTGGAGCGAAAGATGTGGCTCGTTGCCACCTTCATCGAGATTATGCTCGCCCGTCGCCTTTGGAATTTCAAGGCTATCAGCCATTCCACGATGCAATATCGCGCTTTCTTGATTATGAAAGGAATCCGAGGAATGGAAGTGGAGCAGTTACGTGAAGACCTCGTCAGACGACTGTCACGTGAGGGATCAGAACGAGACGAATATATCGATTTTTACACTCAAAAAACTTTCCAACTTCACGGTACCAATGGCCCCCAAGTTCATCGCTTGCTTGCTCGGATGACAGAATTTGTCGAGGCCAGATCAGAGGGTAAGTATGATTACGATAAGTATGCCAACAGGTCGTCGAAGAAAGGTGGTTATCAGATCGAACATCTTTGGGCAAACCACCCTGAACGTCATGCGTCCGAGTTTAGCACCCCAAGTGAATTTGATGCCTATCGTAACCGGATTGGCGGCCTTGTTCTTCTGCCTGCTCCCCACAACGCCAGCTACTCTGACATGCTCTACTCGGACAAGGTCGAACATTACTCCAAAGAAAATCTCCTGGCCTGCTCTCTTCATCCTATCGCCTACGAGAACAACCCTGGATTCGATCAGTTTCTCAAGGCGACCGGTCTATCTTTCAAACCCATGCCGAAGTTTCATAAAGGCGATTTGGACGCCAGACAAAGGCTGTACATGGAACTCGCCAGCCTTTGCTGGTCGCCAAACAGATTGACTGAGATATGATCGGAAGGATTTTCTGAGGACAACACTGGCAAATCCTACTTAACTTGATATCCTGTGAACGGCCTGGATTCCAGTCCATTCCGCGCTCGCGGTGATCACGGCTTTTGAAACTGACCGGCCAGCAGGATGCCGAGCGCCGCGCAGAGGAGGCTGAGGCCGTTGTTGGCGAGGAGATTGACGAGGCCGGCCCAGATTCGGCCGTTCTGCCAGAGGGCGGCGCTCTCGACGGCGAAGGTGGAGAAGGTGGTAAAGGAGCCGAGGAAGCCGACAAACAGCAGCAGCCGCAGCTGTGGCGACAGGGCCAGATAGTGGGAGCCGGCCGCAACCAGGAAGCCGAGCAGCAGGCTGCCGGCGGCGTTGACGGTCAGCGTTCCATAAGGGAAGGCTGGCCCCAGCTTCGCTGTCAGCCACAAGCTGACAAGATAGCGGGCGTTTGCGCCCAGGACCGCGCCCAGGCCGATCCAAAGCATGTTCGTCATTTCTTCGCTCGCCTACGCGCCGTCACCGCCTGGGCCCTATGCGCGCGCTGAGGAACCGGCGGCCGGGCACGGCAGCGGGAGAAGAGGCCCGGCTGCATGACGCTCACTCGGTCTCAGACACTGCGCCCTGCGGCGGCCGGCTGGCCACCGGCCCGATCCATTCCGTGAAGAGCACGTCGGCGACCTCGGGATCGACCCCGCGCAACGCCGCCAGCATATCCTCGGGCGTTATGATCTTGTACTGATAGTCGGCCAGGTAGTTCTGCAGAAACTGCTTGAATGCCCGCTCTCCCAGCGTGCGGCGGATGGCGGAGAAAAAGAGGGCGCCCTTGCCGTAGACGATGCCCTCGTAGATCCTTCCGTCCGCAAAGGCCGTCACCGGCTGCGCGAGCGCCGCGTCCTGTTCGCGGCTGATCAACCCGTCAACGACCGCCTGCCAGCGGCGGTATTCCAGAATGTCGGCCGCGTCCTGGCCGTGCACCGCCTCGTAGTAGATGCGGCTGGAGTATTCGGCCAGCCCTTCATCAACCCAGGGCTGGTTGACCGGATCGTTGTGGACAAGCTGGTACCACCACTGATGCGCCACCTCATGGACCGCCCGGATCTCCAGCTGATCCCGGTAGCGGTCATACAGCTGTACGCCCAGCAGAAAGACCTGCGGGTATTCCATGCCCCGGAAGCTGATCGGCGCGGACGCCACCCGCAGCGCCGCGTAAGGGTAGGGCCCGAACCAGTCGCTGTACACCCGCAGCGCGGCCGCGGTGTGCTGCAGAACAGCCCGCCCCGCCTCTTCGTGGCCCGGCAGCCAGTAGCTGGTGACGCGGGTGCCGTACGCGTCCAGGCTGTCGGATTGGAAGCGATCGCTCATGTGGACGATGAACTCGCGCGAAGGCTCCGTCTCCCAGCGGTGTTGGATATGCTGCTCACCGACCACGGTGGAGGTGATCAACTGGCCGCTCGCCACGGGGACCTGATCGATCGGGATGGTGCCGGTGACGACGAATTGGGAGATGTAGTTGAAGGCTGCGTCCCCGCGGCTGGTGCCCCGCTCCAGCCACCAGCGCCCGCTCGCCGCGGTCGGCCCCGGCATGTAGACGGCGAGTGAGGGGTAAAAGAGCGGCAGGCTCAGGAACTCCTGGCTGAGGCCGAAGAGACGATACGCCCCCGTCGTATCCGCGCCCCAGTGGGGGACGCGCAGCTGCCAGCTCAGATAGACATTTGTTGACTGCCCGCGCAGCAGCGCCCGCGGCAGGTCCACGCGGATGGCCGTGTTCTGGGCCAGATAGGTAAAGGGCACGGTGCTGCCCTCGACCGTCACGTTCTGAATGCTGAACTCGCCGCCGTAGTGGGGCAGCGCCGGGTAGAGGCGGAAGACCAGGTGCGTCCAGGGGTCGGCGCTGGTGTTGGGGACGCGGACATTGGCCGATCCTTGCAGGAAGATCAGGTCGTCGCTGAGGGAGAACTCGATCTCATACTGCGGCATCGGGTCGAACGCCGCCAGCGGGTCTTCCTCTTCCGCGGTTGAAGGGCGCAACCCGCCGCAGGCGGCCAGCAGGACTGTCAGCAGCAGAAAGCCGAGCCCCGCCGCGGCATACGCGGGGGAAACTCTTCTTCCCTCTCTTCTCTTCACGCTCTCCTCGGCGTTTGGGGGCATCTGGCGATACCACGGATACGTTGCGTGTTATTCGGGTGCGCTGCCGGTCTCTTCTCTGGGCGCCTGGGTCGGCCCGCCCCACCGCCTTCTACGGGATAGGCAAAACCTGGACACATCTGGGGGAGGAAGGGCAACGCCTAGTCTACTCTATAATAACATAGACGGCAGGGCGATTGCATCTAAATTTCAGGGCGATTGCATCTAAATTGGGTCAGAACATCGAAATGCAGCCGAATACTCTTCCAGGTCGGGGTAAGACACAGGGAAATGTACGAAAGATGGCACGTAGACGGAGAATTTAACTTA
>JAJDZJ010000027.1 GCA_022824685.1 Caldilineaceae bacterium
GGCCCTCAGTCGGCGAGATAAGTTAAATTCTCCGTCTACGTGCCATCTTTCGTACATTTCCCTGTGTCTTACCCCGACCTGGAAGAGTATTCGGCTGCATTTCGATGTTCTGACCCAATTTAGATGCAATCGCCCTGGGGCCGACGTCCCCCTAACGGGGGGCGTCTCTTTTTCCCTTTGGGCGGCCCAGGTTCAGTCTGGGCCGGTCTCGCGCGTTTCGGCTACTTGCATTTGGTGCAGGCGGTAATTCTTCTCGATACCGAGCCAGATACTGGCGGCGAGCCCCAATTCCTTCTCAAATTGAAGTGCAGTTTCCGCGTCGACGGGCGCTGTTCCGGCGATAATGTCGCTAATGAGTTGCGGTGGGCACCCGCATCTGCGTGCAAATTCGGACTCCGAGATGCCATGCACGTCGAGATGTTCCTCAAGAATCCATCCAGGCGGAACCGCATAGTCGGGCTGGAACTGATAAGTCGTTTTCGTCATACCATTGTTCACCTTAGGAAGAACATTCGCGGCAGACCGCCACCCGTCAGTCACGCGGGCTTTTGCGCCCGCGCCAGCAGTTCGGCGAAGCTGTAGTTGACGCTGGTGACGCCGAAGTCCGGTTCGCGCTGGAAGGGGCGGCGGACGTAGTGTACGCGGTGTCCGTCCCCTTCGAGAAATTCGACGATGGCGAGGATGTAGGAGTCGGGCTTGTTGAGCGAGTAGAGGATCTCGTTGCGGGTGACGGTGATGGCGGGCGCGCCGCTGATTCGGCCTTTGACCTCGAGGAAGCGCAGGCGCCCGCTGGCGGGGTCGCGGCTTTCGATGTCGTAGCCGCGCTTTTCGAACTCGCGGTCGGTCGGTTCGTAGCCCAGGCTGCGTTCCACATCCATCACGATCTTGCGGGCGCGGGCGGCCGCGGCCTGGGTGTCGGCGGTCGCGGGTCGCTGGTGGCGGGGCGCTTTGCCTGCAGTCGCCTGGATCAACCCGAGGGGGACGATCAGGGCCGCGCCGAGCACCACGGGCGGCCGGGGCGAGATCTGGCGCGCCAGATCCAGCTCGGCCAGCCGCTTGTGCAGGCGTTCCTGGAGGCGGTCGGCGCGCTGGCGGGCCTGGGCGGAGTTGAGGCGGGCGTTGACGCGGCCGGCCTGCTCCTGATGCCTGAGTTGCTCGGCGCGGTTGTCCCAGTGCGCGATCTCCCTGTTCAAACGCGCGTTGACGGCGTCGCGTGTTTTGTCGATGAGCGGCTTCCTGGCGGCGCGGACCTCTTCGACATGCTCGGGCACGACGCTGGCGACGGCGTACTGTTGGGCCGTGCGCTCCAGGTCGGCGCCGATCCAGGCGCATTCGGGGCGCGATAGCAGGGCTTCGTGCCCCGGTTCATCCGGGGCGAGCGGCCGGTAGTCAAGATAGGGGGCGTAGTCCACGTGGCGGGTGTTGCCGGCCGCGTCGAGCTCGACGTAGAGCATGCGCTTGGAGATGACCCGCCGCGAGCCGGCGCGGGTGAGGCTGGCATCCTGGATGGCGTGTTCGAGGAAGAAGAGGACGCGCGGTTCGGCGCCGGGGTCGCGCTCGTCGACCAGGACGGCGCCCTGTTTGAGCAGGTCGCGATGGCTCGCCAGCGTGCTGTCGATGACGGCGTCGAGCAGGGGCTGGCCGGGGCAGACGAAGGCCGCGGGGGGCTGGTTGCCGCTGGCGGCCAGCGACTTTTCAAAGGCGATGCGCTCGTAGCGGCGCAGGACCGGCATGCCGGTGCCGTCGGCCCGCTCGATGTTGCGCAGCGCGGCGGGCACGTGGGTGATCTCAAAGCGGCGGTTCTCGCGCTGGCGCGCGCGTCCGCCCACGCGCCGGAAGGCTTCCAGGAAGAAGGACTCGATGTAGTGGTGCTGGAGGCGGCGGGCTTCGGCCCGTTCCATGCGGGCGCGGATGCGATGCACGCCCCCGGTGTCCATTGTGTTTGGCGTCAAGGAGCGCTCTTCGAGCAGATCGCTCAGCTTGTCAACATCGAAGGCGTTCTCGACGGTGGTGGTGAGCTTGGCGCGCACGTCCGCCTGCTCGCCGTAGCGGATGGCCTCGACCAGCAGTTCGCGCAGCGGCCTGCCGTCGAACTGCATTTTGCCGAGCACGTCGAATACCTGGCCGCCGAGGGTCTGGCGGGCCTGCTCCAGTTTCTCAAGCAGCCTCCCGTAGACGTTGCCCTCGCGGGTATCGGAGGCGACCAGGTTCCAGAGATGGCAGACCTCGGTCTGGCCGATGCGATGGATGCGGCCGAAGCGCTGCTCGAGGCGGTTGGGGTTCCAGGGCAGGTCGTAGTTGACCATCAGGTGGGCGCGTTGGAGGTTGATGCCCTCGCCGGCGGCGTCGGTTGCCAGGAGGACGCGCACCTGCGGGTCGTGGCGGAAGGCCTCCTGGGCTGTGCGGCGTTCCTCGCGCCGCAGGCCGCCGTGAATGACGACGACCGCATTGTCGCGTCCCAGCCGGCCGGCGATGCGCTTATGCAGGTAGTTGAGGGTGTCGCGGTGCTCGGTGAAGATGACCAGCTTTTGCCGGGGCGAACGGACGGGGCCGGGAATGGCGCCGGCGCCGTAGGGCGCGGGCGTCTCGGCGAGCGAGTTGATGAACAGGTCGTCGAGGAGCTCCGCCAGCTGGGTCCACTTGGTATCGCGGCCGCCGCGGAGGACGCGACCGGCCCCGGTTTCGAGGGCGGTGAGCGTGCCGATCTCCTGCTTCAGCTCGTCGATGGTCTGGGCCGCGGTGGCCTGGTCGAGGGCCTCGCCTTCCTGCGCTTCGATCTCGCTCTCCGGGGCTTCATCCAGGTCCTCTAAATCTTCGCTGTCGAAGGTCAACATGGCCGGCGCCGCGGCGGAAGCGGCCTCGCCCTTGCGTTGCTGCGCCTCCAACTCCTGCATGCGGCCCTGGAGCCGTTCGCGGCGGCGGCGCAGCGAGCGGTGGATGGCCTCGGGCGACGAGGCGAGGCGGCGCTGGAGAATGGTGAGGGCGAAGCCGACGGTGCCGGCGCGACTGTCGTTCGCCAGGGCGGCGGCGCGGTTGAACTCTTCGCGAACGTAGTGGGTTACGTCGGTATAGAGCCGCTCTTCCTCCGGCGACAGTTTGTAGGCGAGCGTGTAGGCGATACGCTCGGGGAAGAGGGGCGTTGCGTCGAACTTGAGCAGCTTCTCTTTGACCATGCGGCGCATGAGGTCGGAGACATCGACGTTGTGAACGCCGTCACGGAATCGCCCTTCGAAGCGGTCGCTGTCGAGCAGGGCCATGAAGAGCTGGAAATCTTCCTCTTTGCCATTGTGGGGCGTGGCGGTCATCAGCAGGAAGTGACGGGTCAGGCCGGTGAGGAGCTGGCCCAGGCGGTAGCGCTTGGTATAGCGCAGCTCGCTGCCGAAGTAGCTGGCCGACATCTTGTGGGCCTCGTCGCAAACGACCAGGTCCCAGTCACAGTCGCGCGCCTTGAGTTTTTGCTGGACGTCCTCGTCGCGAGAGAGCTTGTCGAGGCGGGCGATGACAAGGTCGTTTTCGAGGAACCAGTTGCCGGTGCGGGCGGCTTCGAGCTTGTCGTTGGTGAGGATCTCGAAGGGCAGCTGAAAGCGCCGGAAGAGCTCATCCTGCCACTGTTCGGCGAGCGCGCCGGGGCAGACGACGAGGCAGCGCTGGAGGTCGCCGCGGGCGATCAGCTCTTTGATGAGCAGGCCGGCCATGATGGTCTTGCCGGCGCCGGGATCGTCGGCCAGCAGGAAGCGCAGCGGAGAACGGGGCAGCATGGCTTCGTAGACGGCGGTGATCTGGTGGGGGAGAGGCTCGACGTCGGAGGTATGGACGGCCAGCAGGGGGTCAAAGAGATGGGCGAGGCGGAAGAGAGCGCCGTCGCCGTCAAAGCTCCAGGGGCGCGCCTGTTCGGCTACCCTGATGCGGGATTCGTCCTCGCGGTAGAGGAGCTCGTTGGCCACCTCGCCGGTGGGCGTCTTGTAGGTCAGCTCCAGGGCAGTGTCTCCGTACCACTGCACGTTGACCACCGTGACGAGGCTGTCCGTCAGGATGCCCTCGACGGCTGCGTTGGTTGTGAGCTCTTCCAGTCTCATGACTGCCAACTCTTTTGCCGAGGCTGTGTGCGCATTCCCTGTCCCTCTTCACACATTTTCGGCCGCAGTCAACTCCCTCAGCTTCTCCCGAAAGTAGCAGAAGCTTGGCGAAGCGTTCTTCTCCACATCCATTAATGGGGCTATCCTGGTCGCCCATTTTGACTTCTCCCTGCCTACTGCTTGCCATCTTCTTCTTTTGAGAGCGGTGGAACCACCTCTGACTACTGAGTCGGCAAGTAGCTCCCATGTCCCGCAAATCGAGTCATTGACGTATCCATTCAATATTGCGTCCTTGGCCAGCGGAAATGCCAGCCTAATCGCAGGAATGTCGCCGAGAAGCCAAGCTTCGCCCTCTTCGATAGCAATGCAGAATCGAGTTTCTGGTTTAGGATTGCATACTTTAAGCACTGCGAAGAGTTCTTGCCGGAATGTTTTCAGACACCTGTTGTCCAGGTCGCAAACTACGATGACAGCCGCCGGACTGTTAGGAGGGCGATTCGCATAATCCTTACCATACGCCCTGAGTAATTTTGGGAGTTGGTTTAGTAGAAGATGCGCGCCAGCATTGGCGCTGGGTGTAAGATTCTTAGGAATGTGGCCGATTCCTTTATAGGCTCTAACGTTAAAGGAATTTCGCGCGTTGATGATTTTTGGGATCAGTATGTCGAGCATTTTTTTACCCGACTGATCTTCGACGAGTATATCAAAATGCATCCGCTTACCTCGGATCAAGATAATCGCTATACCAGAGGCCACCTAACGGCAGTCCCTCCGCAACTAGGTTGTTTACGATGGACTCTTCGCTAGCTCGACGAATAGTCGAGAAACCGTCTGCACCTTTTTCCAATATCCAGACCTCCTCTGGGTCAAGCGCGTCAACGAAGTAGGGCTGATGGGTGGTAACGAATACCTGCGAACCGCCTCTTGACACGCTGGCGTGTTGGCGGAACTCATCGGCCAAAGTTTCCAGCAGCTTATGATAAAGGCCGTTCTCCGGCTCTTCTATGCAAAGAAATGGTGGAGGCGTTGGATCTTCGAGCAGCAATAGATAGGCGAAGACCTTCAGCGTCCCATCGGACATTTGCTGTGCAAAGAAGGGATCCTCAAAACCTCTGTCATTGAATCTAAGAAGTAGGCGGCCGTCGCTGGTTTTCTCGGTATCAATCCCTTTTATGCCGGGAATCTTGGCGGCGATACCGTCCAAAATAGTTTTGAAACGCCGCGGATGTTCACGCTCCATGAATTGGACCACGTTGCCGAGATTGTCGCCGTGGATATTCAGATGGGGTTGGGGACCGGCTAGCGGTAGGCTGCGCGCGGCGTCCGGCGTAAAGTAGCTCAGATACCATCCCTCGATGAAACGGCGAAAAGCAGAGATGCGCGGGTGTTGCGCTAAAGAGCCGAGCGTAGCAATCCCGAGATTTCGCTTATCTTCTAGTTCGATGAACTCGGTCTCGCTAGAATCCTCCGGTGCTATCAACTCTCTCAATCCCTCAAGGTGGAGTTGCCCTTCACTCTCATTGATTTCCAGCCCTTCCTTCTCCCCTCTCCATACCCAGCCCTTACCTTCCTCAAGCAATAGGAAAGAAAACGGCCAACCGTGTCTTTGGCCTCGTCGTCTCTGTCTGAGCCGCTCTCGTAATACAAAGGGACGGCCGGAATCATCGGCGTCGATGGCCAACTCATAGGTTATTGGCCTGGCGTTACCATGTTGCTTGTAATATACGTCAAACTCGATAGGGCCAGCTTCACCCTTCGACAGTATTTTCTCGAAGCCGCCGCGCCCACGAGCATCGCAGGCCTCCTCCACTCCGGCTCTGAGGGCATCAGCCAAGAAGCCGAAGGCATCAAATAAAGCGCTCTTGCCGACACCGTTCTTGCCGATTACCGCAGTCATGTCAGTGAGCGGCTGGTTTCTCCGTTGGTTCCAAAGTCGGCCTAGTGTCACATCCCTGAGCACCTTGAAGTTTCTTACTCTGAATCCCTGTATCTTGGCCATTTCCCACCTCCTAGACAACCAGTTACTACATGCTTCCAATCAACTAATGTAGATCTCACACGAGTCCAAGAGTACTTGCATTTCGAAACAACGGTGCAGAAAGGTGTGTTCCAATCACGATGCCATCGCGAAAAGTTGTAGATTCAAATGGGATCCACTTTAATTGCTCATTCCGGCAGAATGAGCGACCACCAGAAGCCAGAAGAAGGATGCGCTAAGAATCTCCAGCTTCTGACAGCCTTCTGTTTCATTATCCTACCCTGCAACAATTCCCAAGGTCAACTCAACACACCTTCCGCGCCCTGCTCCGGCTTCACAACATTTTGCATGTGCCAGAATGACCAAACATTAGATAAAATGTCATGGGACTACCTTGACCTCAGGGCGATTGCATCTAAATTGGGTCAGAACATCGAAATGCAGCCGAATACTCTTCCAGGTCGGGGTAAGACACAGGGAAATGTACGAAAGATGGCACGTAGACGGAGAATTTAACTTATCTCGCCGACTGAGGGCCT
>JAJDZJ010000152.1 GCA_022824685.1 Caldilineaceae bacterium
GGCCCTCAGTCGGCGAGATAAGTTAAATTCTCCGTCTACGTGCCATCTTTCGTACATTTCCCTGTGTCTTACCCCGACCTGGAAGAGTATTCGGCTGCATTTCGATGTTCTGACCCAATTTAGATGCAATCGCCCTGGGATGAAGAAGGGTAAGTTTGACATTTCTGGTTCCCTCGCGCGCGAATGGCTGAAGTACCCTGCCAACCCGAACGGACTAACAAACGCAGAAGTCCTTAAACCTTGGCTCAACGGTATGGATGTAACCCGTCGCTCAAGAGGAATGTGGATAATAGATTTCGGACACAAAATGAGCGCAAAGGATGCGGCTTTGTTCGAGGCGCCTTTTGCCTATGTTCGTGAAAAGGTTAAGCCAGTACGCGACAACAACAATCGAGACGACTTACGATTGAACTGGTGGAGGCATGACCGCTCCGGGCAAAATATGCTTAAGGGGATCGGTTCCATACCACGCTATATCGCCACACCTCGTGTTGCCAAACACAGACTCTTCGTCTGGTGCGATTCAAGAGTACTTCCCGATGGCCAGCTTGTTGTGATTGCACGCGACGACGATACTACCTTCGGTATCCTGCACAGCCGTTTTCACGAATCGTGGTCGCTCCGGCTCTGCACATGGCTTGGCAAAGGCAACGATCCCCGCTACACGCCGACCACTACCTTCCTGACATTTCCCTTTCCAGAAGGTCTGTCTCCAGACGTTCCCGCGGCCGACTATGCAAATGACCCGCGTGCTGCGGCTATTGCAGAGGCGGCCCGGCGGCTTGTGGAACTTCGCGAGCGCTGGCTGAACCCGCCGGAATGGGTGGAGTGGGTGGATGAACCGGTGGCAGGATATCCCAAGCGGCCGGTGGCGCGCGACGAGGAGGCAGCAAAGGAACTGAAGGCGCGCACGTTGACGAATCTTTACAATGCCCGTCCGCAGTGGCTGGCGGATGCGCATGCGGCTCTGGACGCGGCGGTGGCTGCTGCGTATGGGTGGGATGCAGGAATTTCGGAGGAGGAGGCGTTGGGGGAGTTGCTGGCGTTGAATCTAGCGAAGGATGAGTCGTAGCAGAACACGATCATCGCACTGTAGTATTGCGAACCCTTCGTTGTCCTGATATTATCCACAGTTCGATTTTGCGAGTGGGCGACATAGAATACGACTTTGGAAGCCAACATGAGTCACGACGAATGGGGGACGAGATTGCCCAAGGTATATCGATTCAGAAGTAGCAAATACTTGCTGTGTGAGCCATATAGAGAACTGGAAAGACAGACCATCTTTTGTTCCAGTCCAGAGCAACTCAATGACCCCATGGAGGGTTTTCGAGACATTGTTTGGTGTGGGGACAACATAGTGTGGGCAAACTTGCTCAAACACTATGTGTTCTGCCTGGATCAGGCCTACCTACTCTTCCAAATCATTGGCCAAGACGAGAGGCTAGGATCTGAACACATTCCCATATTGGGCCAGTGGGATGAACTTCCAACACCACAACTGAATGAACTCTTCGACAAAACTTGGAAGAAATCCCGCGACGAACTTTGCCTTTCTGAATTCTGCGACAGAATGGAAACGGCTAAGCGAAAGGTAAGACGTGATGAACTGCTACTCTACCTCAGGTATATCCACCTGGAAGTCCTTTCTGGAATCCAGCAAGATTGGGTAGACCATGGGCTGGCGCCTGAAGAGGAATTGACGCAGTTGGCCAGTGAATTCCGTAACCTAAAGCCTACAGCAAGTAAACTGTTAGAGTTGGCTACCTTGGCTGAAGCCGAGATTGAATCCTTCTCGGAGGTAATGTCTTTTGCCTCACACCAAGTGAGCGAAGGGCAAAGACTCAGTCACGAATACCATTTTCGAGATGCTTTTTCCGAAACACTCAAGAGAAATCGGAAGTTCCTGCTATTCGACTTTCCCCAAGTCTATGTGGACCAACTTGACAAGCTACTTGGGCCCGATTGGTACGCCGCTTGCTTTTCTAAATCCTTCCATAATCCTTCCATGTGGTCCCATTATGGCGATGGACACAAAGGAGTCTGTTTGATCTTTGACACATCAGATTCTACATTTGGAAGTAGCTTGGACATCTATAGACCGCTAAGAAACCGCGTCAATTCTGGTGGTCCCTCCAAAGAGGAACGGGAACACTCTCCAATGCAATTGAGTGACGTCAGTTACTCAACCAGACCAATAACCATAGACTTTTTTAGAAACATCGGGGGCAGGTCACCTGCACTCATGAGGCTCTGGTACACGGATGAAGGAGGAAATGTTTCGGACTGCGCCGCTCACTTCAGCACGAACAGTGGGGAGGATTCTTGGAGAGAAAGACATTGGGCGGACTTCAGGAGCGTAATCACCTCCAAGAGTAAGGACTGGGAATACGAACAGGAGAGTCGCCTCATTTTGCATGGACTATTGGACTTAGCGTTGGACAACCGACGGCGTACATTGTCCTACAATTTTGAATCCCTAACAGGGATCATCTTTGGAATCCGTACTTCAGACGAAGACAAAGTTAGGGTCATAGATATCATTCATAGGAAATGTCTTGCGAGCGAACGTACCGACTTTGGATTCTTTCAGGCCTACTATTCGCCGAAGCACGAAGATATTCGAAAATTCAAATTACAGGTTTTCTGAAATTGGTAGCTGTTCCTGTACAGCGAAACCGTTTGAGGATTATGAGCTTGGACCCAAAAACTGGATCACGACTATTGTTGTAAATGGAGCGAACTGACAGGCCAGTGGGGGGCAGGTCAGTTCACCTATCGCCTAATGTCGATCCCATTTGAAACTACGACTTTTCACGATGGCGTCGTGACTGGAATACACCATTTCGCACCGTTGTTTCGAAATTCAGATACTCCTGGTCTCGTGTGGGTTCTACATTAGTCGCACAAGAGGAATTGAAAACACATGTAGAACGGAGTGCGACTGGAGTTCAAATCAATATCACACAATGAATGGAGGCTCTGCATGACGACATCAGAACTTGCCCTTATCGCCTATTATTTGGCGGACCGCTTCGGCAACGGTCTAGTTAACAACCAAGAGATGGTCGATTTCTTGATGTGCGTGACGGGGCAACAAGGGTTAAACACTCAAGACTTTTCTAACAGAATCCAGCGCGAATTACGTGACGATGGGGAGATCGTGAGCGAAAGACATGGCAGTGGAGGCGGCGGCCCGGGTGTTTTTCGCATTCTAGGTCCCGGGCGCGACAGAGCACGGGGGCTATTGGCCCAGCTAATCGCCTAATGACCGCACTCAACTGTACCAAATTGTCGTTCGGGATGGTTACGGCGTGTCTGAGTAGGGGCGTATGACCACTTAGCCTGGTCATATGGAGCATCAGATAGGGCCTTACACAACGGAGGGTCGAAGGCCTGACCACCCAGAACTGCATTGGTCAGGACAGCGGAGGCTAGGTTTCGAGGGCGGCGGAGATGTCGGCGGTGATGTCGTGGGGGTCTTCGGCGCCGACGGAGAGGCGGACGAGGCCGTCGGAGATGCCGACGGTGGCGCGCTGGGCGGGGGAAAGGGCGCGGTGGGAGGCGTGGCTGGGGTAGAGGACGAGGGAGTAGACGTCGCCGACGGTAGTGGCGGGTTGGACCATCTGGAGGGCTTCGAGGAAGCGGAAGACTTCGGGCCGGCCGGCGTCTTTGAGCTCGAGGGCGACGACGGCGCCGTAGCCGCGCTGGCCGAAGAGGCGGGCAGCAAGCCGGTGTTGGGGATGGTCGGATAGGCCTGGGTAGCGGACGCTGGCGAGGGCGGGATGGCGGCTCAACTGTTCGGCGACGGCGGCGGCGTTGCGGCACTGGCGCTCGACGCGCAGGGGCATGGTTTTGAGGCCGCGGTGAAGCAGCCAGGCTTCGTGGGGGCCGAGGTTGGCGCCGGTCTTTTTGAGAAAATCCCAGAAGGCGGGGCGGAGCTCGTTTCGGGCGACGACGACTCCGCCCAAAACATCGCCGTGGCCGCCGATATACTTGGTGGCGCTGTGAATCACGACGTCGGCGCCGTGGGCGAGGGGCCGGAAGAGCATGGGGGTGGCGAAGGTGTTGTCGACGAGCAGCCGGGTGTTGTGGACGCGGCAGAGCTGGGCAAGGCGGGGGATGTCTACGACTTTGAGGAGTGGATTGGAGATGGTCTCGACGACGAGGACGACGGGCGCCTCTGAGACGAGCATGCGCTCGACGGCATCCAGGTCGGTGGCGTCGACGAAGAGGCCCTTTGCGCCATATTGGGGCCAGAGGCTGTCGACGAGGGAGTAGGTGGCGCCGTAGCAGTCCTGGGCGGCGGCGACGGTTGCGCCGGCCTTGACGCCGCAGGCAGCCATGGCGAGGTGGATTGCTGCCATGCCGCTGGCGGCGGCGAGCGCGAAGTGGTCGGCGGCCTGTGCGGGCATGTCGTGGCATTCGAGGTCGACGATGGCGTGTTCGAAGGCGGCGACGGTGGGGTTGCCGTAACGTCCGTAGACGTAGAGGTCGGGGTCTCCGCCGAGGGCGCTGTCGAGGTGGGTGGAGTCCTCGTAGACGTAGCCGATGCTGGGGATGATGCCGCTGACGACGGGCGCGGGGGAGGCGCTGGGGGCGGGCGGGGCATAGCGGCGTTCTTCTCCGCCATGGACGGCTTTGCTGTCTATTGATTTGGGCGTGAATGACATGGTTAAGGGTGGGGCTTGGGTGGTTCAGGATGGTTATGAGTAGAGCGCGGGCAGGCTGCGGCGCATGATTTCGTAGTTTTCGAGGGCGCGGCCGGCGCCGAGGGCGACGCAGGCCATGGGGTTTTCGGCGACGTAGGCGGGGACGCCGGTTTCGTGGGTGAAGAGTGTTGCCATGAGGCGGAGCTGCGCGCCGCCGCCGGTGATGACCATGCCGCGGTCGATGATGTCGGCGGCGAGTTCCGGGGGCGCTTTCTCAAGGGTGGCGCGCACGGTGCGCACGATGGCCTGGAGGGGTTCCGTCATGGCCTCGATGACTTCGCTGTTGGTGATGTCGATGGTTTTCGGGAGGCCGTTGATCTGGTCGCGTCCGCGTACTTCGATGGCGCGGTTTTCTTCGGTGGGGAGGGCGGAGCCGATGGCGATTTTTATCTCTTCGGCGGTCTGTTCGCCAATATGGAGGTTATATTTTTTGCGGATGTAGCTGACGATGGATTCGTCGAGGCGGTTGCCGCCGACGCGCACGCTGCTCCAGACGACGATATCGTACATGGAGACGATGGCGGCTTCGGTGGTTCCGCCGCCCATATCGACGACCATATTGCCGGTTGGCGTGCCGATCGGGAGGCCGGCTCCGTAGGCGGCTGCGAGCGGTTCGGGGATGAGGTAGGCTGCGCCGGCGCCGGCCTGCATGGCGGCGTCGTGGACGGCGCGTTCTTCGACGGAGGTGACCCCGCGCGGGGTGCTGATCATGACTCTTGGCTTGAAGAGGGGGAAGCGGCCGACGATGTCCTGGATGAATTTGCGCAGCATGGCTTCGGTGACGACGAAGTCGGCGATCACGCCGTCGCGCATGGGGCGGACGACTTCGATGCTTTCGGGGGTGCGGCCAAGGGTGTCGTAGGCTTCATGGCCGATCAGCACCATCTTGTTGGCCTCGCGGCGAATTGCCACGACAGACGGTTCATGCAGTACGATGCCCCGCCCCCGCACGTGTACAAGAACGTTTACCGTACCGAGGTCGATTCCGATATGCTTTTCAAACATAGAGTTCTTTCGTATCTTTGGTCATTCAGTATGCAGGGGAAACGGGTATCATCGAAGCGGGGCGCAACCATAACAGCGCGGTCACCGGTCGCGTCCATTTTCGACCATAGACATTCATTATAGCTTCTACCCTTCAGGAAGGACAAATCAGTTTCTGATTTTCCATGTCCGTTTACGCAGGTGAGCGGTTCAGCGTTTTGTCCGTGCGTAGCTGGCGGCGCCGTACGAGCCGATAATCAGGCCGGCCAGGGAGGCGCCGTAGGCGAGGAAGCTGAGCAGAAAACCGGCTTCGATGACTTTGATGACCATGGCGAAGGCGAGCAGAAAGCCGGCGAGAAGGAGGAAGAAGCCGTAGAGTATCAGATGAACCGGGGCGGTGGGCATGGGGGACACCAGTGGATAGTGGATAGTGGCGGACTGCCTCTAATCCCGGTAGAGGAAGCAGCGGGCGCGATGGTCGGGTTCGGGCTCGAAGTCGAGGGGCGTCTTCAGCGCGCACAGGTCTTCGATGAAATGGGGGCAGCGAGGGTGGAAGCGGCAGCCTGAGGGCGGGTTGACCAGGCTGGGGGGTTCGCCGGGCGGCACGTCGCGAAAGACGCGCGCGTTTTCCGGGTCCGGGTCGGCGATGGCGGCGAGGAGCGCGCTGGTGTAGGGGTGGAGGGGGTTGCGGAGCAGGTCGTCCATCTGCGCCTGTTCGACGATTTCGCCGGCGTACATGACGAAGATACGCTCGGAGAAGTAGCGCACGGTGGAGAGATCGTGGGTGATGTAGACGACGGCGAGGTTGTGGGAACGCTGGAGCCCCTGCAGGAGGCGGAGGACTTCGACGCGCACGGACATGTCGAGCATGGAGACGGGTTCGTCGGCGACGATCATGCGCGGGCGCAGGAGCATGGCGCGGGCGATGACGACGCGTTGCTGCTGGCCGCCGCTGAGCATGTGGGGGAAGCGGGGCAGGATGTCATCGACGGGCGTGAGGCGGACCTCCTCCATCACTTCGTAAATGCGTTTCTGGCGTTCGGACTCATTCATCGTGCCGTGGATTTTCAGGGGTTCGCCGAGAATGCGGCGGATGTCCATGAAGGGCGGGAGCGCGCCGAAGGGGTCCTGCTGGACATAGCCGACCTGTGAGCGGTACCACTGCATCTCTTTCGAGTCAAGGGTACTGAGATCGCGGCCTTCGAAGATGACAGAGCCTTCGGTTGGCATATGCAGGCCCAGAATGGTCTTCATGAGGGTGGATTTGCCGCAGCCGCTTTCGCCGACGATGGCGATGGCTTCTCCGGCGTGGAGGTCGAAGCTGACGTCGTCGACGGCGCGGACGGTGCCGGCGCGGCCGAAGCCCCAGCGCCTGAGCTCGAACCAGGTGCGCAGATTGCGCAGGGAGAGGAGGGGTTCGGTCTGGGCCGCGGAGCCGCTGGCGGGCCGGGCCGGCGCGGTTTCAGGGGTTGCCGTTGTCATCGCGGGCCTTTCTGCGGGCGGCGGATTTCCTTTGCGGGGGGGACAGCAAGTTTGTCGGCTGGATGCATCACGGGGTGTCTCCGTTCTGATGGAGCCAGCATTTCACATGTTGGCGGCGGCCGGCCGGCACCAGTTCAGGGTCGGTTTCGCACAGCTCGAAGCGATGGTGGCAGCGGGGGGCGAAGCGACAGCCGGGGACCAGGTCCAGCAGGCTGGGCGGCTGGCCGCTGATGAAGTCGGGTTCCTCGACCTGGCGCAGTTTGGGGACGCTGGCCATCAGTTTCTGTGAATAGGGATGGAGCGGTTCGACGAAGAACTGCTCGGCGTCGTTGAGCTCGACGATCTGGCCGGCGTACATGACGGCGGCGCGGTCGGCGAGTTCGCTGGAGGTGCCGATGTCGTGGGTAATGAGGATGAAGCTGGTCCTGGTCTCCTGTTTGACCCTCTTCAGGACGTTCATGATGTTGGCCTGGGTGAGGACGTCGAGCGCGGAGGTCGGCTCGTCGAGAATGATCAGGTCGGGATCGGTGACCATGGCCATGGCGATGGCGACGCGCTGGCGCATGCCGCCGCTGAGCTCGAAGGCGTAGCGGTTGATGAAATCGGCGGGAACGCCGACATTCTGGAAGGCGGTGGCGACGCGTTCGAGGGCTTCGCTGCGGCGGATTCCGTAGTGGGAGAGGAGAGGTTCGGCGACCTGGTCGCCCACTTTGAGGACCGGGTTGAGCGAGTTCATGGCGGCCTGGGGCACGAGCGAAATCTGTATCCAGCGGACCTGCTGGCGGTACTCTTCGTCGCTGAGCTGCATGACCTCCTGGCCGTTGAGCTTGACACTGCCGGAATAGGTGTGGACGTTGCGCGGCAGCATGCGCAGAATCGCTTTTGTGAGAGAGGTCTTGCCGCAGCCGGATTCACCAAGGATGACCATGGCTTCGTTGCGGCGCAGGTTGAGGCTGACGCCGTCGACGGCGTGCAGGACGCCCTGCTGTGTGCGGAAATAGAGATGCAGGTCTTCGATTTGCAGTACCGGTGGATCGGAGAAGGCCATTACAGATCTCGCAATCTGGGATTGAAGACTCTGTCCAGGGCGAAGCCCACCATGGCAAAGCCGAGGCCGGAGATTAGCAGGAGAGCGGCGGGCTCGAGCACCCAGTAGTAGTTGCCCTGGTAGAGGGCGTCGTTGACGCGGGCGTCGCTGAGCACTTTGCCCCAGGTAGGCAGCAGGGGGTCGCCGAGGTTGAGCACGGCGAGCGTGGCCTCGACGAAGACGAAGGAGGGGATGGCTACCACAAAACCGGGCACGAGGGTGGGAATGAGACGGGGGATCAGATAGAGGAAGATGATGCGGAAGTTGCCGGCGCCATAGGCGCGGGCGGCCTCGAAGTAGGGGGACTCTTTGACCTGGAGGAAGACGGCGCGGGAGGTCTTAATGCCGCCACTGAAGATGCTAAGTACAATCAGTACGCTCAGCATAACCCAGATGCTACGCGAGTAAAACAGGCCGACCATGATCAGGATGGGCAGAACCGGCAGGATGAGGTTGACCTCGGTGATGCGCTGAATTACGGCGTCGATGAATCCGCCGAAGTGGGCCCCGATCGCGGCCACAATGAAGGTACTTACAGAGGTTCCGACGGCTGCCATGAGACCGAAGGCGAGGGCGACGGGCATCCCCCACATGAGGGCCAGCAAAAGGTCGCGGCGCAGGTGATCGGTTCCTGCGAGGCCGTAGACCTGGCCATAGACGACCAGGCGGGCGTCGACATCTGCGTCATCTTCGAACACGAGCCCGGCGGCGACGAGCTGGTAGGTACCCTTGAGCGGCCTGGGGTCGTCTTCGTTGGAGGCGGGATCAGCGAAGAGGCCGATTTCCGGTCTGACCCCGTCAAGGCGCCTTTCGAGCTTATCTTCTTGCGAAAAGCGGACGGTAACGGGTCCTTCGACGGTGACATCGGCGATGCGGATTTCGCGGCCGTCGGGAGTCAGCCAGGTGAGCGACACGAGGGGTCGCTTCTGTTCATGCTCCGACGTGAGAAAGAGGGAGATTTCCTGGGGAAACTCGTCGGCCGTAAAGTCGAAGGTGAAGGTGGTGATGACGTCGGTCATCTCTTCAGAGACTATCTCGCGCGTCTTCCGAACGGAATCGACTTCGGTTTCGCCGGCGGGGCCCAGGATAATCGTCTCGGGCTGATTGACGCCGGGGAAGAGGTTCACCCATTTGGGCATGGCCGTGCGAGGGTTTTCCAGCCAGACGCCCTCTCCTCCGCGCCAGAGGTCAACTGCTTCGCTGTAGGGAATGGCGATCACGGTATAGATGGAAAAAAGGACCATGGCCGTGATAATGGCCAGACCGGCGATGGCGGAAGGATATTGGGAAAGAGCCGACAACGTCCGTCTGATTGCTGTCATGCCTGCCCTCCCGGGTTGCCACCAACCTTGACGCGGGGGTCCAAGAGAGCATAAGCGAAATCGAGGAAAAAGACGGTAAATCCGAGCAGGTAGGCGTAGAGGACTGTGGAGCCAACGATCACAGAAGTCTCGAAAATGTTGGCGGCCAAATAGAACAGTCGCCCCAAGCCCGGCCAGTTGAAGATCGTCTCAAGTACGATAGAACCGAACCAGAGGCCTATGAGTTGAAGCGCAAGGCCGGTCACGATGGTGGGCATGGTCGGCCGCAAGATGTAGCGCCGCTCGATCACCCGGTCGGGCAGACCTTTGGCGCGGGCCATGTCGACATAGTCTTCGTTTGAAAAGATGAGGAAGAAGGTGCGCGAGCCGTAGATGCCGAGAAATATGGAGCTGACAAAAGTGGCGGTAACGGGCAGCACCATGTGGTTGAGAACGCTGAGGGCGTAGCCGATGAGCGTGTCGGGCGGGGGCGCGGACACAAGTCCACCAAATGGGAACCAACCCAAGAGGGCGGCGAAGAGCAGAATGAGGAAGAGGCCATAGAACCAGCTGGGGGCAGCGGACGTCGGGGCCAGGGCGACGATGACCCGATCGATCAGGCTGCCGTAGTTGCGAGAGAGATAGAGGGCAGAAAAGAGATTCACAAAGAAGGACAAGAAAAAGGAGGTGGAGAAGAGAAGTATGGTGGCTGGCAAGCGCTCCAAGATGATGTTACGCACCTGCCGCGAGCCGCTGTCGCTGGACATGTTATCGGCCCAGCCCAGGTCCAGTATCATGGCACCCCAAAGAAAGCGGAGGCTGCGAAGGAGGAAGGGTTGGTTAAGGCCCATGCGCTTTTCCTGCAAAGCAACTAGCTTGTCGACATGTGCTAGTCGTTCTTCGGCGGACATGTCTTTGAGCTCCGGATCCAGCGCGGCGGCGATGGCCACCGACTCGCGAATATAGCCAACGCGAATCTCATCGACATAGCCGCCCATATTGGCTATCAAAATTGTCAGGTAGACGCCGATCAGGACTGTAAAGACCAGTGCAACCATACGCAGCCCGGTGTACTGCGCGACGCGGGCGAGCGTGCTTTGTGTCTGTGGTCTTTCGGCGCTCTCTGCGCCGGGTTGGAGGGGCAGAGCGGCATCGGTCATGGGGTGACCTCTCAGGAAAAGAAGAGAGTGAAGAGGAGTGAGGAGAGAGGAAACCCCTCTCTCACTCCTCACTTCTCGCTCATCACTCCTTGCGTTTCAGGGTTAGTTCGTGGTTACGAACTCGAGGGACGAGAAGGTGGGGATGCTGACGCGCAGGGGCGCGACGGCCACCTCCAGTTTATTTGCGCCGGTTTCGAGGCCGGCGGTGTCTTCGGCGCTGAGCGTGATCTGCCAGAGACCATCCTCAACGGCTTCGGCGGCGCCGGTCAGGGCCAGTTCGCCGAGGGCGTCGAAGACGAGGTACTTGACTTCGTCGATGTCGGCGGTGGCGTAGGCGTCGCCGCCAAAGTCGATCATTACTTCGAATATGGCCTCATCGCCTGAGGTGACGCGGGCCGGGCCGTCGACCGAGACTTCGGCGATCATGGGTGTGTCAAAGCCTTCCCACTTGCTGGAGGCGTCGGGGAAGCTTTCGACACGGATCAATTGGACGGTCTTCTCGGTGGTGAAGGCCTTTTCGAGGTAGAAGGGTCCGTTGCCGACCCAGAAGTGCCCTTTATCTTCGTACCAGGCGCTGAGGTTTGCCCAGCGTGTATCCGCTTCATCGGCGCTGATATAGTCGCCGAGTGTGGACGCGTAGGGGATATGTCCATCGGCGGCGGCGGATTCGAGATGGCCTTGGAGGATCTCGATGCTCGGTCCGGCGATGTAGCTCATCCACTCGACTTCGTTGGCATCGGCCTTGTCGGACGAGAAGGCGAGGTCACCGGCGGCTTCGGCCAGGAGCCCAACCGCCAACGAATGCCAGGGTGTGCCGGGGAAGAAGTTGGCCACGTTCAGTTCGGCGTCGAGGGTGTACTGGTCACTGTAATACTCGATGACGAGCGGGCTCGTCTGCGCGATCCGGTAGCCCCGGAAGTGGCTCTGGAAGTTGTTCAGATTCGGCACCTGGGCCTCGTCGAAGACGGCGCTCTCTTCCTTGGCCAGGTCGAAGGTGGTGATCATGCCCAGGACGACGTCGGCGAGACTGATCGGGCTGCCGTCGTGCCAGGTCAGATCGGAGAGATCGCCCGGATAGTAGACGACACTCTTGAGGTTGGCGGTAAGGCCGTCGGGATGGAGGTCGCCGACGGTGACGAACTGCTGCTCAACGGCGTCCCAGTCGAGCCAGGCATCTTCGGGCACCTCGATCTGTTCGGCGAAGGTCAGGTCGACCCAGTCATGGGTGCTGCCGACGGGGAGCCCTTCCTTGACCGTAACCTCGGCTCTTTCGAAGCGCTGCGGCCACTGGAGCCCGGTGAAGGGGTCGGGCATTGCGCCCACGTCGGCGGTGGCGCGGATCAGCATCGTGTCATAGATCCAGTTGGAGCCGGCTACTGGATTCCAGGGCTCGGGCAGCATGCTGGGCATGGCGATGGTGAGGGCGCCGCCCTCTTCGCCGGCGCGGCGCAGGGTATAGGGCCAGAGGCGGGCGCCGTTGAGGCCGCCGGCCAGGTCCGTGGAGACGGAGACATCGCCTCTGTAGGCGGTGAAGCCGAGCTGGTTCACGAGCCAGACGCGCACCGAGTCCTGCATGGAGAGGGCGAGGACGTCGCCGAAGAGCTCGCGCCGTTCATCCATGGTGGTAAAGTCGCGCAGGTCCAGTTTTTCGGACATGGCGTCGAATTCTTCGGACGGGGTGTAGGCCTGCCAGAGTGGGAAGGGCAACCCGCGATTGGTGTAAAAGAAGTCGAAGTTGCCGGCCTGGTCGCGGCTGATGGCGGTTGTGATCCAGCCGCCGGTGTAGATGTGGAACATTCCTTCGTTGGGATCGGTGCCGATCCAGATCGGGGAGGCTTCCGAGGAGGTCTTGTAGTCACGGACGACGCTGAAGCCAAGGTCTTCGAGCATGGTGGAAACGTAGTCGCCGATCTCCTTACGCTCATCCTCGGTGCGGATCAGGAAAATAACCTCGACCGGCTCGTCCTCGTAGTTCCAGACGCCGTCGACCAGTTCGGCGCCCAATGCTTCCATCTCCTCGTTGATGATCTCGGCCGCTTTGTCGGGATTGTGCGCATACTCAAGTTCAAGCTGGCGCACGATGTCGACGAGGCGTGCGTAGTCCGGGAAGGCATTGGTAATGGCCATGTAGCGCGGTGAGGCGAGGCCGCCGTAGATTTCCTGGGAGATGAAATCGCGGTCGACGAGGTAGTTCATGGCCTCGCGGATGCGCGGCACGGCAAACGGGTTGAGTTTGCCGGTGCCGTCGAATACCGGTCCGGCGGGGTTGAAGGTCAGCTCTGCATAGACGCCGAAGGAGTTGGAATATGTCAGGCTATCCATTCCCTGGACGGTGGCGTAGACCTCGGCGTCGCTGATGGAGAATGCGTAGGCGTCGATCTCGGCGAGATCCATGCGTGTGACGGCAGCGGCGGCTGAGGGTTCTTCGATGGCGATGACTTCGTCGACCCAGGCGCCGGTGCGCTCGCTCATGGCTGCGGGTTCTTCTTCCTCAGCCTCGGCCACTTCTTCAGTTTCTTCCTCTTCTTCTGCGGCCACCTCTTCCGTCTCTTCGGCGGCCTGTTCCTCCTGTGCGGGCGCGGCCGGCTCCTCGGCCATTTCCGTATCACCGCCGCCGCCGCAGGCCGCGAAGGCGAGCGCGGCGATCAGGAGGATCGCCAGGAAGGCAAAACGTTTCTTGGACATTCGCTTATCTCCTTTGTTGCGTACGTGCAGAATGTTTTCGGCAGCTGGCGCCCAGCCATAGGGTGGAGCTGGTCGGACCGACTGGTTGCGCCAAACTGTTTACCGTATGTTTTTCATCATCGGGTCGAGCGCGTCGCGCAGACCGTCGCCGATGAGATAGAGGGCCAGCACAGTAAGCGTGATCAGCAGGCCGGGGCCGACGAGCAGATGCAGCGCAACGAAGGCGCCGGATTCCGGGTCGCGAAGGAAAAGAAAGTTGTTGGCCCTGTTGAGCATATTACCCCAAGTTGCCGTTGGCGGTTGTATTCCCAATCCCAAAAAACTGAGAGCGGATTCGACCAGGATGAGGATGCCGACATCAATGGCTGCGTTGACGATGATGATCGGCAGGCTGTTTGGAATTACATGTTGGAGCATGATGCGGGCATTGCGCGTGCCGACGGAGCGGGCCGCGAGCACAAAATCCAGGGCGCGCACTTTGAATACATTTCCGCGGATGAGGCGCGCGGTGCCAAACCAGCCGAAGAGACCGAGGAAGAGGGTCAGGGTGATGGGATTGGGCTTGAACATTGCGGTAACGATGATGAGGAGATAGATTCCCGGGATGGACACAAAAGTATTGATAAACCACATGATGAAGTCGTCGACGACGCCGCCAAAGAAGCCAGCCGTTGTGCCGACGGTCACGCCCAGTATGAGAATCAGGATGGTGGCTGCAATGGCGATGCCAAGGCTGACCCGCCCCCCATAGAGGAGGCGCACAAACTGATCGCGGCCGAGTTGGTCAGTGCCCAGCCAGTGCGCGACGCCGCCGGCTTTTTCCAGGAGGAGGGGGGCGCGCAGTGGGTCCTGGCCGGCGCGCCACTGGATGTACGGTCCCAGATAGGGTTGCTGGAAGGCGTTGTCGGGGTTGGTGTCGTTGGGCCCAATGCCGACAGCTCCGGCAACTACCGGCGCCAAGAGAGAGAGCGCGGCCATCGTTGCGAGGAAGCCCAGGGCGATGAGTGTAACGAGGTCGCGGCGCAGGGAATGGAGCGCCATGCTCCAGTAGGTGCGGGGTTTGCGTTGCAGTTGGGGTTCGGCGGCCAGGTTTGCGTGCGTCGAACCGTGCGCTTGAGCAACCGTCACGAGTATACGCCTGTTCTCATTGCTAGAGCCGCACGCGCGGGTCGACGACGCCGTACAGGATATCCGAAAGGAGGTTGCCCAGGATTGTCAGGAGCGAGAAGAACATCACTGCGCCCAGAACCGTCGGATAGTCCCGTTGCACGGCTGCGCTGAAGGTCATGCGCCCCATTCCGGGCCAGGAGAAGATGGTTTCAACAATGACGGCGCCGGTCAGGACGCCAAAGATGGTCGGGCCAAGAATTGTCATCAGGGGGATGAGGGCATTGCGGAGGGCGTGGATGAACCAGACGCGGTTGGCGGGGACGCCTTTGGCCCTGGCCATACGGATATAGTCAGTGCGGATTACTTCGAGCGTTTCGGTGCGCATGAAGCGGCTAATGCCGGCGATTCCCCCAAAGGCGAGAATGATGGTCGGCAGAATCAGATGCCTGACGCGGTCCAGCAGATCGAACTCGTTGGTGAGGGAAACGGTGCGCCTGCCGCCGGTGGGCAGCCAGCCAAGGACGACGCCGAAGAAGAAGATGAGCATCAGGCCGAACCAGAAGGAAGGGAGCGCATTGCCGACAACGGCGAGCACGCGTACGGAGCCGTCAAACAGCGATGCCTGGCGGACGGCGCTTAGGACGCCCAGGGGCACGCCGACGAGAAGTGAGACGGCGAGCGCGGATACGCTCAATTCAAAGGTGGCGGGCATGCGCTCGACGAGGCGTTCCCAGACGGGCTGATTGGTGGCGATGCTGGTGCCCAGATTGCCGCGCAAGATGCCGGCGCCGTTATCGCAGAAGGTGGTATTGAGGGCGGCGGCGAAGGAACAACGGGTATCCTGACGGCCGAACTCCGCGACAACGTCGCCGTTTCGCAGTGTAACGCCGGTCAGCCAGCCGATGTATTGCAGGGCCCAGGGTTGATCCAGCCCGAGTTGCCGGCGCAGGATTTCGCGCGTTTCCTGTGTGATGTTGGGATCGAAGGTGCGGATAAGGATGGGATCACCGGGAGAGTTGTAGACCAGCACGAAGCTGATGACGCTGACGCCAAGCAGGGTGGGGATTGCCTGTAGGAGGCGACGAATTACGTAACGGACCATGGTCTGAAACTATCTTTCGATCCGCCTGGACGGACAGGCGGACGCAATAGAGATATAGGTGAGAATCCGCCAGCGCGCGGTGGGCGAGCGGTGGCGGATTCTTCAGATCTCGTACGCGGCCTGTTCGTCAGGCGCGAGACTCGTCCAGAAATCGTTGCGCCGATCTACTGCGCGAGAGACCAGGTTTCAACGTTGTGGTAGAAGCTCCACGGGCCCGGGTCGGTGCCGTTGAACTTCTTCGAATAGCCGGTATTGCCGACGGAGCCGGTCACGAAGACATAGGGAATGTCGTCGTGAATGATCTTCTGAATTTCCTGGTAGAAGGGCGCGCGGTCCTCGGCGGCGCAGCCGGGAACGCTGACAGCCTGTTCCAGGAGTTCGTCGATGCGTGCGTTCTGGTAGCTGACGAAGTTGAAGCCGCTGCCGGGCGTGTCGAACTTGGAGTGCCAGAAGGAGTCATCGTTGGGGTCGGTGCCGAGACCGGTCCAGCCGATGATGACCATGTCGAATGTCTGGCCGAGCAGCTCGCCGACGAGCGTGCCGAACTCGATGGCTTCGAACTGGATGTCGAAACCAATGCTGTTGAGCTGGTCCTGCACGAGGGCGCCGAGGTCTTCACGGGTGGTATTGCCGGCGTTGGTTTGCAGCCGGATGGTGAGGGAGGCGCCGGCTTCGGCGGTGGCGCAGCCGTTGCACTCGCGCACGCCGTCGCCGTCGCTGTCGGTCCAGCCGGCGTCATCCAGGATTTGCGCGGCGCGGCCGGTGTCAAAGGCGTAGGGTTCGAGTGAAGGGTCGTGGGCCCAGCCGACGGCGGGCAGAACATTGGCGGCGATCTGGTAGCCCTGGCCCAGATAAACATTTTCGATAATTGTATCGTAATCGAGGGCGTGGGCAATCGCCTGCCGCACAGCCAGGTCGCTCAGAATCGGATGGGGATCCTGCTCGACGAGGTTGCCATCTTCATCCTGGCCGGCCTGGGGGTTTTCAGGGTTGGCCTGATTGAGGCCGATGTAGCTGTAACCGTCGTCCTGGAACTTGTGCAGGTTCAGGTCGGGGTTGAGCTGGACAGTGGTCAGCTGTTCGGGCTGCACGCCGATGAGGTCGAGCTCACCGGTCTGCAGCTGCGCGAGGCGTGCGCCGGCGTCGGGGACGATCTTATAGATCCAACCGTCCATGTTGGGCGCGCCTTTCCAGTAGGTTTCGTTTCGCAGAACGGTTGCGTTATCGTCCCGGATCCAATCGTTGAAGATAAAGGGGCCGGCGCTGACGGCTGGCTCCTCGTTGAGGGGGCTGTCCATGACGTCGCTGAAGTCTTCGGCGTAGAGATGGCTTGGCAGCCAGCCGAGGCCGAGGTTATTGAGGGCATCGCACTTCACTTCCTCGTAAGTGACCTGAATGGTCAAGAGGTCGAGGACGTCGATGCTCGCGATGTTGTCGAGGTTTGCCTTGCGCGGGGTTTCGACGAGATCGCTGGCGATGGCGTCATAGGTGAATTTGAAGTCGTCGGCTGTGACCTGCTCGCCGTCGGACCACATGACGCCGTCCTGGAGGTGGAAGGTCCAGATGAGTCCGTCCTCGGAGACATCCCAGCTTTCGGCCATCTCGGTGGGGACGATGGCGCCGCTGAAGGGATCCTGGCCGAGGAGGCTGGGGAAGAACCAGCCGAGTACATCGAAGCTGGCGCTGTCGGAGGCGAGGATGGGATTGAGTATGGTTGCGTCGGCGCTGGAGCCTTCCACCCAGACGCCGCCCTGGACCGCGGCATCCGAGGCCGGGGCCTCCACGGCTGTTTCGGCGACGGGAACGGGTTGAGGGCAGGCTGCCAGGAGCAGTGCAGCAACGAGAAGCGCTGCCAGGATAGAGATTTTTCTATTCTTCATATTTTAGACCTCCGTATTGGAAGCTACTGGTCGATTCACGGCGAATGAACTCTGGGTTCAGAATCAATCAAACGGAATCGAGCAATTGAATGGCGGACTTCGTCTGAAGCGGCAAGAGTGTCAGCCGGGTCGGCGATACGATCCTGCGCGGATGGAGTCGCCGCGCAGACTTCCGGTGAAGCAGAGACACTACGCCTATGCTATGGGTTGGGGAATATCAGCATGGTAGCATTCCCGTGGGTTGCTGTCAACACGGTGGCGAGGGGGGGGACTGCAGTGGTCAGTGGGTGGCAGGGGCGGGGCTATGCCGCGGGGCAGCGATATGGGGGCGGGGAGAAGACGGAGCAAGGTGGAGGCTGCCTTTGGGAGATTTCGCTGAATGCTGCAGTCAGGTTCTCCTGGCAGGCCCGAGTCCGGGCTGCACGCGCGGGAACGGGGGCAGCGGGCGCCGGCACGGCGGGATTCGACGCCTCGTTCGCCAAGCCGTTATAATGCGTTGAGCAGTTCCGCAGGGGAAGGCGCGGGGTTGAATGCGCAGCCTGCTGGCCGGATCCTCTTTCGGGCAGGATCTGGAGCGGGCGGTTGGCGGATCTTCTCCTAAGCGGATTTCCCACCCTATTTCCAGGCACGAATTGCGGCGCAGGCGCGCCAAGGAGTTCACCATGTCTGCTTCAGGAACGCCGGGCCATACCAACAGGCTGGCGACCGAGACATCGCCCTATCTTTTGCAGCACGCGCACAACCCCGTGGATTGGTACCCGTGGGGAGAGGAGGCGCTGGAGAGGGCCCGCGCGGAGGACAGGCCGATCTTTCTGAGCATTGGCTACAGCGCGTGCCACTGGTGCCATGTCATGGAGCGGGAGAGCTTTGAAGACGAGCAGACGGCGGCGTTGATGAATGCCCATTTCGTCAATGTGAAGGTAGACCGGGAAGAGCGGCCGGACCTGGATTCGATCTACATGGAGGCGGTGCAGGCGATGACGGGCAGCGGGGGCTGGCCGATGAGCGTCTTTCTGACGCCGGCGGGCAAGCCATTTTATGGTGGGACGTACTTCCCGCCGCAGCCGCGTTACGGCATCCCATCCTTCCCGCAGCTGTTGCTGGCGGTGGCGGACGCCTACACGAACCGGCGGGGGGACCTGGAGGAGCAGGCGCAGCGATTGACGGACGCGATTGGGCGCACGGGCAGCCTTTCGGCCAGCGGGGGCGAGCCTGGCGAGGAGATTTTGACGGAGGCCACGGCCAAACTGCTGCAGTATTTTGATGAACACTACGGCGGGTTTGGCGACCAGCCCAAGTTTCCGCAGCCGATGACGCTGGAGTTCGCGATGAGCCAGCACCGGCGAGGGGGCGAGGCGGAGGCGCTGCACGTCGCCGAACATACGCTGCGGCAGATGGCGGCGGGAGGGATCTACGACCATCTCGGAGGAGGGTTCCACCGCTACAGCGTGGACCGCGTCTGGCTGGTTCCGCACTTCGAGAAGATGCTTTACGACAACGCGCAGCTGCTGCGGGCCTATCTGCACGCGTGGCAGATCAACGGGCGGCTTGAGCACCGGCAGGTGGTAGAGGAGACGGTGGACTATGTGCTGCGGGAGATGACGGCGCCGGAAGGGGGTTTCTACAGCGCGCAGGACGCGGACAGCGAAGGCGAGGAGGGCAAGTTTTTCGTCTGGACGGCGGCGGAGATTGAGGCGGTTCTTGGGAAGGAGGAGGCGGACCTGTTGGGCAGGGCCTACGGCGTAACGCCGGCGGGCAACTTCGAGGGCAAGACGATTCTGAACCTCAAGCAGACGGCCGGCGAGATTGCGCGGCAGACGGGCGCGGCGGAAGGGGCAGTTGCCGAACGGCTGGCCGCGGCGCGGCAGAAGCTCTTTCTTGCGCGGGAGAAGCGGGTGAAGCCGGAGCGGGATGATAAGGTTCTGACCGAATGGAACGGGCTGATGATTCATGCGCTGGCTGAGGTCGGTGTGGTTTTGGGGCGTGCGGACGCGCTGGAGGCGGCGAGTAAGGCGGCTGATTTCGTGCTGGCGGAGATGAGCCAGGAGAATGGTTTTCTGTTCCGCAGTTTTAAGGACGGCCGGGCGCGATTCAACGCGTATCTTGAGGATTACGCTGCGTTTGCGCGGGGATTGGTAGCGCTTTACGAGGCGACGTTTTCGTTGCGCTGGCTGGCGGAGGCGGCGCGTTTGACGAAGATCATGCTGGCGCAGTTTGAGGACGAGGCGCGCGGCGGGTTTTACCAGACCGGTGTTGCGCATGAGGAGCTGGTGGTGCGGCGCAAGGATTTCATCGACAACGCGATTCCGAGCGGCAACTCGATGGCGGCTGAGCTGCTGTTGCGGCTGGCCAAGTTGACGGGAAACGATGACTACCGGAGCGAGGCGGTGCGCGTTTTCCAGATCATGGCGGCGGCGATGGCGCAGCAGCCGACCGGCTTTGGACGGATGCTGACCGCGCTGGATGATCTGCTCAGCCCGAGCCAGGAGGTGGCGGTGGTCGGCTCGCTGACGGATGCGCGAACGCAACTGCTGCTGGAGGAGGTCCGGCGGCATTATCTGCCGCATACGGTGCTGGCACTGAAGGAGCCGGAGGATGAAAATCCGCTGCCGTTGATGGAAGGACGGACGCTGGTCGATGGCCAGCCGGCGGCGTACGTGTGCGAGAACTACGCGTGCAGGCTGCCGGTGACGAGCGTGGAGGCGCTGCGGACTGCAGTGGTCGGTGGTTAGTGGTCAGTAACTGCAGGGATTGATGTGGCGTGGGCGAATTGGGTTTGGCTGGGACGTTGTATTGAAATCGGGATATTTCGGGGGCGAGGATGGGAGGCAGGCTGGAGCAGTTTCGGGAGAGTATCGAGGCCGCGTGCCCTGAACTTGCGCTGGAGAGGGTTGAGCTGTTTCGGGCGGGGCAGAACAATGCGTTGGTCCTGGTCAATGGCGAGTGGCTTTTTCGCTTTCCGAAGTTTGCGGAGGGCGTTGCGGGGCTGCGCCGGGAGGACGCGATTTTGCGGGCGGCGCGGCCGCGGCTGCCGCTGGCGACGCCGGATTACGTTTTCCGCAATCTGGACAACGAGGTAGGGCGGGCTTTTGTCGGGTATCGCAAGCTGCCGGGCAGTCCGTTGTGGCCGGAGGCCTTCGCGGAGATCGGTGATGAAGGGACGATCGACCGCCTGGCCGCGGACATTGCGTCGTTTTTGCGGGCGCTGCACGCGATCCCGCTTGACACGGTCGCGATTCCCCAGGAGCCGTCCGACTCGCCAGCTGGATGGCGGGAGCTCTTCGGGCGGATCGAGCAGGTCGTCTTTCCGCGGCTGACGTCCGAGGCGCGGGCGTGGACGACGGAGCGGTTCGACGCTTTCCTGGGGGAGGATGAACAGTTTGCATTCGACAACGTGCTGCGCCACGGTGACTTTGGGTCGAGCAATACCCTGTACAGCGCGGAGGAGCGGCGGGTTGTGGGCATGATCGATTTCGGTCATGCGGGAATCGGCGACCCTGCCGTCGACTTTGCGGGGCTGTGCGTCTGCTACGGGGAGGCGTTTTTGCGGCGTTGCGCCCGGGTCTATCCGCTGATGGATCAGTGTTGGGAACGGGTCCGCTTTTATGCCGAGTGCGCTTTTCTGCTGGAGGATGCGCTTTTCTGCGTGGAGCAAGGGACGGAGGAGGCGGACGGGGTAATTGGGGAAGTGGAGCGGAAGGGGAGAAGGGCTGGGGCCGGGCGCTGGGGACCATAGCGGGGGGCAGGGGCGTGTGGCAGGGTGGCGGGGGCGTGTGGCAGGGTGGCGGGGGTCCGGGGGTGTCCCCCGGCCCGGCGGCGGGTGTTTGCCGTCGGGGATCAGCGCAGGGCCACCCGGTCCACGCACTGCCCCGCCCCATGGAACAGAGAGTTGGCCGCTGGCGGCGTTTGACGGCATTGGCGTGCGGAGGGGGCGCGAGAAAGGCGGGGCGTGGAGGGGCCGCCGACACAGGGCAAGGCTTCCTGGTGGAAGGGCGGGGGTTGGGGGAGGCCCCGAATTGCAGGGGTCAGGGGCAAGGAGCCAGGGGTCAGTCGTTGTCGGCTCGGGGCGCGAGTCTGTTCCAGAGCAGGTCGAGTTTGAAGAGATTGGTGTGGAGGCTGCGAACGGCGTTCCACATGGTGTTGCGGGCAGTGACGGCTGCTTCCTGGTTGTTTGCGGCGTGTGCCTGGCGCCAGTTTTGGGCCTGTTGGGCGTGGGTGTCGGCGGCGTGGCGGGCTTCGGCGGCGAGGGCTTCGGCGTCGCGCACGAAGGTGTCGAGCTGGTCGGCGAGAGGGCCCGTGTCGTCCACGTCGTCGTAGAAGGCATTGGAGCGGAACTGGGGCGGGTGGACGGAGCCGTCGGGGTCGCGGCCGGTGTGGGTGGGCTGGATGTGGGGGGTTACGGACAGGAACATGACCGTGCGGCGGTCGGGCAGCAGGTTGCGCACCTGGTGGATTTCGTCGGCGAGGGCGATGCACAGCTGGCCGGCTTCGAGGACTTCGGTGTGGCCGGCGATCATGAACTCGGCTTTGCCTTCGAGGATGAGGAATATCTCGTGGCCGAGGTCATGGCTGTGGAGCCTGTCGACCTGGCCCGGCTCCATGTGATAGAGACGGGCGCGGATCTCCGGAGTCGTCAGTACGTTCTTGTTTACGTCGCGGAAATCGTAGACTTCGAAGGGCATTTGTTTCGCTCCTGTAACGGGATGGTCGCGCAGACTTGATCGGGGCCGCCGCAGCGCTGAGGGAGAAGAGGCCATGAAATGCGGCCCCGCCCGGCGCCGGCTACGGGCTGTTTGCGCCTGCTCTGGTATGATTGTGATGGAAGCGGATTTGAAATGCAAGCCGGCAGGGCAGGCAGTCTGCCGGCAGCGGACTCTTTAGCTGACCCCAAGTGCGTCTGGCGCTGTGAAGGCGGGGCGCGCGCCACCTCTGAGGAGGCAAGTATGGGTATCCCTGTGGGCATCAACACGTGGTCCCGCCATGTAACGGAACTTTTCCCTTATCTGGACCAGATCATTCATCCATTCGACTCGCTGTGGTTCCCGGACCATGTTCAGTACAACGGACACAACGTGGCTGAGGGCTGGACGATGGCGGTGTACGCGCTGGCGCGCTACCCGGACAAGCTGGTGGGGCACGACGTTCTGTGCAACAGTTTCCGCAACCCCGGGCATCTGGCGAAGATGGCGGCGACGGCGCAGGCATTTTCCGGCGGGCGGGTGGTGATCGGGATCGGCGCGGGCTGGAATGAGGAGGAGTACCGGGGGTACGGCTGGCCGTTCCCGGGGGCGCGGACCCGCATCGAGCAGCTGGCGGAGGCGATCCGGATTTTGCGGGCGATGTGGACGGATACGCCGGTCAACTTTGCGGGCAAGCATTACCAGATGGAGAACGGGTATTGCGAGCCGAAGCCGGAAATTGTGCCGCCGATCATGGTCGGGGGCGGCGGGGAGCGGTATCTGCTACGGGTGGTGGCGGAGCATGCGGACTGGTGGAACTGGGTGTGCAGCGACGTCGAGATGTATGCGCACAAGCAGTCTGTACTGCAGGAGCACTGCCGTGCGGCGGGGCGGGACTATGACGAGATTTTGCAGGTGATGCACGTGAGCGTGCTGATCGCCGAGAATGAGAGCGAACTGCAGCGGCTGCGGGAGGACCCTGAGGTGCGTCCGTCGGGCGAGGGCACGATTGAGGGGACGCCGGCGCAGGTGACGGATGCGCTGCTGCGGATTGTGGAGCAGGGCGCGCAGCGGCTTACGGTGAATATCGCGGACTCGCCGCGGGTGGAGGGGTCTTTTTTGTTCGCGGCGACGGTGCTGCCGCATTTGAGTGGGTAGTTTGAAGGCGCCGCCCATCCGCCAGGTGGGCAGTTAGAAGTTCAGACGCAGCGCTTGTGAGGCGCTATCAGTGTCCCTGCATGGTGATCTCTGCAGGGGCACAGTTCAGTTCAGGCGCCTCTCCGTTGGCGTCCATATCTCTCAACGGATCGTTGCAGTCGTAATTGGTCAGCTCCAAGACCCTTAACTTTGGCGTAGTGTACGATCAGATCCCACGTGGCGTCGAGACGCGCCTGTGGTGTTTGCGCCTGCCAGAAGCGCAGATCAAATGAACGGTCCAACTCTTCCAGCTTGCCGCGTCTTTCAATGAAATCTTTTCGCATGTTTCAAATAGTTCACCCCTTAACGCGCCGCTGTTTACCCTCAGACACAGCATAACTGCCGGAGCCAGTTCGGCTGCGCTGAGCCTTAGCGTGCACTTACGCTCAGTCGGTGGCCACGGTGAGGGAGCGCACGCGGTCTTCGTCCCAGACGGCGCCCCAGCCGGGGCCGTCGGGCGGGGCGATGCGGCCGTCTTCGATGAGAGGCGCGTTGAGGAGACCCCACGCCTCGCCTTCGGCGCGCAGGTCGCGGGGACCGTATGCGCCGAAGAGTTCGAAGAAGTCGGTGTTGTCGATGCAGCAGCCGGCCGCGGCATGCCCGATCCCGTAGAGATGGCCGGGACCGTGCAGCTCGACGTTTGCGCCGCGTAGTTCGGCGAAGTGGGCCAGTTTGCGTACCAGGGTGAGGCCATGGCCTACGCGTGCGCGCAGCCGGTCGGTTGCGCCCTGGATGAGCCACTGGGCGGAAAGGTCCACGTCGTGGCAGAGCCGTTCGGTGGCCATGATGGGGATGGTGAGCGTGCGGCAGAGCTCCTGGTACTGGTTCATCTTCTGTTCGTGCATCGGTTCTTCGAGCCAGACGTAGTCCAACTCCTCCATCGCTTTTCCCACTTCGATGGCCTCGCGCAGGGTATAAGAGCAGACGGGGTCGTTGAGCAGGTCGTAGTTGTCGCCTACGTTTTTGCGTATCTCGGTGAGCAGGGGGATATCGCCCTTGCCGCCCCGGTAGGTGTGCAGTTTGTAGGCGTTGACGCCGAAGGCGCGGCCGCGCTCGATGTGATCGAGATAGCCCTGCGGGGTCAGCTCGTGGTCGGTGAGGTAGACGGGCAGGCGGTCGCGCACGCGGCCGATGAGGGCGTAGACGGGCAGGCCGGCGGCTTTGCCGGCGATGTCCCAGAGGCAGTTGTCGAAGTCGCCGAACCAGCCGGGCTGCTGGTAGACCCAGCGCGTGCCTTTGTGCAGCATCTGGAAGAGCCGTTCGCGGGCGAAGGGGCTTTCGCCGATGGCGTGAGTCTTGAGGATGTCGAGCTGGGCCCTGGTGATGGAGGCGGGGGCGACGCGGCCGGTGATGCCCTGGTCGGTTTCCACGTCGAGAATCTGCATCTGCATGGGTGTGGTCGAGGACAGGGGGGTGTGCGTGTACTGAATGCGGCGCAGGCCGGCGGTCTGTTTCAGCCGGTAGTCGGGTTGGGTGAGGGTTGGGTGTTGGAGTGTGCGGAGTTTGACGTCGGTGATTTTCATAACGGCAGTGGTCAGTGGTCAGTGGTCAGTGAGGCGCTGGGTAGGCCCGGAGTTGGCGCCGTTTTAGCCCGCGCATGCGGGCATTGCTGGCGAACGCGCAGATTGCTCGAGAGGTCTGGTTAAACCATCTTGGCCCTTTGTTGAGCCTAGTGCTTTCACTAACGCGTGCCGGTAAATCCCCACAGTTCACTTCACTCAGTCGGTGGCGACGGTGAGGGAGCGGATGCGGTCTTCGTCCCAGGCGGCGCCCCAGCCGGGGCCGTCGGGGGGGCGCGATGTGGCCGTCTTCGATCAGGGGTGCGTTGATCAGGCCCCATTCTTCGCCTTCGGAGCGCAGGCGCTTGGCGTCGGCCTGGCCGAGAAGCTCGTAGAAGTCGGTGTTGTCGATGCAGCAGCCGGTATGGGCATGGACGAGCCCGTAGAGTCCGCCGGGCCCGTTCAGCTCGACGTTGGCGCCATGGAGCTCGGCGAAGTGGGCGAGTTTGAGGATCTGGGTGAGGCCGAAGGTGGCGCGGGCGCGCAGACGGTCTGTTGCGCCCTGGATGAGCCACTGGGCGGTGAGGTCCATGTCGTACATGAGGCGCTCGGTGGCCATGATGGGGATGGTAAGCGTGCGGCAGAGCTCCTGATACTGGTTCATCTTCTGCTCGTGCATGGGCTCTTCGAGCCAGATGTAGTCGAGTTCTTCCATGGCGCGGCCGACTTCGATGGCTTCGCGCAGGTTGTATGAGCAGACGGGATCGTTGAGCAGGTCGTAGTCGTCGCCGACAGCCTTGCGCACGTCGGTCAGTATGGGGATGTCGGCTTTGCCGCCTTTGTAGGTGTGCAGCTTGTAGGCGTTGACGCCGAAGGCGCGGCCGCCCTCGATGTGGTCGAGATAGCCCTGCAGGTCCATGTCGCCGCCGGTGAGGTAGACGGGCAGGCGATCGCGCACGCGGCCGATGAGGGCGTAGACAGGCAGGCCGGCGGCTTTGCCGGCGATGTCCCAGAGGCAGTTGTCGAATTCGCCGAACCAGCCGGGGTCCTGGTAGACCCAGCGGGTGCCCTTGTGCAGCATCTGGAAGAGCCGTTCGCGGGCGAAGGGGCTTTCGCCGATGGCGTGGGTCTTGAGGATGTCGAGCTGAAATTTGTTGATGGAGGTGGGGGCGATGCGGCCGGTGATGCCTTCGTCGGTTTCGACTTCCAGGATATGCGATTGCATGGGCGCGTCGATGGGCCGGCCGGTGTGCGTGTACTGAATGCGACGGAGGCCGGGCACCTGGATGAGGCGGTGGCGGCTTTGGGTAAGGGTTGGGTGTTGGAGGGTATGGAGTTTGACGTCGGTGATTTTCATGGTGAACCTCAGAAGTCAGTGGCCGGTGGTCAGTGGTCAGTGGTCAGTGGTCAGTTGATAGTGTCCAGTGATTAGGTACGGCGAGCAACGGGGTCATAGTGGCTGGGCTGACTGGAGGGACTCTGCTGCGAAGATGGTGAGGTGCAGCGTTTCGTCGATCCGTTCATAGACCGGCGCTTTGCCGCTCAGGGCTGCGCTTTCGTCCAGAATGATGCCGACTCCTTCTCCTCGCCGCTCCAGGAAGTATCGCCTGGCGACTTTCCTGCCGACGTTGTCTTCAACTGTAATTTCAGATAGCAGGCGGGCCAGGAGCTCGTTGCGGGTTGCCTGGCCGTAGCGGAGCCGTTCCACGGTTAGTGTGTTGGCCAGCGCGCCTGGCGAACTCAGTTCCACTCTGTCGGCAAACATGAAGAGGCGGATTTTCGAGGCGGTCCTTGAATAGTCTCTGTGTACGACCGCGTTGACCAGGGCTTCGAAGACTGCTCTCATGCTGTATTGGGGTTGTTCCGTTCTGCCAATGTCTTTACGTGCGGAGACCTGATTGTATCTTTCCACAAACTTATAGGCGTCCATGACTTGCCGGTCCAGTGGGCCTCTGAAATCCTTGGCGTCGATCTGGTAATTTGCATCCATTGTTTTGCCGCTATAGAAGACGGCCTGGATGAAACTGTTGTAGAGGTAGTCGTCGGGCCTGTCGTGGCACATGAGAAGGCCGGCGACGGAGGCTCTCAACTCGCACCCCTCACTGACCAAGAGAGCCCTCTTGAACAGCAGGTCTTCGATGTCATGCTTAGCAGTTTCCTCTGTCAAAAATCTCAAATATAAGTCTTGCCGAAGGGTGTCTTTTGTGGTACCTGGCACAAAGCGCCTATCGGGAGGCGTGATGCCAACTCGAGAACGACTCTGTTTCAGCCGGGCTAAGTATTCTGCGGGCATTGCTCGCATGCTGCTGCCCTGGCGAGAAAAGTAACCACCGGGACTCTTGTGAATGAACAAACTGCGGGGGATGTCTATCTTGAGCAGGTCCTTTCCCTCAAGACGCAGTTTTTGGGCAAATGTGGACGAAGACGGTTCAATGCTGTCCCGGCAGACTTCGAATACTGTCTTTTCGGCTTGGTACAGGTTGTGAGGGTCAAGACCAACAATTACGCCGTGGTCCTCCACACCAATCAACAGCACGCCACCGCGGGCGTTGGCGAAGGCCGCTATCTCGTCAGCAAGGGCGTCTCTACGAGGGAGTTCCCTTTTGAATTCGATGGTGGAGTCTTCACCGAGACGAATTTTCTCGATTAGTTCGGACTGGCTGTCAAACATTGATGGATTCTTCAGATGAACACCCTGATCTCGCTAACTTTGAGCATCGAGACAGGGCTAAAATCTGCCTGGGAAGAGGCTGCAAAAGGGAAGAGGTTCAGGGAGTCGGCGCTCGCTGCAGGTGTGACCATGCCGCTTCCTCCTCGGGACGATTCCAGTCTTCAGCAAGAGCGGCTTCACCCAGCAAAGCGGTCTCAGAAACACATACTTTATCAGAGAGTATCGTTACAAATGCGCGCCGAGGCTCTGGAAGTTGGACGGGCTCCAGCAAGCGCACATTTCCTTGTTCATCAATTGTCGCTTCAATCGTCTGCAACGTTTCTGCCCCCTCGCTGTGTCTGAAGCGCCTCGAGCATATTCGCTACCCTGACCACGAAAAATCAGTAATTCGAGATCCAGTGTACCTTTCTTTGACGCCATGCTCAAACGACTTTGCGCTTCCTGTGGCATTGGCTAGTAGTCTGAACTGCAGGAGTTAAGGGCCAGGGGCTGGGAGCCAAGGTGGGGCGGGCAATCAAGGGAGAGACGAGGGGGGCGCCCACAAGGGGGCGCCCTACAGGGGAGGCGGGGCGCGCAAACGAGGCGCGGCGAACATGTGAGGGGGCGGCGGGTGCGCGCATATGCCGCGGGGCGGGTATATGGCGGATCGACTGGTCGAGATTCCTGCGGAGAAAGACCAGGGTAGAGATCTTCGCAGTCAAACCAGCATCTTCTTATTCGCGTTCAGAATAGGGACTGCTGAACCTTTGAAGTCGCCGTCATGCGTAATCAGTGTCAGCCCTTCTATTTTGCATAACTCCGTAATGACTTGATCATTGAAATCAAAGCCACCTGCCGCGTACTCGTCCAGCAGATCATTCATCTCCAGTCTAGCGAACCCGCTTTCTACTGGAGAACAGTGTTGCATAACCAGCTCGGCATCAGAAGCGATAGTTGGAGCGATCCGTTTGAACTGTGTGCTGTTGCGATACCTTTTGAAGTCGATATTCGATCTTGAGTTTCGCCACATAATTCTGGCATAGCTGTTAATGAATTCTGAAACGATAAGAACATCTATATGGATGTGGCTCTTCGCGATAAGAATGCGCTTGAACGCCTGGGAGTAAGTCTTCACACGGTTCCGGACGGGCGACTGCTGCGGGCCATGCAGGAACAACCAGATATTCGCATCAAAAAACAGTCTATCTTCAGAACGAAAATTGTAGTTGCTCACCGACAGTGCTTTAATCGTCATCGTCGTCCTCCAGCACTTCCCTAACCGCTTGATCAAACCTGTGGCGATCCTGAAAGTACAACTTGGCAGTTTCAACGACGCGCTTCAGCAGTGCCGCATCTTGGGGCTCTATGTCCTTGACCTTCAACAGGGACCGAACTTGGTCCTCGGTAAAGGTCCCATAAAGTTGACCAATCGCCGCATTAAGAAAGGCGGAAGTCATCGTTGAAACGTTTAGAAATGAGAGTGCAACGCGTCGATCCCTTCCAAAGGCGACGGCGAGGCGATCATGTACCTTCTGCCCATCGTCCGAGGCGACGCACAGGGGACTGCCCACAACCTCATATACTGAAACTTTCGTGTCTTTCTGCATACCGTTTTCTCAAAAGATGTCATCAACTTTCGATTCAGGAGATAAGATGTAGGTCTGTTCTGTCTTGAAAAGAACTGTCCGCAACTGAGGATTCCCATACTTGTGCTTGAGTGAAGCACGGCATTGCTGAATATCTCGAAAATACTTTCGCGGATTCTCTTCAGCAGCGCTTTCGACATTTCAGGCATCTCGGACATGTGCAAGAAATCTAGATTGCGGGCAACTCAGACGACTTCCCGCCTTCCTCTCATCACCCACAGCGTCCACAGGATGGTGGGGACGACGCTGATGGCGGCCAGGAACCAGATGATGGAGGAGATGGTGAGACTGGTGTCGAGGGCGGCGCCGACGAGGCTGGAGGCGAGGGCGCTGCCGAGGTAGAAGAACATGAAGTCGCTGGCGAAGACGCGGCCGCGGACTTCGTCGGGGGCCATTTGGAGGAGCAGGTGGGTTGAGAAGACCCAGATGATGCCGCTGCCGATGGAGCGCACGAATGAGCCCAACAGGACGATCGGGAGGCTCAGGAGAGGGGCTGTCACCATGATGCCGGCGATAGCGATTACATAGCCGTATGCGATCCCTTCTTTGAGCGAGCGGGGATCGTCTCCTGTCAATTTGCGTGCCAGGATGGGGCCGAGGCCGGAGCCGACGCCGGTGAGGCCGAACATGAGGCCCATGCTGATGCCGCCGCCCTGGCCTACGATAAAGACCTGCTGAGCGATCGCCACCTGGATTACCTGGAAGGCGGTGGCAAGGAAGAGAGCCATGGACGCTTTCTGGAGGGCGACGATAAGGACGTCGAGGTGGGCGCGCAGATAGCGGAGACCGTTGAAGTACTGACGCACAGCCGCGGCGACGGTTTTGTCGGCGGCGGCGGATGCGAGTTTGGCGGGCATGCGCACCTGCGCGAGCAGGGCGGCCGAGAGCAGGAAGGTGAAGGTGTCGAGCACGAAGGCGGGATACATGCCGAAGATGCCGGAGAAGAGTCCGCCTAGGGCGGCGCCGAGGGCAAGCATTACAGACCAGGTGGCGGAGCTGAGAGCGTTGACCGCGCCGAGCTCGTGGGGACTGGAGATGTCGGGCAGGATGGCGGTATGGGCGGGGTCGAAGAAGCCGGTCATCGCAATCTGAACGGCTGTCAGGGTGTACAGAATCCAGACGTCTCCGGGGTCGCGCACGAGGAGGATGGCGAGGACGACGGCGGCGCGGATGAGGTCGGATGCGATGAGGATGTGCTTTCGGTTGTAGCGGTCGGCTACGACGCCGGCGATTGGGCTGACGAGAAAGGGCGCGAGCATGCGGACGACGAAGAGTGAGCCGACGGCCAGTCCTGACTGGGTGAGCATGCCGACGAGCGCGGCGGAGGCGACGAGGTTGAACCAGTCGCCCAGCAGGCTGACGATCTGGCCGAACCAGAGGTAGCGAAAGTTGCGGTTGTCGCGGAGGAGGTCGGTGTAGCTTACGGCGGTCTGCGTCGTGGTATTTGCGGTCATGTCGTTTCGTTTCAGCGGCTGATGAGGATTAACTTAGCTTGTGCGGATCAACATACAGTAACAGACTCCGGCAGGGAGCCGGAAATTTTATCCCGTTCTTTGCTTTCCTCGCACGACCGATAGCGTCCATAACGTCATTGGAATAAGGGTCAGAGCCGTCATCGACCAGATGATGCCGGAGATGCTGAGACTGCTATCGAGCGCGGCGCCGACGACGCTGGATGCGAGTGCGCTGGCGAGGTAGAAGAACATGAATTCGGTGGCGAAAACTCTGCCATGCACGCTGCGGGACACATTCTGCAGGAGCAGCTGGGTGGAGAAGACCCAGACGATGCCCCCGCCGATGCCGCGCACGATCGACGCCAGCAGCACGGCAGGCAGGCTCAGGAGCGACGCGGTGGCAGCCGCCCCGATTACGCTGAGCAGGAAGCCAACAATGATCGCTTTTCTCAGCGTGGGGCCGTCGTCGCCCGTCACCTTGCGGGCGAGTATGGGGCCGATGCCGGTTCCGACACCGGTCAGACCAAACATCAATCCCATGCTGATGCCGCCGCCTTCGCCGAGGGTAAAGACCTGTTGGGAGATGGCGACCATGACGACCTGGGAGCCGGCTGTCAGGCAGAGGGAGTTGAGCGCTTTCTGCGAGGCGATAAAGAGGATGTTGGGATGTTTGTACAGATACTTGAGGCCATCGATGTACTGGCGCAGGCCGGCGGCGATGGTCTTGTCCTCTGAAAGGGCTGCGGAGGAGGCCGGCATGCGGATCTGCATCAGGAGCGCGGCAGAGATAATGAAGGTGAGCGTGTCGAGCAGAAAGGCCGGATAGATGCCCCAGGCGCCGGCCACGAGCCCGCCCAGCGCGGCGCCGAGGGCGAGCATGGTGGACCAGGTGGCGGAGCTGATCGCGTTCATCGCGCCCAGTTCGCCCTCGCCTGCCAGTTCGGGCAGGATGGCGTTGCGGGAGGGATAGAAGAATCCGCTCACGCAGAACTGGGCGGCTGTGAGGGCATAGAGGAGCCAGATGTCGCCGGCATCACGGACGAGGAGAAAGGCAAGGACGACTGCGGCGCGGACGATGTCGGTCGCGATGAGGATATGTTTGCGGTTGTAGCGGTCGGCCACGACGCCGGCGATTGGGCTGATGAGGAAGGGCGCGAGCATGCGCACGACGAAGAGTGAGCCGACGGCCAGACCGGACTGGGTGAGCATGCCGACGAGCGCGGCGGAGGCGACGAGGTTGAACCAGTCGCCCAGCAGGCTGACGATCTGGCCGAACCAGAGGTAGCGAAAGTTGCGGTTGTTGCGGAGCAGGTCGGTGTAGCCGACTGCGGCCTGGGAGGCGGGGTTGGCGGTCATTTGTTGTGTGCGCTTGATGTGGGCGCGCTATTTGTCCATGGCCTGCAGCGCACGGAGGCAGCGTTCGACGGCCTCCAGGGGCGGGTAGGCGTCGCTTTCGTATTCGACGATATACCATTCGGTTCCGCCGACCCGTTCGCAGGCTTCGAAGAAGGCGGCCCAGTCGGTGTCATCCTCGCCGATGATAGGGTCGAAGGCGGGATTGGGGTAGTCGTGACCATGGCCTTGCCGGAGGCGCTTGGTGAAGGGTTTGAGATGGACGGTGACGGCGCGGCCGGGGTAGCTGCGGATGACGCTGACAGGATCGGCGCCGCCGTAGACGGCGTTGCCGGTATCAAACTGCATGATGACGGATGAATCCGTGTTGCCGAAGAATGTATCCCAGGGTGTTTCGCCGTCGAGAGGCAGGAACTCGTGGAAGTGGTTGTGGTAGCCGGTGCGCATGCCTTCGGCGGCCAGGCGTTCGGCGAGGCGGTTGGTGAATTCTGCCAGTTTGAGCCAGTCGTCGCGGCTTTGGCGCAGCTCTTCGGGGATGCCGGGGATGATGAGTCTGTCGTTGCCGAGCGCATGGTGGAAGGCGATAGTTTTGGGCAGGGCGTCATCCTGCACCAGGTCGAAGGGCACGTGCCAGCCGGCGCATGCGAGGCCAAGCTCGTCGATTTCGGCTTTGAGCGCGGCGGCGGCGTGCTGGGGCGGGCCGGCGAACTCGACGCCGCTGTAGCCCATCCGGGCCGCGGCGGCGAGCGTGCCAGGCATGTCGGCGGCAAATTGGTGGCGTACAGAATAGAGTTGCAGAGCGATCGGAGGCATGGGAGCGGTTTCCTTTCAAGGGTGAAGAGGATTCAGTGGACGGCAGCCGGTTTCCTGGTTGTCGCCAGGAATCAGTCGATGGGGCTATTTGCCGGTCTTTTGCGTGTCGACGCTAAGCTGGCGCACGGCGGTTTCGTCTATGTCAACGCCCAGGCCGGGCCCGTTGGGCACTTCGAGGAAGCCGCCGACCTGGTCGAAAGGTTCGGCGATGCCCTCGCGGATGGGGCTGGGTGTGCGGTCGAACTCCATGACGGGCTCCTGCTGGTAGGGGCGGGGCGTGCGCGCAGGAGGACATTCGGGCACGGCGGAGGCGACATGGAGGCTGGCGGCGATCATGACGGGGGAACCCCACACATGAGGGTTGCAGAGGATGCCGAAGGCGTTGGCCATGGAGGCGACGCGGTGCATTTCGGTGATGCCGCCCACCATGACGACATCGGGCTGGACGATGTCTACGCAGCGGCGGCCGATAAAATCCTTGAATTCGTAGCGGGTGCGCAGGTTTTCGCCGCCGGAGATGGCCATGGGCAGCGCGGCCTTGACCTGCAGGTAGCCCTCTACGTCCTTGGCATTGACTGGCTCTTCGAACCAGTAGACGTCGAGCTCGGCCAGCTCGCGGCCGATGCGAATGGCCGTTGTGGCGTTGTAGGCCTGGTTGGCGTCGGCCATGAGGAAGATTTCAGGGCCGATCACATCGCGGATAGCGGCGACACGGCGCACGTCCTGCGCCAAGGTGAGGCCGCCGACCTTGGTCTTCATGCCGGCGAAACCGAGCTCCACGTACATGCGGGCCTCGTCGAGCAGCCGTTGCGGAATGACGCGGCCGTCGGAAGCGAGGTTCTCTTCAGTATAGTAGAGGCCAGTGGCGTAGACGGCGATGCGGTCGCGCACTTTTCCGCCGAGGAGGGCCCAGACGGGCAGGCCGCTGGCCTTGCCGGCGATGTCCCAGAGGGCTGTGTCGACGGCGCTGATGGCGCTGCCGCCGATCCCGCCGGCGACGTTGCCGTTGTAGAGGAGGCGGAACATCTCCTGCCAGCGCAGGTTGCGCTGCATTGGGTCGGCGCCGAGGAGGAGGGACGCGAACTCGTCGTGGACGATGCGGGCGGAGGGGCCGTTGAGGCCTTCGCCCCAGCCAACGATGCCGTCGTCGGTGACGAGCTTTACCAAGCCGACTTGCCGATTTTCGGTCCATCCCTGGGACCAGCCGAAACCGGTTTGAATGGGGGCTTCGAGGAGGAAGGTTTCGATGGAGTCGATAAGCATGGATGACGCTCCGGAACTGTTGATCGCGCCGGCGGGGCGGCGGTCATGGCGGTTACGGTGGGTCGTGGAGAACGTGGGAGGTGAAGGCCAAGGGTGACGGCCGGCTGGTGACCGGCCGCGTTCATCTCTCCACTATCCGCTGGCGGTCCAGGGCACTATAGTACCATGCGGGGAATGAGATACGCGATCACGATGACGGCGAGTTGCACGCCGGTGACCCAGGCGAAGACTTGGAGGAAGCGGCCGAGGCTGACTTTGGACGCCCGGCGGTAACCTGCTTCGCTCCAGAAGAAGAAGATGACGGCCGCGACGGCCAAACCGAGGAGAGAGAAGCGATGGACGGCGGGAAGGGTCCACTGATCCGCGCCGAAGGCGATGGCGATTGCGCGCAGGGCGGGCAGCGTGGTAACGATGTTGAGAATGAACAGACCGCACGAGCCGAACCAGAGGAGATAGAAGATAACAACCTGAACGGCGGCGTTGCTTACGTACTTCATATTTTTCATGGGGGATTTTATCCGAATGGCAAGAGGCCTGCGCGAGGCCCAGGCAGGGCGATTGCATCTAAATTGGGTCAGAACATCGAAATGCAGCCGAATACTCTTCCAGGTCGGGGTAAGACACAGGGAAATGTACGAAAGATGGCACGTAGACGGAGAATTTAACTTATCTCGCCGACTGAGGGCCT
>JAJDZJ010000161.1 GCA_022824685.1 Caldilineaceae bacterium
GGCCCTCAGTCGGCGAGATAAGTTAAATTCTCCGTCTACGTGCCATCTTTCGTACATTTCCCTGTGTCTTACCCCGACCTGGAAGAGTATTCGGCTGCATTTCGATGTTCTGACCCAATTTAGATGCAATCGCCCTGGCCCTTTCCATCACACTCACCATTCAGGAGAACAGAATGACCACGAAGCAACATTTCACGCGTAGAGCATTCCTTAAAGGGATGGCGATGACCGGGGCAGGCGCCGCGCTGGCCGCCTGCGCAGCCCCCGCAGCGCCCGCAGCCTCCGAGTCCGGCGATGACATGCCGGCTGCAGAAGCGATTATGCTTCGCGTCCAGGCGCCCGCAGGCAACGGCGCGCTCATGCCCCACGAGTTCGCCGCCCGCTTTACCGACGAGACCGGCGTCCAGGTCGAAGTCGAAGACACAATTTACGGCGAAATCGAGACCAAGACCCAAACCGGCTTCATCTCGGGTACCCTGCAGGACCTGGTCTACGGCCACCATCGCTGGATCTTCATTAACTTCCTCAAGGGCATCTACCTCGAAATCGACGATCTGCTGGACTCCGCACCCCCGGACGACTTCGAAGACTTCTACCCCAGCGTCCTCGAAGGCAACCAGTGGGAAGGCAAAAACTTCAGCCTGCCCGATGTCGTTCACCCCGGCGGCAACATCGCCGTCAACTACAACAAGACGATGCTGGAAGAAAAGGGCCTGCCCGAACCGCAGCTGGGTTGGACCATGGCAGACTGGACCGAGATCGCCCGCGCTGCCGCAGACCCCGACGCCGGCGTCTTCGGTATCGGCTTCGACAGCATGATCGCCATGCACTACTACAGCAACGTCTCTCGCTCTTTCGGCGCCCCCGATTCCACCGACTCCTGGATCATGGATGAAGAGGGACGCGCCATGTCCTACAACAACGATCTCCACGCCGAGATCGCCGAATGGTATGTCGGCCTCCTCGACGAAAAGGTCGCCTCCCGCGACGCCGATCGCGAAGGTGTCGAACCCAACCTCTTCGTCGCCGGCCTCGAAGCCACCCACGCCAGCACCGTCGGCATCCTCACCAACAACCAGGCACGCGTCGGCGACCGCTTCGAAGTCGGGTCCGTGCCCCTGCCCGTCGGCTCCGAAGGACGCCAGGGCACCTGTTTCTCCGGCAACCACTGGATGATCAACTCTAGCTCCGCCCACGTCGACGAGGCATGGGAACTGGTCAAAGCCTACTCCTCCTATGATGCAGGTGTATTCCAGGTCCTGGAGGCCAAGCGCCAGACCAACGGCCGCAAATCGGTATGGACCGACCCGCAGGTCAACGAAGTCAACTTCATGTACGGCTTCACCGACCAGCTGATCACCGACGGCGTCGAACCCTATCCGATGCCCTGGAACACACGCTTCACCGAAGCGAACAATATCTTCCGCTCCGAACTCAACCTGATTTGGGAAGGCGAGGTCACCTTCGCCGAACACGCCTCTGAAATCGACCGCAAGACCCAGGCCGTGCTCGACGAACCGCGTCCGTCCTGATCGAAAACTATAATGCTTGCGAGTCCGGCCGCTTGAAAGCGGTTGGATCCGCAGGCAACTGTCCACTCATACAGGAGGAAACAATGGCTTTCACCCTCGAAATCGGCGAAAAGGCACTCGACTTTAAGCTGATCGCTACAGACGGCGAGGTCTATACCCTTGGCTGCTTTGACGACGCCGAGACACTCGTCGTCTTTTTCACCTGCAACCACTGCCCTTACGTGATCGGCTCGGACGAAGCAACCCGGGCCTCCGCCGACAAGTTCGCCGCCAAAGGCGTGAAGTTCGTCGGCATCAACTCCAACAGCGTTCACGTCAACGCCGAAGACGACTTCCGCCACATGGTCGAGCGCATGGCCGAGCACAGCTTCCCCTGGGTCTACCTGCGCGACGAGACCCAGGAAGTCGCCAAGGCCTACGGCGCCCTGCGTACGCCCCACTTCTACGTATTCAACAAAGACCGTGAACTGGTCTACACCGGCCGCGGCGTCGACAGCCCGCGCGATGCTACCCAGGCCACCGTCTTCGACCTGGATCGCGCCCTGGAGGAGCACACCGCCGGCCAGTCGATCAGCACCACTCTGACCAACCCGATCGGCTGCAACGTCAAGTGGGCCGGCGAAGATGCCCACTGGATGCCCGCCGACGCATGTGATCTCGTCTTCCCGGAACCAGCCTGATTTCGCCAAGCAGTGACTGGTCCGCGGCGCGTGCCGCCACAACGGCACGCGCCGCGCTGTTCCTGGCAACGCTCCTCCCTTCACAAGAAAAGAGGTGGTAAACGCATGCCTTCCTACGCCGAACTGGGTATTACGCCCATGATCAACGCCAACGCCACCCTCACCAGGCTCGGAGGCTCTCTCATGCCGCCCGAAGTCCTGGAAGCCATGATGGAGGCGGCCAAGTCCTTTGTGGAACTGCCGGAACTTCAGCGCCAAGTCGGCAACCGTATCGCCCTCCTCACCCAGAACGAGGCCTGCTACGTCAGCTCCGGCGCGGCCGGCGGCATCGTGGTCGCTATCGCCGCCTGCATCACCGGCAACGAAAAGTGGGCGATTGAACAGCTGCCCGACCTCACCGGTCTCAAGAGCGAAGTCATCGTCCATAAAGCACACCGCAACGGCTACGATCACGCCGTCCGCCAAGTCGGCGTCAAGATGGTCGAAATCGGCTGGCCCGGCGAAGCCGAAGTCTGGCATCTGGAGAGGGCGATCAACGAAAAGACCGCCGCGGTCATCTGGTTTGAAGGCGCCATGAGGACGCCTGGCGACATCCCCCTGGAAAAGGTGGTCGACGTTGCCCACGCACACGGCGTACCCGTCCTCGTGGATGCCGCCGCCCAGCTCCCGCCCGTGGAAAACCTGTGGAAGTTCACCCAGTTGGGCGCCGACGCCGCAATCTTCAGCGGCGGCAAAGACCTGCGCGGCCCGCAGTCGTCCGGCCTCGTGCTGGGAAAGCAGTGGATCGTTGACGCCTGCGCTCTCAACGGCAATCCCAACCACGGCATCGGCCGCCCCATGAAGGTTGGCAAGGAAGAAATGCTCGGCCTGCTCGCAGCCGTCGAGCGTTACCTGGCGATGGACCACGAAGCGCGTGCTTCGCAGATGGAAGAGATCGTCGAGGGATGGTGCACCGAGCTGAACCGGCTGGACGGCGTCACCGCCACGCGATCATTTCCAAGCGAAGCGAACCAGCCAGCCCCGCGCGCCCAGGTCCAAATCGACCCCTCTGTTGTCGGGCGAACCCGTCAAGAGATAAATCAGGGTCTGCAACAAGGGAACCCCGCGGTCTCAGTCGCATACGGAGTGGCCGACGAAACGTTTATGCTGAATCCAATGACCCTCGAGGACGGCGAAGAAGAAATTGTCTTGGCCCGCCTCGTCGAGGAGATTCAGGGCTGAGCGTACCGTGCAGCCAAGTTGTAACAATTTGTCCACCCTGTCCATAGAATGAGGTACGCAAAGTGCATCTCCAATCGACCCTATTTGCATCCTCGACATCAGCCTGAACAGGAGGAGCCGCTGTCCGGTCTGACCGTTGGGCAAGTCTACAAAGTCTTATTCGACCCCATTGCCGAACAGCACGCTATGATTCGGATCATTGACGAAAGTTTCGGAGAAGCGGGAAGCGAAAACGGTTACCTTTATCCCGCCGACTACTTTGAACCTTATCCTCCCACTGCAACCCCCAAGCCGTGTTCGCTTACCATATACCTGGATGAATACACCAAGAGTATTCTTCATGCTGAAGCAATTGCATCTGACAGATCGACTTCAGCTTTCGTGCGCCAATTGGTCGTAGAGCGGCTGAGCCCGCCTGATCTGGGGCAGCTTCCACTTGACGATTGAATGCAGTCAAGTCTTAAATCGCAGGTAAGGCAGCGCCAAGCCAACTTTCGGTTAGTCGCATAGTTCAAGTTCCAGAAAGGACGACGCACAGAATGAATATGGCGGAACTGGGTACTCTTGAACGTGTAGACGTGCGGAAGGCACTTCCCAACGAGGCCCATAACTTTACACCTTGGCTGGCGGCGAATCTTGGCCGGCTGTCGGCGGAACTGGATATCGAATTGGAACTGGAAGGACAGGAAGTGCGTGTTGGCACGCTCCGAGCGGATATCGTAGCCCGCGTTTCGCAGTCCGACGGCCGAGTACTGATTGAGAATCATATGGTTGGCTGCATACGGCTGTTAGGTTTGCCACTAGATTCTGAAATGGAAATGCAAACATTCAGCGCAAAATGACTCAAGCGGCTCGAAAGACTTTCACAACCCTTGGGTTGTACTGAAACCTACTATGGGAGCAGATGTGACGAATTGTCAGCCTATGCTAAAATTAGCTAATAGTGACTAACATTAGCCAAGGGAGAGCCGGCGATGAAGATTGCAACGATTAGCGCCACAGAGGCTAAGAATCGGTTTGGCGACGTGTTACGCCGCGCCTACCGCAGCCAAGAGCATCTGGTCGTCGAACGGGGAGGAATCCCTGTAGTCGCCATTGTGCCAATCAGCGATTATGAACAATTCTTGTCGCAAGTCCCAGACGAAGAATCAGGCATAGTCGAAGCAGATTTATCGACGGCCAGCGCCCAAAATCAGGCAGGAATTCGTCTGATGGAGTTTCTAGCCGAAATGCACGCGCAAATGCCAGAGGTGCCAGAAGAGCAAGTCCAACGGGAAATTGAAGAAGCGATTGCAGCCGTGCGCGCCGAAAACAGATGAGGGTTGTATTGGATACAAACGTATGGGTCAGCGCGTTGATCGCCCCAACAGGAACACCGGCCACCTTATTGGATAGACTTCAAGGTCATGTCCTTATTGCCTCGGAGGAAATGCTGGACGAGGTGCAAAGGGTCTTGCACTACGACCGAATCGCGAAAAAGTACAATCTAACACCAGTCAAGGTAAGCTCTTACCTGGACAACATTCGACAGAAAGTAGTGCTTTTTGCTGCAGACCCGCCGGATTCTACAATTGTGGAAGCAGATCCCTCAGACGATAAGTTTCTTGCAATTGCAGTGAAAGGAAAGGCGGACTGTATCGTATCTGGTGACCGTCACTTGTTACGCCTCACAGAGTATCAGGGCATTCCAATTTTGTCCCCAGCGACGCTCCTGGCAATTGTGGAGTCCATTCTGTCACACTCAAACGGAATCGGCTCAGGGACTTAAGACAATTCTGTCTGCCCCTGAAAACTGACATCTTGCGCATAGTAACCGAGCGCGATTCTGTCCGCTAGCGACTTTTTTTGCCACTTTCCCATTCACGTTAACCTGCTGTTATGCTCAAAGGTAAGCGGAACACGATACGGGGAATGGCGCCTACCATGTTAGAATCTCTTCAATCTGACCCGTCCCACGCACCATCGCCAGACCCACCCCAATAGGAGCGCCCCAATGACCGCCACCGCCAATATCGCCGACGTCGAACGCATCCTCCTTGTCATCCCCATGGTTGACCGCGTGCGCCGCGAAATGGAACGCGCCAACATTCACCGCTGGTCCGAATCGGAAGTCATTCGCGTCACACTCGACGACGGCACCATCGGCTACGGTGAAACCATCCAGAACTACACCTGGGGACGCGTCGAAGGCACCGACCGCGTCATCGGCCGCTCACCTTTCGATTGCATGTGGGATGATTCACTCGGCGCCGGCCTCCAAATGGCCCTCTTCGATGCCGCCGGCAAACTCGCCGGCGTACCCGTGAACCGCCTCCTCGGCCACAAAGTGCGCGACTGGTGCCCGCTCTCCTTCTGGGACCACGACATGGGCCCCCTCCACTACGAGCACGAGGCCAGAGTCGCCGTTGAGCTCGGCTTCACCTCCATCAAAATCAAGACCCGCCCCTGGCACGACGTCTACGAAACCGTCAAACGCATCAGCGACGCCACGCCCGACTGGTTCCATATCGACTGCGACTGGAACGACTTCCTCCTCGACGTTTCCACTGCCGTGCCTGTCCTCCGCGCGCTTGAAGCCGAATTCCCCAAAATCTCGATCTGGGAAGGTCCAATCAACGCCAGCGACGTTGCCGGCAACCGCCTCCTGCGCGAAAAGGTCCGCACGCCAATCGCCCACCACTACGGCAGCGTGGACGGCTCCGTCGCAATCCAGGAGGGATACTGCGATGGCTTCGTCGTCGCCGGCGGCGTCTCCAATGTTATGAACGCCGGCGTTTCCGCCGCCGCCGCCAACATGCCCTTCTTCCTCCAAATGGTCGGCACCGGCATCACCACCGCCATGTCTCTCCACCTCGGCGCCGTCCTGAGCCATGCCCAGTGGCCCGGCATCAACTGCCACGAACTCTATCAGCACAACCTGCTCGACCAGCGCATACCCGTCGTCGGCGGCTACGCCCAAACGCCCGACTCACCTGGCCTCGGCATCACCATCTGCGAAGACGCCCTCAATACCTATCGCGTCGAGGAAGCCGATTTCAGCCTGCCCCGCCGGCTGGTCCGCTATAGCCGCCCCAATGGCGTCCGCGTCTACTTCGCCGACTCCAGCTGGAGCCAGCGCTCCGACATGTGGGACTACTGGCGCACCGCCAATCAGCCCGTCTACGAGCGCGGCGTCGAAACAGCCTACCTGGACGACGACGGCAGCGGTGAATTCGACGACCTGTACACGCGCGCCAAAGAGGGCCCCGTGCTGACGCTCGCTACCTGAAACAGTCGAACGACTTCCTTTCCACCTTACAACCTTACGACCGCGCGGCAGTTCGCCGTCCGCGAAACAAACAACAGGAGCAAGACGTGTCTTATCTGGCAAAACTGAAGGAAATGGGTTACGAACTCGAAAAGATCGACCTCGACGGCGGCCGCCTTATGGCCGCAGTCCGCTCCGGCGACCATGTCTACGTCTCCGGCCAGGTCTCCCGCTTCGGCGACGAGGAGATCATGGGTAAGGTCGGGCAGGACCTGACCACCGAAGAGGGCTACCGCGCCGCACAGCTCTGCGCCCTCGGCATCCTCCAGGCCGTCCACACCATCGCCGGCCTCGACAACGTCCGCCAAGTCGTCAAGGTCTTCGGCATGGTCAACGTCGGCCCTGGCTTCAACGACACGCCCTCCGTCATCCACGGCTGCAGCGACATGTTCATCGAGCTCTTCGGCGACGCAGGCCGCCACGCCCGGAGCGCTATCGGTCTCACCGTGCCCGCCAACTGGGCCGTTGAAATCGAAGCCATCATCGCTGTCGACTGAGTCTGCCGTCAAACTGCAAGCCAAAATCGCCAATAGGAAAATCCCGCTGCCTTCAGCGGGATTTCTCATTCCTGTACCCCGTAGGGGAGTCGAACCCCTGTCTCCACCTTGAGAGGGTGGTGTCCTGGGCCTCTAGACGAACGGGGCAGGTCTTCTGCCAAACTGTGACAGCAGACAGTATAGGAGAAAAGCGCTGCGAAGTCAAAACCACTTCGCCAACAGATTTGATCCTCCCGCCCGGTCCTTCTATAATGACGGCATCTCCGGCCCTCCAACCTGACGCGCCGGGATCCTGTTCGCCAAAGTGCCGCACAACCCTGTGTCACGCTGGCAACTAGCGGGTTCAAATCCCGCCCGACCTCAATCGCAACCGCCTTGCAGGTGCAGCGCCGCCGGTCGGCAGACGAGAAGGATAAGGATATGTACTCCAACCCGAAGCAGATTTCACGCGCCCTTGACCGCGTCCTCCACAAAGTGACCCAGCCCGCCCGCTACACCGGCGGCGAGCTCAACAGCATCCCCAAAGACTGGAACGACCCCGCCATCCACAGCAAAGTAGCCCTCGCCTTTCCCGACATCTACGAGCTCGGCGGCTCCAACCTCGGGCTCATGGTCCTGTACGACCTGATCAACAAGCGAAACGACCTGCTGGCTGAACGCGTCTACTGCCCGTGGAGTGACTTCGAAAAGGTCATGCGCCGCGACGGCATCCCTCTCTTCGGCCTGGAAACGCGCCACCCGGTCACACAGTTCGACATCCTCGCCTTTTCGCTTCCCTACGAGCAGCTCTATACCAACGTCCTCACCATGCTCGATTTGGCAGGGCTCCCCCTGCGCGCCGCCGACCGCGACGCCTCCCACCCCCTAGTCATCGCTGGCGGCTCCGGCTGCTACAACCCGGAGCCGATGAGCGCCTTCTTCGACGCCATGGTCATCGGCGAAGGCGAAGAGGTGATCTTCGAGATCATTGATGTATACGAGCAATGGAAAAATGACCGCGACGGCAGCGCAGACCTGCCAGCGCAGGACCGCAGCAAGCTCTGGACCATGCTCGCCCAGATCCCCGGCGCCTATGTGCCCGCGCTCTACGCGGCCAGCTACGCCGCCGACGGCACAATCGCCGCCATCCGGCCCACGCACACCGACGCCCCCGCCACCGTGATGAAGCGCGTCGTGACCGTCATGCCGCCGCCTGTCACCAAATTCATCGTCCCCTTCATAAACGTCGTCCACAACCGCGCCGCCATCGAAATCATGCGCGGCTGCACCCGCGGTTGCCGCTTCTGCCAGGCCGGCATGATCTTCCGCCCCGTCCGCGAACGGCCCCTGGAAGAGGTCCTGCAGGCGGTCGACGAGATGATCGCCAACTGCGGCTTCGAAGAGGTCAGCTTCCTCAGCCTCAGCAGCAGCGACTATACCTATGTCGAAGAGCTTGTGCGCCGCACCATGGAACGCCACGGCGCACGCAGGCTGTCCGTCGGCCTGCCCAGCCTGCGTATCGAGAGCTTCAGCGTCGACCTCATGGACCTGCTGGAAAAGGGGCGCCGCCGCTCCGGCTTCACCTTCGCGCCCGAAGCCGCCACCGACCGCCTGCGCGACATCATCAACAAGCCAATCCCCGACGATGACCTCCTGCAAACTGCCGAGGAGGTCTACAGCCGCGGCTGGAAAACGATCAAGATGTACTTCATGATCGGCCACCCAACCCAGACGCTCGACGACGTCCAAGCCATTGCCGATCTCTCCAAAAAGGTGCTGGCCGTCGGGCGCCGCGTCCTGGGCAACAAGGCCAACGTGCGCATCGGCGTCAGCACGCTCGTGCCCAAGCCCCACACCCCCTTCCAATGGGTGCCGATGGAAGAAGAATCGACCATCCGCCAGCAAATCCGCCTGTTGCAGCAGGAGCTGAAAGATCCCGCGATTCACTTCACATGGAACGACCCGGCCGAAACGCTCGTCGAAGCCTTTCTCACGCGCGGCGATCGCAGGCTGGGCGAAGTCATCCAGCGCGCCTGGGAGCTCGGCGCAAAGCTCGACGCCTGGGGCGAGTATTTCCGCTTCGACCTCTGGCAGAGGGCCTTTGACGACTGCAGTCTGGAGATGGACTGGTTCGCCCGCCGTCAACGCCCCCTGGACGAGATCCTGCCCTGGGAGCATATTTCAGCCGGGTTGAACAAAGAGTTTCTGGCGCAGGAATACCTGCACACCTACGCAGGCGGCGTCGTTGACGACTGCCGTGAACACTGCTTCTCCTGCGGTATTCTGGGTTACTTCAAAGAACAGCGCCGCGACACGCCCGATGACGCCTGGCGCTGTCCGCCCTTCGGCAAGGACAAAACCCGCCAGCCCGTCGACGTCGTTCCCGTCCCGCTCTACTTCAACGAGGAAATGAAAGAGTCCGGCGTCTCTCTCCCTGCCGGCGCAGGTGTGGACCCCGGACAGCTTCTCCAACTGGAGCAGGCCGAAGGCCAGTTTGCAGAGCGAGTCCCTCAGCGCCGCCACGGCACCGTCAGCCAGCGCATCGCGGAGGCGGAGGCACAATGACGCGCACGACCACCCAGCCTCCCCAGCCGCAAGATACCACCGACGCGCCTGTTCGCCAGCGCGTCCGCTTCACCTACGAAAAGGGCGAGGCCATCAAGTTCATCAGCCACCAGGACGAGTCCCGCCTCTGGGAAAGGACACTGCGCCGCGCCAACCTGCCGCTGCTCTACAAGCGCGGCTTCAATCCGCAACCCCACATCCAGTTCGCCGCACCGCTCGGCCTCGGCATGACCGGCGTTCGCGAACTGTTGGACGCAGCTTTCAGCCCGCCAGTCCCGCTCGATGAACTCGCAATGAGGATTCGCGAAAAGCTGCCCCCCGGCGTACGCCTGCTCCACGCATCCGAAGTGCCTTTCAAAGCCGTATCGCCCCAATCCCTGACAATCGGCGCCGACTATACAATTCTGATCTATGCCGAACCCGAAGAGGTATCTGAGCAGGAGCTGCAGGCAAAAATCGAGGCATTTCTGGAGGGAGAAGCGGCCTGGCGCGAACGGGAGCGGCATGGCCAGCGCTACCGCTACAATCTGCGCCCACTGGTCCTCGAACTGCGCTACGCCGGCTTCGACCCCCCCGCCTCCGAGCACCGCATTGCGCTGCGCGTCCAAATGCGCCCCGGCGCGACCGGCCGCCCTGACGAGCTCGTCGCCGCTCTCGGCTTCGATGACTACGCCCGCACGCTCCGCCGCGAACGCATCTACTTCGCCGACAGCGAGGAGGACCAGGCCGTCTTCGCCTCCTACCCCGTCATCTCTCAGGACGAAATCACACCCGAGAGACCCAGGCCCCGACGCAAAGGCCGCAAACGCCGGCGCCGGTCCGGCGCCCAGCCCCAAGCAGACAATCGGAACCACCAGCCCTTCGCTGAAAAGGCCGCTGACGAGTTCGATTGAACGCCTCGAGAAAGTTGTCAGGGCAGAGCTACGGCGAAGTAAGCGAGTTCAGAACAGAGGCACATCCAACCACTTGCCGCCCTGCATCGCCGACTCGTGCGCAATGATGCCGGGTATTGTGAAGTCCAGGGCCCGTACCACGTCGACGGGCGGCTTCGTGTCATTCTCAATCGCGTCAATAAAGTCCCGCACCATGTAGTACTCCGACGTTCCGTGCCCGCCCTGACGCGCCTCCTCCGGCGCATTCGGGTCCACCGTCGGGCACGCAATCTGCCGCGCGCCCTCATCTGCCGACGCCTCGTCCTCACTGTAGAACAGACCCGTCGTGCCGCCCCATCCGCCCTGACGGCCGTTCTCCACAAAGCCCTTCTCGCCGTACAAAGTGTAAAAAATCATATCCGGATGCCGCGGCGCCACCTGGCTGCGCAGGATCTTGATCGTGGACCCCTTCTCCGTCTGGAACAACCCCACCTCCATATCCAGGTAGCCCAGTCCCTCATCGGGATAGATGTTCTTTCCAGAATGCACACCGGTCGCCTTGACGATGCGGTCCTCCATCAGCGTCAGAATTGGACCCAGACAGTGCGCGCAATACCAGATCGGCGCGCGCGTGTAACGCCATCGGCGCTCGCCCGTCTCAGGGTTTCGGAGCAGCGGTACGATCTCGTGAATGTACTCGCCTTCCGCGTGGAAGATCTTGCCCAGCTTCCCCTGCCTGATCCACTCCTGCCACTCCCGAATATAGTGAAAGTAGCAGTAGTTCTCCCCCATCATATAAACGCGACCCGTCTTCCGCACCGTATCCACCAGCCGCGCGCAATCCTCCACCGTGTACGCCGCCGTCTGCTCACACAGCACATGCTTGCCGCTCGCCATCGCCGCAATCGAATGCGCCGCGTGATACTCGATCGGCGTCGCCACCACCACAATATCCAGCGGCGCGTTCACGAAATCCTCGAATTGCGTGAACATCCTCTCGTCCGGCAGCGAAAACGCCGCGCCCGTGTCGGCTAGTGTCTCCTCGTCTATATCGCAAAGCGCGGCAACCTCCACCCGCGGATGCCCGGCCAGGCTGCGCATCAAGCCGCCGCCTCGGTGCAACCCGACAAATCCCGTTCGTAGCTTACTCATCCTGTCCGCTGCTCCTTAATCCTGTCGATGATCCGATTTGTCAATCCAGGAGTGCCGCTGTTATCAAACCGGCCGCTCACTCCACAGCTCTTCAACCAGTTCCACCGCTGTGTCCACAATCTTCTCAATGCCTTCCATCGCCACCCTATTCGGCCCGACCAGCGTTTCATATCCCTGCTGCGCAAACGCTTGTCGGGTCGGTTGATACATGATCAGGTCGTTGGTCAATTCTGATACAACCGTGTGCGGGAACGGGGAACGCCGTTTGATCGTGAGCCCATGCTCGACGAACAGTTCCCCCGGATTGGTTGCAATCGCAAAGGGACCGATGCGGGCGGCGCCGACTACTACAGTCTGCTGCTCCGGCATGGAGGCCACCAGCTTGGCCTGCCGGTCGAATACATCAGCGCGGCCGCCTGCACCCCCCCAATTGAGCCGGCCAATCGCTTCCGGCGGTTGATCAGTCGGGTCCCTCCGCGGAACCGTGATCTCGCGGCGGACAGCGCCAACCGGGATGGGGCCCTCCACCGGAATGGCCCGTCGCGCCGCCTCCACAGCCTGCTCTGCAAAGTAGGCCGCACTCTCGCGCCAGCGATCGCCCCCCATCGTTACGTTGATGTCCGCGCATGCGCCCGGCGTGTAGACCGAGATCACATCGGCGCCGTACGCCTCCCTCATCTCTTCCGCAACGACACACGGATAGTCCGCCGACCATGTGAGGCCGCCTTTGGAGTTGGTATGCAGCGAAAAGTTATAGAAAACTCCTATCGTTGAACCGTCCGGCCGGTCGAAGCGGACAACCCACAGTTCGGGATCGACCGGTCCCGCCGTCCCCAACACCTGAGGGACGAGTTCCAGATCGTTTAGCGCCTGGGGCATCCAGGTATTCAACACCTTACCGTCCGGGCAGATTACCCGGCGGTTATGGATCCCGTGGTGGACCAATGACCTCCCGATGTACATCGAAGCCGGTTCCACCCGACCCGCCGCCAGCTCAACGCTATCTCCGATGCGATCAGGCAGCGTCGACAGATACTCGGCGTCGGTCACCTGGTTCGAGTAAAGTCCTTCAGCCGTATAGGGACCGCTGTGTGTGTGGCTGGAGGCGACCAGAATGTCCTCAGACGCGATGCCGGTACGGCCCGCGGCTTCGGCGATAGTCTCGTCGGAGAGCGCCTTGGGCAATCCGATCAGATCGACACCCACAATGGCAATCCGCCTGCCCCCGCTTTCCACAACGAGCGCGTGGGACTGTAATGGATCCGTAGTGCCCTCATTCTTGCGCGGGTCGAGGCTCCCGCACATATAGAGACCGTGCGGCGGCGTGATGTCCGACTCGCCAAAGCCGACACGAAGTTGGCTGTTTGACACAGTAAAATCTCCTCAGGGTCCAAATGTGGAGATGTGATGCCGATTTTCTGCTGGCGCGCTAACGAATGGCAGCCTCGTCTTCATAGTAAACCCAACGACCGGCCAAACGAAACTGGACCAGAGTGAGGATCACCAAGAGAATGAACAACAGCCAGGCGATTGCACTGGCATACCCCATCCGGAAGTAAAAGAACCCCTGATTGTAGATGTAGACGACCCAGAAGAGCAGAGAGTCCATAGGCCCTGCAGCCGCCAGACCGTAGTTCGCGCTTCCCAGAAGGAAGACGGGAGTGAAGATCTGAAAGCTGCCGATAATGCCCATAATCACCACGAAGAGAATCGTCGGAGAGATCAAGGGAATCGTGATCTTCCAGAAGCAGCGAATGGCGCCGGCGCCGTCAATCGCCGCCGCTTCATAGAGCGTCTGCGGGATCCCTTGCAAGCCTGCCAAATAGATGATCATGCCCCCGCCGATTCCCCACAGGCTCCAGAGCACAAGCGATGGCTTCGACCAATCGGGACTGGTTAGCCAGTTCGGTCCGACAATGCCAAATACCCCGTAGAGCGTCTCGTTCAGAAGACCAAAACGATCATGAAGGATAAAGATAAAGAGGGAAACGGAGGCAACGATTGGAACGATGGATGGCATGAAGAAGACGGTGCGGAATACGGTGATCCCCCTGGCCTTCTGATTAAGCAGGACTGCAAGCAATAGCCCAAGAATCACTTGCGGGATCACGGCTGCAGACACATACCAGACCGTATTGAAAACGGCGAGCCAGAACTTGTCATCGCCGAACAAAATGCGGCGGTAGTTCTCCGCGCCCAGCCACTGTGCCGGCAGCAGGCTGTCGTACTCCGTCAAACTATAGTAGAAGCCGGCAATGAAAGGGCCAAGGATAAATATGAGAAGACCGAGAAACCACGGCAAAATAAAGATGATTCCGTCACGGGCTTCGCGCCGGCGAATCGGGCTCGCCCACACGCTGCGCGTTCCTGCTGACGTCGGTGCTGTTATTTCACTTTCCACTGCTGGAATGGCTTCCTGACTCATCGCGAAATACCCGTATAAGAATAGTAAGAGCCAAATTAGTACGGCCGCAGTCTTCCAGCCCTTTGCGTGCGCATCTGCCTTGCGGCGCCCGCTTTTCGTCCAGTAAATCTACCCCTTGATCCCGGACATGACGACCCCGCGGATGAAGTACTGTTGGAAGAAAAAGAAAACCATAAGGACCGGTATCGTCATCAACAACGCCATCGCCATCATCTCCTGATAGCGGACTTCCGTTCGCTGGATAAACTGTTGTAATCCGAGAGCAAGAGTGAACTTCTCCGGACTGTTGAGGTAGATGAGCGGCGCAAGAAAGTCGTTCCAATGATGCAAAAATCCAAATATGGCCACGGTCGAAAGGGCAGGCTTGGAAAGAGGGAGTAATATCTGAAAGTAGATACGGTAGTTCGAAGCGCCGTCAATTGTGGCCTGCTCAAATAACTCCGTCGGCAACGTCTTGAAAAACTGCCTCAGCAAAAATATGAAGAACGCGCCGCCCCCAAAATAGTAAGGAACAATCAGCGGTTTGAATGAGTCGAGCCAGCCAAGGTTTTTGAACAGTATGAAAGTCGGAATCATCGTCACAACGAATGGCAACATCATCGTTGCCAAAAGAACTGCAAACAGTACATCGCGGCCAGGAAAGCGAAGGCGGGCAAAGCCAAACGCAGCCATCGAGGCCGTGAGGACCTGGCCAAATGTAGCCAGGACAGTTATCAGGGTGGTATTGAAAAAATAGAGGCCAAAGCGCCCGCTCGTCCAGGCTACGAAGTAGTTCTGCCATACAAAGGGATAGGGAATCCACACCGGTGGCCACGTTCCCACCTGCTCATTGCTCTTCAGCGAGGTGGAGACGAGCCACACCAGCGGCATCGCAAACAGGAAACCCAGGCCAAATAGCAGGAAGTAAACAAACGAGGCATGGGCAACTTTCCGACTCTTTCCTTCAAACCGTCCCAAAGCGATGTTAAGCATAGCTTACTGTGCCAGCGGCAACTACCTGAAAGGAAAAACTTTGGACGCGTGAATGTGTGCTACATGTAGGAGAGTGAGGACTCAGGACCCGGATTGCACCGGGCCCCAAACCCTTACACTTGACGATGACTCATGGACCGAATCAAGAAGGCACGGGGAATTCGTTGTGCCGGTCCAGAACCGCCTGAATCTTCTCCTCCGCGATCTCCAGCTCGCTGACAATGTCCTTCCCGCCAATCAGGATGTTGTCGAACATGGTGGCAATGTCTCCCAACGTCTCCAGGATGCCGACAAATATCGGAATCCACCGCACCGTGTTCGCCGTCGCGGCAAAGACCTCACGCCGCTCGTCAAAGGAGGCCCACTGCTCACCCACGTCGGAGCGCGCCGGCAGCCAGTGAAATCTATTGGCATGGTCTAGATAGAACTCTTCGTTCATACAGAAATCAACCAGCGCCCAGGCATCGTCCGGCTGTCCTCCCTCTTTGAACAGGAACCAGCCGCCGCCTCCATCATAGTTGGCGTGAATATCGTACCCCTCAAAGACCGGTCCCGGTATCATGCCAAAATCGAGATCTGGTGAATACTTGTCATAGTTGCGGAGCACCCACTGGCCGTGCATCGCCAGACCCACCTTGCCTGCCGAGAATGCATCGATGCCTTCGGCCAGGCTGAGTCCTCTTGTAAAGGCCCCGGCCGCTTCATACCCCCCTTGATCGTCCATCAGCTGCTTGAGGAAGACCATGGCCTCTTCACCCTTATCGGTAATCGTAACCTCGGTCAAGTCCTCATTGACCATGTCACTGTCCAGGCACCAGATCAAGGTCAGGAACATTAGGTGGACAGGCGGATTGCCAAATGTAGGTGTAAAACCGATCACATCCAGTCGACCCGCGTCATCCACTTCTGTTATGTCGATCGCCATCTGGTGCAGGTCGGCCCATGTTAGCGGCGGCGAATCCGGGTCCAGCCCCTTCTCGCCCAAGACGGTCCTGTTGTACAGAAGGGCGCGCGTATCCGTCGTATACGGAACGATCCACTTCTTACCCCACAGAATTGAATCCTTCTGCAGCCGCTCCCAGATGTTGTCCCATGTGAAATTCTCGGCGCCTTCAATGTAGTAGTCCAGAACCACCAGTGCATCGCGCACGGCTAGGTCGCCGCTCTGCCAGCGGCCCAGGAAGGAAACCGGAGGCGGTGTGCCGGCAGCCAGGGCGGCCATCGTCTTCGTGTTCGAGTCATACTCGCCAAGTTGCCAGACTGCTGTTACACCCAGCCCCGCTTCATTGAACTTATCCTGGATGTTCAGAGCTGGATCCTCCCACGGAAACCAAAACACAACCTCGGGAGTTTCAGCTGCAGGCGCATCCGCCGCTCCTTCATCAGGCGATGCTGCCGGCGCCGCACAGGCCGCAAGCGCAAGCCCCGCTGCGCCCATACCTGCCGTCTGCAAGAATCTGCGTCGACTTAGACTTTGCTGTGTTCCCATTTTGACCCTCCATGCTAGGTGTGAAATCTCGGCTGTCGGAACAAATCGGAAAACGGTCTTTAGCATTGGGGAGAAAGTTAAATATTATTTTAACTACATTCAATGGGCGCGCAAATGAAAAAAATGTAATAATATTAGGCGATTGGCAGTTTGGGGCTTGACAAGTGAAGGGGGATCGGGTATACTGTAGGTATAGTCAACTACAGGAGATAGCCCGTGAACATCCCCGCAATTTACCGCCAGTTCCCGACACAAGAAGCCTGCATCAGCCACCTTG
>JAJDZJ010000113.1 GCA_022824685.1 Caldilineaceae bacterium
AGGCCCTCAGTCGGCGAGATAAGTTAAATTCTCCGTCTACGTGCCATCTTTCGTACATTTCCCTGTGTCTTACCCCGACCTGGAAGAGTATTCGGCTGCATTTCGATGTTCTGACCCAATTTAGATGCAATCGCCCTGCACCGGCGGCACAGTCGGCAACTACACCGTCGCCCTCCTCGTCGGCCAGTCCGCCAGCAATCTCCTCTTTGGCCTCCTCGCCGACCGCAGAGGACACAAACTGGCCCTCGTCCTCGGCGGCCTCGCCGCCTCCATCGGCTACGTCATCGCCGGGACGGCCACCCTGCCGCTCCTCTACTACCTCGTCTTCGTGCTCCTAGGCGTCTACTTCAGCGCCACCTTCGTCTCCGGTCTCATGATCGTCCTCGAGTTCATCGGACCCGAACAACGCCCCACCTACGTCGGCATCACCAACTCCATCATCGGCGCCATCAACGTCGTCATCCCCCTTGCCGGCAGCTGGCTCGCCACCGTCAGCTACGGCTATCTTTTCGCCCTCAGCGCCGCCGCCGGCCTGCTCGGCGTCCTCCTCATGGCCTTCTGGGTCGCCGATCCCCGCCACGCCCCACCAGAAAACTGACTTGCATCCTCGGCCCGTTCGTGGTAGAAATTCAAAAAAGCGTCTACCCCACGGAGACAAACAATGACCCTGGGCCACATCTGCTCACAACTCTCACAGACCGCCGGCGAAGCCATCTACGGTACCGCCGGAAACGGCACAGACGTCTGGTTTGTGCTCGAATACCCCGGTGTCTGGGGCGCAAAAGCCATGGAAGAGAGCAAGCTCGACGACGCGCTCAAAACACACCTCCAGCAGGCCGTCGCCGCCACGCCCGGCGCACGCCTCCAACTCATAAAGCGCCGCGAGTCCCGCAACGGCTCCTCCATCAAATTCTTCATCGGCCTCTCCCAGGAGGACATCGCCGCCCTCTACCGCTTTGAGTTGCAAGAGTTCACCGACCTGGCCGCGATGGACCTGCCCGCCATGGTATCCGAAATGCGCGCCAACCCCGAGCGCTACGCCGCCCACAAACATGACGAACCCCTCTTCCTCGTCTGCACCAACGGCAGCCGCGACCGCTGCTGCGCCACTCTCGGCGTGCCTGTCTACCTCACCATGGCCGCATACGCCGGCGACCAGGTCTGGCAGACCACCCACACCGGCGGCCACCGCTTCGCCGCCACCATGATCGTCCTCCCCCACGGCCTCTACTACGGCCGCCTTGGCGCAGAGGACGCCACCGCCGTCGTCGACTCCTACAACGCCGGCGATGTCTACGCGCTCGACCGCTACCGCGGCCGCTCCTGCTACAAAGCGCCCGTCCAGGCCGCCGAATACTTCCTGCGCGAAGAAACCAAACTGCAGTCCCTCGACGCCTTCTCCCTCCTTGACGCCGACCAGGACAACGACGTCTGGACCTGCCGCTTCCGCTCCAACAGCGAAGACCTCGTCCACGAGCTCTTCGTCCTCGCCGAAGAATCCGAGTTCATTATCCCGCTCAGCTGCCGCAAACCCGACACCGAACGCGTCCCCCAATACCGCCTCCTCTCCCACTCCGTCCACGCCCCCACCCCCGCCTGACGCGCCCCGCGCCCACACTGACCACTGCAGCCCCCCCTGCAGTCCTCCCCCACTGTTCCCCCCGGCAATTGACCACCGACGACTGACGACTGCGGTTCCCACCACCCCCCCTCGGCAACCCGCCCCGCCACCATCACTAGGCACCCACTGACCACTGACCACTGACAACTGACCACTAACCACTGCAGTTCGCAACTGCAGTCCCCAACTGCAGTCCCCAACTGCAGTTAACGCCTCTGTAAACCACGCTTTAACGCTTCAGTGAACCTTACTTAACTCCCACGTTTACGACTGCCGCAAAAAACTGCCCCAATTTTCGCCAAAATTCCGCCTTCCGTTGTGCTACACTTCTGTGGCGCGCGGCACTGCAAAACGCAATGCGGGCGCGCAGCTGTTGACGGGCCTGACTCCGATCCGGACGGAGACCAGCCCGGTTTTGTATCAGATTTTCATCTACAAAGCCGTATCGAAAACTGCTCACACTTAAACAAACACAGCCAGAAGGGGAGTACTGCATGTCTGCGAAGAGACTGAAGAGGTTTGCGCCGTCACTTCTGATCGCGCTGGTCGCACTCCTGATCGCCGCCTGCGTGCCGATTCAGGCGCCGGCCGATGAAATGGGCAGCGCCGGCGCTGCCACCGAGTTGACCATCTACTCAGGCCGCAACGAAAACCTGGTCGGCCCGCTCCTCGAGCGCTACCAGGAAGTCAGCGGCGTGACCGTCAACGTGCGCTACGGCGGCACCGCCGAACTGGCCGCCACCATCTTGGAAGAAGGACAGAATTCCCCCGCCGACATCTTCTTCGGCCAGGATGCCGGCGCGCTCGGCGCCCTCTCCCTGGCAGGCCGCTTCACAGCTCTGCCGGCCGCAATCCTGGACAGAGTTGATCCCCGCTTCCAGAGCGGCAGCGGCGACTGGGTCGGCGCCAGCGGCCGTGCCCGCGTCTTCGTCTACAACTCCGAAATGCTCAGCGAAGAGGACCTGCCCAACGACATCTGGGCGCTGACCGAACCCCAGTGGCAGGGCAAAGTAGGCTGGGCGCCCACCAACGGCAGCTTCCAGGCCTTCGTCACCGCCGTCCGCGTCCTCGAAGGCGAGGACCGCGCCCGCGAATGGCTCGAAGCCATGATCGCCAATGACGTTCAGGTGTACGCCAAGAACACGCCTATCGTCGAAGCCACCGGCCGCGGCGAGATCGAACTGGGCCTCGTCAACCACTACTATCTCTACCGCTTCCTCGCCGAAGATCCCGACTTCCAGGCCAAGAACCACCACCCGGCCGCCGGTGACGCAGGCGCCATGATCAACGTCGCAGGTGTCGGCATCCTCGACACAGCCAAAGACCAAGCCGCAGCCGAGGCATTCGTCGCCTTCTTGCTCTCAGACGAAGCGCAAACCTACTTCTCCGAGGAGACGAACGAATACCCGCTCGTGTCCGGCGTGCCCACCACCGCCGCAGGCCTTCTGCCGCTCGCCGACGTCAACACACCTGACATCGATCTGACCGACCTCGACGACCTGCAAGGAACCCTCCAGCTCCTCCAGGAGGTGAACGCGCTCCAGTAAGAGCAGGGCCTCCCTCTTTCCCTCATCCACGCCCGGCAGACGTCACCTCCTCGGCGTCCGCCGGGCGTTTTCCTCTCTCCCTCCTCGCCTCGCTCCACACGCATCCCCAATCAACCACGCAGTCACTGACAACTGACTCCCTCAATTTCTGTTCAGATTCGATCGAATCAGAGACCTAGCCCTTGGCTACTACAATGCCCTCGCCACCGGCAACACGACTTCGGATTTGGCGGTCCAAGGTCAGATTCGTTCTGGCCGCAAAATCCGTTACAATAGCCTTGGCCTTGGCAGGGCTGTCTTCAATTGCAGTTTGGCGGAACCGCCGCGAAAGGACCTGTACAAATGAGCATTGCCACAATCGACGAGGCCACCATCCGCGCCGTAGCCCAACTGATCGCCGAACGGTTCGATCCCGAACAGATTATCCTCTTCGGCAGTCACGCTCGCGGCAACGCTGGCTCGCACAGCGACATAGACCTGCTTGTCGTCCTCAAATCCCTGGACGACTGGCCCAAGCACGGCAACCCCATTCGTCTGGCAATTGGCGAAAAATTCGTGTTGCCTGTTGACGTGATCGTCACCACGCCTGAACATCTTTCCGAGCAGCGCAAGAATCCATATTCCTTTGTTCACACGGCCCTTGAATCGCGAGAGATCCTGTATGAGCGCCCGGCCTCCTGAACACGACTGGTTCGAGAAAGCGGAGCAAGACTTGGAAATGGCTTATCGAGCCATGAGCGCGGGCATTCCTTTGCCCGCAATGGCTTGCTATCACTGCCAACAATGCGCTGAGAAATACTTAAAAGGTTTCCTTGTCTCTCGATCCGTCGAGTTCCGTCCCGTGCATGATCTCTTCTATCTCTTACAGCAGTGCTCGGCAATGCAGCCCTCATTTGCGGAACTGGCGCCGATTGTCGTGAGCCTTGGGCGATACGGAGCTGGCGTGCGTTACCCGGTGCAGGGCTTTGAAGAACCCGACGTAGAGGCGGCAAACGAGGCGATAAAGTCCGCAGAAATCGTCTCTTCTTTCGTTACGCAGAACATGCCGCTGTGACGTTCCTAAGGAGCCGCACGATCTCGACTCCTTCCCCATCGATCTATCCCATGACGAATCCGTATTCGGCAACGACCACAGTCACTGACCACTGCAGTTCCGGTCGACCGCCCTGGATGCGCGCCCTCTCGCCACGCTGTCCTGGCCCAGACATAATGTCACCCGCCCCAAAAACCGCCCATCCTCCTCCGGATGAACGGTCGTCTCCAACAGTTGTTCACTAAAAACTGACTACCAGAAACTGTAGTTTCAAACAATCTTCAATTGCGGCTGATTCCCCCCGGACACCGCCCGCAGCTGCGCCACCACCTTCCCGGCCAGCTCGCGAAACGTGCGCGCCGCCGCGCCCGCGGGGTTGGCCGCAACGATCGGCCTGCCCCGGTCTCCCGACGCGCTGATCTCGGCCTCCAGGGCGACGACCCCCAACAGGTCCGTGCCCAGTTCGCGGGCCGCGGTCTCGCCGCCCCCGCTGCCAAACACCTCCCCGCTCATGTTCTCGATCACGCCCAGGATCGGCACCTCCAGCTGCTCAAAGGCCGCCGCGCCCCGCCGCGCATCCGCCACCGACACCATCTGCGGCATCGTCACGATTAGCCCGCCGGTCAACGGCGCAATCTGCGCCAGCGAAAGCTGCGCATCCCCCGTCCCCGGCGGCAGATCCACGATCAGATAGTCCAGCTCGCCCCAGCGCACATCCGAAAACAGCTGCTGAATCGCCTTATGCAGCATCGGTCCCCGCCAGATCAGCGCCTGCTCCGGCGGCAGCAGAAATCCCATGCTCATGAACCGCACCCCATGCGCCTCCGCCGGAATCAACTTGCCCGCTTCCACCGGCGGCATCGCATCCACGCCCATCATGATCGGAATGTTCGGCCCATAGATATCCGCATCCAGCAGACCCACCGCCGCGCCCGTCTGCGCCAGGCTCACCGCCAGGTTCACGCTCACCGTGCTCTTCCCCACACCCCCCTTGCCGCTTGCGACCGCCGCGATATTCTTGACCGGAATCCCCAGCTTCGCCTCAATCCGCGGGTCCAATGGGGGCGCTTCCCGCTGGTTGCCATTGCCACTCGCCATTTTCATTTCCTGTCAGTAGAATCCCGGCGGCAACCCGCCGGAACATCGAATGCCTGCCGCTACCTTACTCTGCCACCCTGCCCCTGTCAAAAAGTCGTCCTTATAGGCGCTAAGGTGCGTTCATTTTGATACCACGAGTTTTCCGTATTCAGGTTCGAGTTTAGATTTGGGCCATAGGCGAGTGACCTCTTCGCGCATCTGACGCCAGAGATTGTCGATCGGATTGAGGTCTGGGCTATAGGCAGGCAGCGGGATGAGAGTGAGCCCAAGTTTGGCGGCGACCTGAACGGACTTAGCCCGATGCCAACTGACGCCGTCCCAGTCCATGCGGTCGAAGAGCGGAGCAGAGTCACTTACGCGCCAGACTTTCTTGTTCTTTGCGGCCCAGGTGTAGCCCAACTCCGCATCGCGGTGGAATTGGGATTTACTGGCATAGACCAAACGGATCTCCCGGCGGCAGTGTTGCGCAGGCAGCTCCTGGAATCGTTCCATAAAGGCCGCACGTTTCTGGGGGGCGGCCTTCTTGAGCGCCTGCTGGCACTTCTTCGAATGCAACTGCTCTGCCTGCGGAATCTGAGGGGTGAATTGCTTGGGGCCAGATTTTGGGGTAGCATTGTGGCGGAGAGGCGCCGAGCATTAAACGCGCGTGGATGCTTGTGCGTCTTTCAATGCCACTGAGGCAGTCTGGCAGATCCTGTGAATGACAGACACTTCTCTTTTTGCCGTCATCATAGCTGACTGGTGGGAATCCTTTCCATCACGATCAAGATCTCGGGGAAATATCGCGGGCGGACTCGTCATTCTTGAAAACCTGCGTGAAAACTTCGATTTGGACATTGAGGCGCATAAGGCTACCGGCAGCGATCAGTTAAGGAATGCAAGCCGCCAAAACGTCCAAAAAATACTGGCACGCTTTGGGGAGGAAAGAACTCTGTTGCAAGAGGGAGGTCGAACAAATCGCGGCTTGATGAAGAATCTCCAGCCTCTGCTGCAGGCGCTTGCGGACGCTGGTATGGATCAACTCTCCCTGGATTCCAGGGAGAGTGAAATAGGAAATATGCAAGCAGTTCTTGCCGACAGAGCGCGAGATATCTTCAACGCAGAAAAAATTACTTTCGACTTTAAGTTAGGCATGACATCACGAGAGCTGGTTGGCGCGATTCTGGCGTCGGCTCGCAAACGACTGAGAACCGGTGAAGTCGCGGAATATCTGGTTGGAGCAAAGCTCTCCCTTCGCTTTCCTGCTTACGACATCAGGAATTCGGCAGCCAGCGCCGCTGACAGACAGACGGAAGAACAGGGAGATTTTCAGATCAACGATTGCGTTTTTCATGTGTCCGTGGCGCCCAACAGAGGTCACTATGACAAGTGTAAACACAATCTGGCTGACGGACTCAGGGTCTTTCTGCTCGTGCCCGACGAGGTGTTGGTAGGCGCACGACAAAACGCGCAACACGATACAAATGGCCGGGTTTCGGTGGAATCCATAGAGTCCTTTGTCTCCCAAAACATTGAGGAACTATCCGATTTTGCCGGAGAGAAGGTTGCTCACAACATACGGCGGTTATTGGAAAGATACAACCGAAGAGTCGCTGAAGTTGAGACCGATTTGTCACTACAGATCAGAATACCCGTGGCTCTGGAGAAGTAAGTGAAAGACAATTCTTCCGAAATGTCATTAAGAACTTTGTCTAGCGGACCAACAGATCTGCCCCCGACTTTCGTTGAGTATTTCGCAGGTATTGGTCTCTTTCGCATGGGGCTTGAAGCGGCGGGCTGGCAGGTCGTCTTTGCAAATGACTGGAGCGCCGAACGCGAGCAGATGTATAAGGGCTTTTTTGACGAAAGTTACAAGGCGCAAGACATTTTTTCCTTGGCAGCCGAGGAAATTCCGCAAGCGACATTGGCGACATGTTCCTTCCCCTGTATCGATCTGTCGCTGGCCGGCAAGGGCGAAGGCATAAACGGAAAACATTCGGGCGCCTTCTGGGGATTCTATGAAATTCTGGAAAAACAAGGAGAGAAGGCTCCGCAGATTGTTCTGTTGGAAAATGTAACAGGGTGGTTGTATTCCAATGGAGGCCAGGACTTTTGCGCGACAGCGAAATCTCTTAATGAACTTGGCTATGCCTGCGATGTTTTTATGCTAAACGCTCGCTCTTTCGTTCCACAGAGCCGTCCCCGTCTCTTCATGGTTGGAGTGAAATCGGCTGGCGTGGTTGATGATTCACCCTATTTCACTTCCAGATCCAAGAGACTCATGCCTACCCGTCTAAAAATGCTGATGCTGGAAAGTGAAAACATTCAGTGGGCACGTTTGGATATTCCGGAACCCCCACCCTACAAAAATGAAGGGTTTACCGACTCCGTGGCCGAGAGACTCACGCAGGATGACCCGCGCTGGTGGCCAGAGCCAAAAGTAGAAAAACATCTGGCTATGATGCCCTCGGCCCATCTGGAAATGGTGAAACTGTTGGCCTGTCGAAATGAGGAAAACTTCAGAACATTTTTCAGGCGTCGGCGCGCGGCAGGGCAGAGGGCGGAGGTTCGATCGGATGACATTGCCGGCTGCCTGCGCACAGCAGTAGGCGGGAGCGGCAAGCAATTCCTGGTCGCGGCGGGCAACGGAAAGATCCGCATGAGGACCCTCACAGCCCGGGAATACGCCCGTTTGCAGGGTGTGCCCGATTCCTTTCCGATTGTGGCAAAGACCGAGCGGCAATCTCTCAGCGCATTTGGCGATGCTGTATGTGTCCCTGTGGTTACATGGATTGCGACGAACGTTCTGCAGCCCTTGACAGAGAGACTACAGAAAGGGTCGGAATTCGTACCCCGCGACGGACAAGCTCCTCCGTGGCAGGATATTTGGAAAAGCGCATAGCAACGCAAGAAGGAGCTTGTTTCTGTTTAGACTGGCAAGCCGCTCTCTACCAACTTCAAAGGGTCGGGGGCTCATTTTCGGTAAGGGTGATAATGGTCGACACAGTATCGCCACAGGTCCGCAGTCGCACAATGGCGAAAATAAAATCTAAAGGCATGAAGCCGGAAATGCAGGTCCGCCGGCTGCTTCACAGGTTGGGCTATCGCTATCGACTGCATCGGAAAGATCTGCCTGGGCGGCCTGACCTGGTTTGCCCCGCGCGGCGCAAAGTCATCTTTGTGAACGGATGCTTTTGGCACCTCCATTCAGATTGTCCCAAGGTGCGAATCCCTGCCACGAACAGGCAGTACTGGCTGACAAAGCTGAAGCGCAACAAAGCCAGGGATGAACAAAATGTCGAACTGCTTGAGGCAAACGGTTGGGCCGTGACGACTGTGTGGGAGTGTCAGTTACAGGACATGGCGTCAACAACTGAACGCCTGGTTGCATTTCTTGATTCGTGACTTTTGCAGGACCTGCATTTGGGGATCAGAGTAACTACGTAGTCCTGTTGGTGTTTCCTTCATCACCTTCCGGCGGGCTGACGACCAGGATGTAGCCCTCTCTCCCTTCCACCTTGACCTGATCGCCTATATCGGCCGGCGCGGCTTCATCGGGAGATGCGCCGCGCAGTTGCGCGTTCCACAGCTCGCCCGCGAGGAGGACCTTGCCGCGGCCGTTCTCTGCAAAAGGCACGCGCACGGTCGCCAGCGAGCCAATCACGCCTTCGCTGCCGGTGGCGGTTCCTCTTCGCTGGGCCTCCACCACCTTGCCGCCTACAAAGAGGGCGAAGGCGCCCATGACGATGCCAAGCGAGATGATCGTCACCCAGGGCACAGCCAGGCCCGGCGCATCGAAAAGCAGGACGCTGCCAAAGATAAAAGCGACGGTGCCGCCCAATGCGAGCGCGCCAAACGCCGGCGTGAACGCCTCGGCCACCAACAGAATCAGCGCCAGACCGATCAGGGCCAGGCCGGTGAAATTCGCCTCCAGCTGGCCCAGCGAGTACAGCCCCAGCAGAAGGCTGATCAGGCCGATCATGCCGGGAATGAATGTGCCCGGATTGTAGATTTCGGCGATCAGTCCAATCGAGCCGAGTGTCAGCAGAATCGTGGCCACGGTGGGGTTGCTGATGAAGTTCAGAAACTCTTGCAGCGGTGACAGCGGACGCTGTACAATCCGGGCGCTCTCAGTGCGCAGCGTGCGCTCTTCGCCCTGAATCGTAATGACGAACCCGTCCATCTGATCGAGCAGGTCCGGCACGTCGGACGCGATGAAGTCAATCACGCCCAACTCGAGCGCGCGCGAGTCCGTGGCTGCGGCCGCCTCCTGCACAGCCGCGACAGCCCACTCCACCGCCTCTTCGCCGCGCCGCGAGGCCAGGTTTTCAATGTCGGCGCTGAGGATATTGACGACCTTCGCCTCCATCGTGTCGCCAATGTCCTCGCCCTGGCCGCCGACGGGGCTGGCCGCGCCGATACTGCTGCCGGGCGCCATCGCGGCTACGTGGCCGGCCAGCGTGATAAAGGTGCCCGCGCTGCCGGCTTGCGCCGCAGCGGGCGCGACATATACAACCACCGGCACAGGCGAGGCCAACATATCCTGGACAATCTGCTTGGTGACATCGACGCTGCCGCCGGGCGTGTCCAGGCGCAGGATCACTGCCTCGGCCCCCTCCGCCTGCGCTTCTTCGATCGCTCCGCTGAGATATTGACGCAGCACCGGCGTTACTGCCCCGCGAAACGTGAGCGTCAGGACAAAGGACGACTCTGTCTGCGAAGTACTCCCCTGTTCCCGGCCGGCCGCAGCTGCGCCGCGCGCGCCGGCTGGGCCGGCCGCCTGCACACCGTCTATCACGGTCAGGAGCATGCCCAACAGCAGACAGGAGAGATAGAAGGTGCGGTAAAGAGTTATCAGCAGGGCTGGCCCTCTCCGTTTCGTGTTTTTCCTGCCATGTTTAACCATCTGTCGTCTTCCTATTAACCGCCGGTGACCTGATGCGCCGGCGACCGGTCACGGGCTGCCGCTGTGCAGTCTGTCCACCGCGTCCAACATCTCCACGACAGACTGGCGTCCGGCATCGCTGACCGCGCCCAACATATGCGTCAACTCCTCGACGCGCGCCGGCCCTTCGACCGGCTGGACGTCGGTGCCGGTGCGCAGCTCGCCGTCAGTTTCAAAAGTCTGTTTGCGTACGGTCAGGTGGAGGTCGGCAAACGCGGCCAGTTGGGGCAGATGCGTGATGCACAGCACCTGATGGCGCAGCGGACGACCATCGGCGCCGGCGGCCGCGTCATCAGAGGCGGCGACAGCGGGAGGCTGCTGGCCGGTCAGATTCCAAAGTTTCTGGCCGACCACACCGCCGACGCGGCCGCCGATGCCCTGATCGATCTCATCGAAAATCAGAATCGGCGTCTGGTCGGCCTGTGTAAGCGCCCCCTTCAGCGCAAGCATCAGGCGTGCGGTCTCGCCGCCGGAGGCCACCCTGGCCATCGGTTTGGCCGGCTCACCCGGGTTGGCGCTGATCAGGAATTCCACCCGATCAACACCGTTGCCGTCGAAGGAAACGCGGCGGCCGTCAGGCAGATAGGCACCATCCTCCTGCTCCGCAGTCTCCACCGCGACGGCGAAACGCGCGTGGCGCATATGCAACTGCGCCAATTCCGTCTCCACCTGTCGGGCCATCCGCTCGCCGGCTGTCACCCGCGCCTGGCTCAACTCTGCGCCCAGGGCGCCGATCTCGCGCAGAAGCTTCTCTTCCTCTTCCTCCAACGCGGCCGTCTGCGCCTCCCAGTTGCTCAGCTCGTCCAGCTCTGCCTGCGCCGCGGCGGCGAAGGCCAGGATCTCCCCGGTCGTGTCGCCGTACTTGCGCTTGAGATTGCTGATCACCGCCAGCCGCTCTTCGACCTCGGCCAGTCGGTCGGGATTGAACTCCAGCCCGTCGGCATAGCCCTGCAGATCCCGCGCAAGATCGGACAGCTCCTCCAGCAGCCCCTGACCGGTCGTGGCCGCGGCCGCCATGCCATCGTCGATGCGGGCAAGCCGTTCGACGCGGCCAACGGCGTCGGCGAAGCCGTCGATGACCCCTGGCATCCCGCCTTCGCCCTCATTCAGAAGCGTTGCCGCCGCGTTCGCCAACTGCAAGAGCGTTTCGGCATTTCCCAGCCGTTTGCGCTCAACCTCCAGTTCATTCTCCTCACCGGCCTCAAGGTCCGCCTCTGTTATCTCCTCCACCTGAAAGCTGAGCAGGTCGAGCCGTTGCGCGATGGCGCGTGCATCGCTGCGCAGCCGCGCCAACTCTCTGCGCGTCTGCTGGATCTGCCGCGTCTTTTCGGCCACCTGGCCGCGCAGGGGCAGCAGGCCGCCGTACCGGTCCAGCAGGTCCACGTGTGTGCGGGGACGCAGCAGATTCAGGTGCTCGCCCTGCCCATGAATGTCGACGAGCTGGGCGGCCACTTCACTCAGAAGCTGCCGCGAGACGGTGCGCCCATTGATGCGGCAGAAGTTTCGCCCGCCTCGGCGTACCTCCCGGCTGAGGATCAGCCTCTCCGGCGCATCCGGGTCGTCCAACCCTTCAGCTTCGATCAGACAGCGGATGTCGTCCGGGCCGGTGGCGCCGTCCGGTTTGCCCGCCGGCATCGCTGCGTCCAGCTGGAAGACTGCTTCGATCTGCGCGCGGTCGGCGCCGGCCCGTACCATGTCGGCCGTTGCCCTGTCGCCCAGCAGGAGCCCGATCGCGTCGATAATGATCGACTTGCCGGCGCCGGTTTCGCCGGTCAGGATGTTGAGCCCGCTGTGGAAACGAAGATGCAGCCGGTCGATGATCGCGAAGTCGCGGATCTGAAGCTCGGTCAATGTCGCGGACGGGTCGGCCGGTCCGGCGGTCTCGGTCAGGAGAGATGGTTGCGTCTGCCCCTCTTTAGCAGAGGCGCGACGCGTTTGCGCAGTCATGGAATCAAGGCGCGTCCTTATCGTAACGGTCCTGAAGCTCTCTGGCCTTCATTCTAGCACATTTGGACGGGCGCAAGGAAGGGGAACTGCAGAGAGCAGCAGGGCGATTGCATCTAAATTGGGTCAGAACATCGAAATGCAGCCGAATACTCTTCCAGGTCGGGGTAAGACACAGGGAAATGTACGAAAGATGGCACGTAGACGGAGAATTTAACTTATCTCGCCGACTGAGGGCC
>JAJDZJ010000108.1 GCA_022824685.1 Caldilineaceae bacterium
GGCCCTCAGTCGGCGAGATAAGTTAAATTCTCCGTCTACGTGCCATCTTTCGTACATTTCCCTGTGTCTTACCCCGACCTGGAAGAGTATTCGGCTGCATTTCGATGTTCTGACCCAATTTAGATGCAATCGCCCTGCGCCCCTTGCGGGCGCCCTGGCTTTTTCGCACAGACACCTTCCTCCAATCAGAATGCCATCACGTCCCTCGCGCCCGTCCCCCGCAATTCCCCTCTGGTTCCCCCCGCCGCTCGCCAGTAAGTCAAATCCCATCCCCCAATTCCACTCAGTCCCCCCAAATCCCCGTCCAGACAACAGTCCATCCCCCCAATCCCCGTCCGGACCACCGCGCCCCAAAACCCGTCCCGGTTTGCTCGCACAACCTCCGTTCTGCTACAATGACCGGAGCTTGCCGCCCGTACGAGCGTTCCGTAAATTTGTCTAACAGGCGCCGTCCACCTGATGGCCGCCAAATCTTTCAGGATGTCAGGCAAAGTACTTGCGCAAGCTGAGTTGCCTGGACTGATTCGACCTCAATACGCGGAAGGTTTTGCATGAAAGCGATGCTATATCTCGACCCAATGTCCGAACCCGTTGCCGTGCTGGATGACGTCAAAATTGTGGAGTTTGGCAGCGACAATCACCCCGAAAGCGACCGGGTCAGAATCTACTACCATACCGCGAACCTCAACGCGACAGAGATGATGGTCGAACTTCACCGTGATCGTAAAATGACAGTGAAGTTGGAGGACGGCCGTTCTGCCCCCGCGCTGATTACGCACGCCAGCCTCGACGCGAAGGGCAGGTTCGTTGGCGTCCTGAGAGTGCTCGGAACACTGGCCTGAGCCCCGCGTGCGGCCCCACTCCACGCCCGCTCCCCTCGCAGCCTTTTTCCGCTACAGGGCCTACGCGTGACTCCAGTTTCCCCCCACCTGAATCTGCTAGGCATCCCGCAACACTTCCATGGCCTCTACACAGAAACTGCGCCTGGCGCAGGAGGAAATCCTCAAGTATGACGGAGGCCGCCTCGGCATCAGCGCTGTGCCCGGCAGCGGCAAGACCTTCACCCTGAGCCGGCTCGCCGCACGCCTGGTCCAAAAGCTGGCAGCATCCGGACCTGTCGACGACCGCGAAGTACTGGTCGTCACCCTCACCAACGCCGCGGCGGAAAACTTCCGCTACAGCATCAGCCAGTTCATCCAGAGCCGCCGCATGCTGCCCAGCGGCTACCGCGTCCGCACTCTCCACAGTCTGGCCCATGACATCGTGCGCGAACGGCCCGGACTCGTCGGCCTCAGCGAAGATTTCGACATCATCGACGATCGCACAAGCCAGGACATCAAGCGCCAGGCCGTCAACAACTACCTGCAGTCGAATCCCGACTTTCTGGGCGCCTTTATCAAGCCTGAATTCCTCAGCCAGCCCGGCCGCCTCACCCGCCACCTACCCGACACCGGGCAGGAGATCGCGGACGCAGCCATCCGCCGCGTCAAGGAGCTCCGAGCTGACCCCATAGCGCTCGATAAAACACTCGCGCATCAGGCGGACGCCTGGCCTTTGCTATCCTTTGCCCTGCAAATCCATATGGACTACCAGCGCGGGCTGAGTGTGCGCGGCGGCGTCGACTTCGACGACCTCATTCTCCTCGCCCTCCAGGCGCTCGAATCTGACGAGAACCTCCTCGCGCGCCTGCAGATCCGCTGGCCCTACGTGCTTGAAGATGAGGCCCAGGACAGTAGCGCCCTCCAGGAACAGATGCTGTCGCTCCTATCTGCCGCCCACGGAAACTGGGTTCGCGTGGGAGATCCAAACCAGGCCATCCACACGACCTTCACCAGCGCCGATCCCAAATTCCTGCGCGACTTCGTCAGTAGCGACGACGTCCATGCTCTTCCACTTCCCAACTCCGGGCGCTGCTCCCTCCCGATCATGGAACTGGCCAACCTTTTCATCAATTGGAGCCGCAATGCGCATCCAGTCCTGTCACAGAAAGAGGCCCTTTCGCCTCCTCTCATCGAGCCCACTGAGCCTGGTGACCCGCAGCCCAACCCCCCGCCGGGGGAACCGGCTGTGTTCTTCTACGACAGGCCGCTTACGCCCGCCCAGGAGATTGACACGCTCGTAAAGAGCCTGGACCGCTGGCTTGCCAAGAATCCCAAACAGACTGTGGCCTTGCTCGTACCCGACAACCGGCGGGGCGCCGACTTCGGTCGAGCCCTCGAAAAGGCCTCATTGCCATTCGACGACTCCCTCCTCCAGTCTACCAGCGCGACCCGCGCCGCCGTGGACGTATTGCTTCATTCGATGCGTTTCATCGGCCAGCCTTCCAACCCGTCCTATCTCCGTTCCTTCTGGTCAAGTGTATGGTGGCCCCGCCTCGGGCGCAGTCGACTGCGTGAGCTTGCGGCAATGGGGCCCGAACCTGAGGGGCGTCCCGTCACCGGCTCGGAGGACCTTGACCGCTGCCTTCCCGCCTGGATTGCTACCTCCTCTGACCAGAGTGAGGACAGACAGGATGAACCGCTGCCGAAACCGGTTACGCTCTTCAGCAGCGCCCTCGGTCGGCTGCGGCTGCCCGAACGCTTTGTCTATCCCGCTGCCGGTGATGACTGGCTCAATGAGATTAGCTGGGTCGGCGACTACGACCATTTCCCCGCAGTGGTCAACCGGTTCCGTCAAGACCTTCAACGCTGGTGCGGCGCCGCCATCCTGCCGGTTGATGAGCTCATCCTGACACTGGGACAAGATCTGTTCACCGATGCCTCCGACCTGGCCTTGGCGCACAGCGCAGCCATCGTCCTGGCGCAAAGGGCCGCCGAGCGCCCCAATCTGCGTCTGCCCGAGTTGACCATGGATCTGGAGGAAATCGCGTCCCGCCGCCGGCGGCTTCTTGGCTTCAGCGACGAAACTCGCGGCTTCGAACCCCCAGCGGGGAAAGTAACCGTCGCAACCATTCACACCGCCAAAGGCCTGGAATGGGACCGTGTCCACCTCGCGTCGGTCAGCGCCTACAGTTTACCCAGCGGCGGCGACGATAGCGACTACCGCGGTGAACGCTGGTTCGTCCGCGACCACCTCAACCTGACCGAGGAAGCGCAAGAACAGATCGAACACCTGCACATGGGGACCATGGATGAATACCTGCCCGGTTCGGCCTCCGGTACCGCCCGCAAGGAACTGGCCGCAGAGCGACTCCGCCTTCTTTATGTCGGCATCACCCGCGCCCGACAGGAGCTGATCCTCACCTACAATACCGGTAGCCGCCACGAGACCAACCCCAACCAACCCGCGCTGGCCTTCACAGCCTTGGAGCGGGCCTGGAGTCACTGTCATCGACAGCTTTAGAAGCGGCCTTCGGACCTCAGACTCCCTTACCAAATTCCAATGACGCAAACGACCGAGCCAACCATTCCTACAGCGATCTACAGGGCCCTTGAGGTCGAAACTCGGATTCCCGTTTCTGCAACGACACGCCCAACCGTCTGGATTCACGAATGAGACAGACGAGGATCCAGCAGTACTGCGAATCCATAATCGAAGCTGGCTGGCTTGCAGCGCTGATCATCGCGCCCCTCTTTTTCAACACCTACTCCAGCCGCGTCTTCGAGCCCGACAAAATCAGCCTTATCCGGTCAATCTCCCTGGTCATGCTGCTGGCATACCTGGTCAAAGTTCTCGACGGCGGCCGCATCTGGCTGCCGGCAGGAGGGCACCCCCCCTCACCTGCGAGCCGCCCCCCCACAGAGGATGACGAAGAACAGTTCGGTTTCGACTGGGCACTGGGCCGCCTTTGGAAGGCGCCCCTCCTTCTTCCCGTCCTGCTGCTGGCCGCTTCCTACACCCTCAGCACACTTCTGAGCATCTCCCCTGCTGTCAGCTGGTGGGGCTCCTACCACCGTCTCCAAGGCGGCTACACCTTCTTCAGCTACCTGGTAATCGCCATTCTTACAGCTGCCCACCTGAGGCAACCGTCCCAGCTGCGCCGCCTCCAACACACGGTCATCATGACCAGCCTGCCGATATCCCTCTACGGAATCTTTCAACACTTCGGCAAAGACCCGCTTCCTTGGGGAAAAGACGTGGATGGCAGGATCACCGCCAACGCTGGCAATCCCATCTTCCTGGCCGCCCACCTGATCATGGCCTTCTTCCTCACCCTCGAACGCGCCGTCTCCAGCTACGCATACCTCCTGACATCCGGGCCCCATCCCAACGCCGGCCCCGCGCCGCAAGACGACTCCGAAGGCCCTACACCCGAACAGAGTCTGGCAGGCGTGTTGGCAGGCGGCTCCTACCTGTTTATCCTCATTGTCCAACTCCTAGCCATCTACTGGTCACAGAGTCGCGGCCCCTGGCTTGGCCTTGCAAGTGGCCTCTACATCTTTGTCCTCCTGCTCCTGACAGGACTCCGGCCCCGCAACTACCGTTCCTGGACAGCCGCCTGGGTGGGGCTAGGCGTCGCCGGTTTCATCCTCCTCATCCTCCTGAATACCACGGCCCTCGGCAACGCCTTGCGACCTGTTCCCACCTGGGGGCGTCTCACCACCATGCTGGACAGCGCCACCGGCACCGGGCGTGTCCGGGTGCTCATCTGGGAGGGCACCGCCGAACTGATCTCCCCCAACCCTCCCCTGACCTTGCCCGACGGCAGCAAAGACGCTACCAATGCTCTGCGCCCTTTGATCGGCTACGGCCCGGAAACCTTGTGGATGGCCTTCAATCGCTTCTATCCGCCCGAACTGGCCCAATGGGAGTCCCGTAGCGCTAGCCCCGACCGCGCCCACAATGAGACTTGGGACAGTCTGGCAATGACAGGGATACTTGGCTTCCTCGCCAATTCCCTCCTCTTTCTCTCCATCTTTTTCTGGGCGCTGCGCTGGCTCGGCCTGATCCGCTCTCGGAGGGATGTTGCGCTCTTCGCTTCCATGGTCATTGGCTGCGGCATTCTCCTCAGCCTCCTATTCCATTTGCGCGGCGTCAGCGTCGGCTTCCTCGGCGTCAACTGGCCCACCGGCCTCGTGCTCGGGTTGATCGCCTACGTCACCCTTGCCGTCTTCTTTCTACCCGAATCCAAAACCTCCGCCGCTCAACGCCGACGCCAGCTCCTCTTGGTTGCTGCATTCTCCGCAATTATTGCCCACTTTGTCGAAATCCACTTCGGCATTGCCGTCGCCGCAACACGCATATATTTCTGGGTTTTCGTAGCGCTACTGCTCGGCGTGGGAATGAACTGGCTAACTCCGGAGCCCTTTGCGGCCGGCCCGGTCTCTTCTGACCAGGAAGCGCAAGGAGGCCCCGGCAAACCGAACGCCGGCAGCAGGCGAGCTTCCTCCCGTGCAAAGGCCGCCCGCGGCCGGCGCCGTTCCATGCCTGCGGTGTCCAGGTGGCGCACTCGTCTGCCGGCAACGTTCACGCCCGATATTCTCATTCTGTTCACCCTGGCCTTCCTCTATTCCGTGAATTTTCGCGGACTGTCCAATCCTTTTTCAGTCCTGTTCCTGGGGTTGGGAGGCGCGTCGCAGAACACGAACGGGGCTGGAACATCCGACATCCTGTGGCTGGTCCTTTTCACTTGGCTGATCGCGACAGTGTTGGGCGTGGCAACAGCGCTGATGCGCTTGCCAACACAACAACGGACAGCCCGATCCTCAGCAACCGGCCCGGCGGCTGCCCGACGCACTGTGCCCAGCGGAAACAGCCGCGAAGTGGGAACTCTCGTCCAGTTGGCAAGCGCCGCGGGCCTTTATGGCCTGGTCCTCTTCGCTGCGTGGCTGATCTACGGCGTCATCCACGCCTTCCGGCTCCTCCCGGTCGCCAGGTCCGGCTCGGTCGCCGAGCAGCTCGATCAGATTGCCGGCCACTTTACACTGTTTGCCTGGTTAGTCGTCTCTTGGTGCCTGCTGGCCGGTCTGTATCTGGCCATGCGCGCCCCTGCGCCTGCCAGGCCAGCTTGGCTCGGCCGCGGGGTCGCCACCGTCGGCGCGGCCGTCGTATTTGCCATCTCTGGCTTCCTCATCATTGGTAACGTCAACATCGCTCAAGTGCGTGCCGATGTCTATTACAAACAGGGCCAGACCTTCGATGCCGCAGGCCGTTGGGTCCAGAGCGCAGACCTGTACCGCCGCGCGCTGGTTGTAAGACCCAAAGAAGACTACTATATGCTCTTCCTGGGACGCAGCCTCCTCGAATCAGCGACACAGGCCCCGCCCGAAGGCTCCTTACCCTTGCCAGCCGAACCATCCATCGATGATGTCCTGAACCTGAACACTGAAAGCATCGAACTTCTGGGCCAATACGACGTGTGGCAGGCCGCAAGAACCGTTCTGCTGAGAGCACAGGAGGTAAACCCCCTCAACACAGATCATACCTCCAACCTTGCCCGCCTTTACCGCCATCAGGCGCAGCTGACCGACGACAGCGGCGAAATAACGCAGGCACTGGAAACGAGCCTGGAATACTATGACGCCTCTCTGACGCTCAGCCCCAATGCGGCGCACCTCTGGAATGAGAGAGGTCAGATTCAGTTGACTTTGGGCCGGTCAGAAGAGGCGGAACGATCCTTCCTGCACAGCCTGACTTTGGACGACAGGTTTGAGAACACCTACCTCCTGTTGGCCGAGGTCTATCGGCAGAACAACCAGCCGGAAAGTCTGATCCGGATACTTGACCAAGGACTCGAAAAGTTGCCGGAAAGCATGCAGCTTCTCAATCACAAAGGCTCGGCGCTATCGCAGGCCGGCGATCTGGAAGGCGCTCTGGAAGCGATCACCAGAGCCTACAACAGTTACCCAGAGAACCTGGACAGTATCCGGAATCTGATCATTCTTACTCACCTGCTCGACCGTCACGATGAGGCGCTGAAATGGGCTGAGAAGGGCATAGCTCTGATCGAAAGTGGTCGTGGCGGACAGGAAGAGGCAGTCTCCATCTATCGAATGCTCGTCGAAATTAACCTTGATCTCGGCCGGTTGCCGGAATCTGTCGACCTCCTCCACCGCCTCATGGACCTGGCCCCCAACGACTTTCGCTACCCTTATCAGCTGGCCCAAGTCCATCTGCAGCTGGGCAACGCGCAGTTCGCCCGGCAGTTTGGCGAAAACGCCCTGGCTTTGGCTCCGGACGGCGACAAACCGCCAATCCAGTCCTTTGTCGATTCAATTGAGTAGTGTGCGCCGTTCTCAGCTAATGGTGTGTGAATGACTTCCTTCCTGCTCATGGCAGCAAGCGCCCTGGTTTTCGCCATCGGAAGCACGCCGCTGGTGCGTATCGCCGCGCTTCATCTGGGCATTCTGGACCAGCCCTCCGCGCGTAAGATTCACCGCTCGCCCGTGCCGCTGATGGGTGGCGCCGCCATCTACTTTGCATTTATCGCCGCCCTCGCAATCTGGAGCGAACGCAGCTATGTAAATGAAGTGGTCGGCATCTTTGTCGGCGCAACGCTGGTCAGCCTTGTCGGCGCAATTGACGACAGTCGCGGTCTGGGCAGTTATCTTAAGCTCCTTCTCCAAACTGCCGCCGCCTGTATTCTCATCCTCAGCGGAGTCCAGGTCCGCCTACTTGGCGGCGTGCCCGATCTCCTCCTGACCCTACTCTGGGTCGTCGGCATCACAAACGCCCTCAATCTGTTGGACAATATGGACGGACTGTCAGCCGGTATCGCCACAGTCGCCTCTGCCTATTTCACGCTCCTCGCTGCCATGAGCGACCAGTATCTCGTCGGAGCCCTGGCTGCCGCGCTGTTCGGTGCCTGTGTCGGTTTCCTCGTTTATAACTGGAATCCGGCGCGCGTCTTCATGGGCGACACGGGAAGCCTTTTCCTCGGTTTCCTGCTCGCCGCCGTCGGCATCAAACTTCGTTTCCCTGCCAACAGCGCAAGCATCACCTGGATGATTCCCATCCTCATCCTCGCCCTGCCCGTTTTTGACACAGTTCTTGTCTTTGTCAGCCGCATGCGCCGCGGCGTCAACCCGCTCACCACGCCCGGCAAGGACCATGTAAGCCACAGGCTGGCCCGCCTCACAGGCAGTCAGCGCGAAGCCGTCCTTCTGTGTTATCTTATAGCAGGAGGAACCGGCTTGGCCTCCATCTTTCTCACCCAGGCCAACTTGCATGAGGCCATCGCGGTCGGATTGACCGCGCTCGCCCTGGCTTTCTTTTCCCTCTGGAAGCTCGAATCCATGGGCGGCCAATAGCGTGTATCGGCTGACCGCGTGCTGCCGTACCCTGAACTGCATTCCGAAAAAGGAGATCGTCTTGCTTTCTGCTGCCACTTTGAAGACCGTAAAATCAATTTCCTCGCGCCGCATCAGGCTCGCCGCTGCCGCCGTTTCACTGGTGACGGCCAACTCGACCATTGCGCACACTGCTTCAAACCCTGCCAAGCCCTACTCACGATACGGGTTTGCCGGAACTTTCTCAATTCTCCTCCTTCTTGCCCTTTCCCTTTCCGCCTGCGCTTCAACCCCCACCGCGGCTGAGGATCCCCCACCGGCAGCCGAAGAACCACCGCCGTCCGCGGAGGGTACTGCGGGGGCTCTTGAGCCGGCTGGCCGCAATGGGATGTACAACGACCCTCCCGACATGACCATCGACCCCGCGGCGACGTACTACGCCCTCTTCAAGACCGAGAAAGGCGACATGCGAGTCCGCCTCTTCGCCGAGGAAGCGCCGGTCACAGTGAACAACTTCATCTTTCTTGCCCGCGAAGGATTCTATAACGGCACCCACTTTCACAGAGTCCTGGAAAACTTCATGGCCCAGGGTGGAGACCCAACCGGCAGCGGCGCAGGCGGCCCCGGCTATCAGTTCCAGGACGAAATCGTTGCCAGCATCCAGTTCGATCGCGCCGGTCTTCTGGCCATGGCGAACGCCGGCCCAAACACAAATGGCAGCCAGTTCTTCATCACCTTTGCCGAAACTCCCTGGCTCAACGGCAATCACACGATCTTCGGCGAGGTAGTCGAAGGAATGGAGGTCCTGATGTCGATCTCGCTACGCGACCCAGCGTCGGCCGACTCGCCAGGCGATCTTCTGAGGACCGTCGAAATTGAGGAATCGGAATAGACGCGAAGACTTGAACGGAAACTCTTTTGCTTTGCGGCCCGCGTTCCGATCAGAAGGAATGAGGATGTCCTCGCGGCTGCATACTCGCCTCGGCCTCGGACACCTGATCGTCTGAACACCAAGTCGAACGTTCAGCAGCCGGCCAGGAATTGCATAGCAGTTGAGTTTCCCCTCGGCGTGCGCAAAGAGAACGACCAAGTTCACGCGTGCAACCGGCAAGTCATCTACCGCAGGGTTTTGCAGCGAGCAAAGAGATGAAGTCGACTGGGAAACTGGGATCAATCCCGGAAAAGGAGACACCAACTGTGGCTGGGGCAAGCGGCCCGGCCATGCTCGGTGATACCGAAAGGGAAGTTCAGGAGTCCTCAAAGCCCAATCCATGGATTACGTCGATCCAAATTGTCGGTATCCTTGCGATCGTAATTGGCGCATTCTGGCTCGGAACCCAAAGAGAACTGGTCCAACGATTCAGCCAGTGGGGCTATCTGAGCAGCTTTATCATCAGCCTGATCGGGAGCGCGACGGTGATTCTCCCCGCCCCCGGCCTGGCGCTCATTCTCGCCCTGGGCGCGCACCTGAATCCTGTCCTCCTCGGAACTGTCGCCGGCATCGGAGCCGGTTTAGGTGAGCTGTCCGGATACCTGGCCGGCAAGACTGGGCGGGACCTGGTCAACAGTCAGGGCAAAGTCAATTCCCTGCTTCTTCGCGTCACAACGCGCTTTACCACGCCGGCCCTGTTCTTCTTGGCCATCCTGCCCCTGCCAATCTTTGACTTCGCCGGAATCCTCGCCGGGGCGTTGCGGTTTCCCGTCCTGAAGTTCCTGGGCGTTGTTATCAGCGGAAAGATCATCAAGCACGTGCTGGCCGCCTATCTGGGGGCGGAGTTCTTTGAGATGCTTATGAACACATTCGGCATCTGAACCCCTCATTGCTGCGCCTCGGCGCATGCCCGCCTGCCGCAGGCAGTCGTCTGGAAAAAATGTACTCTCGGCACATGGTTCGGTCTGCTTCTCAAGGAGTTTAGGTCTATGTTTCAACGTCCCGTCCTCCTGTTTCTTCCGCTCTTGCTTGCTCTGACAATACTCGGTTGCAACGGTTATCGCTCGCCAGAGCCCGCATTGGGAAGCGCTGGGCCGTCCGCCGCGGACGAGGAACTCGTATCCGCCAACGATTACGATGTAGGCCTCTCTTTCGAAGAGGAATTGGTTTTCGACGAGTCTGGCAGGCCTCCCTTTGTCCTGAGCGAAGGCCAACTTGGTTGGGATGGGGGCGAAGCCCGTCCGCCTCTGGCCGAAACGACGCCTCTGAGCGCGGATCACCTCCTGCAGCTGCTGGCCCGCCTTGCCCCTCTCCATGAGAATGAGAGCGACGTAGAGCAGTTCAGATTGCCCGACCAGAGCGTCCCGCCCCCGAGGCCCGGCTCAAAGGTGGAGCTGCCATTCCCCCCGTCCCACGCGGACCCATCAACCGAATCCCCGCTCGACGCTTCGCTCTCTGTCCTGCGCTTCTCCCCGCATGGCAATGTGCCTCTCGCCCCCCAGCTGAGCGTAACCTTCAATCTCCCCATGGCGCCCCTGACCAGCCATCAACAGCTGGCCGGGGAAGACATTCCCGTCCTCCTTGAACCAGCCGTGCCTGGACAATGGCGATGGGTGGGAGCCAAAACGGTCCTTTTTGAAGCGCGCATGGACGGCGCAGACAGAATGCCGATGGCCACTGAGTATTCGGCTGTTGTGCCCGCCGGTACCATGTCTGCAGACGGGAAAGAACTCGCTGAAGCAGTACGCTGGACCTTCCGCACACCGCCGCCGACCTTGCAGTCCGCCTATCCCATTGACGGGCCGGTTGGCCTGGAGCCGGTTCTATTCGCCTCCTTTGATCAGACCATCGACCCCGACGCCGTCCTCGAGCGCACACAAGTCACCGCACAGGGCCGTATGTACCCCGTCCGCAGCGCAAGCGAAGACGAGATCGCCGCCAAGCCCCGCATTCAGCGCCTGCTCGCCAGGTCTACCGAGAGCAGGTGGCTCGCTTTCGTGCCCGTTGAACCACTGCCGCGCAACACGACGGTGACCGTGTCCTTTCTTGCCGGAACACCCTCCGCCGAAGGCCCTCTCGTAACCGCGCATCCGCAGAGCTTCAGCTTCAAAACACCCGGACCCTTCCTTCTTCAACAGCAAGAATGCGGCTGGAGCAGAGATGAGATCTGCCCCCCCGCCAGTCCTTTTGCGCTGCAATTCAGCAATCCCATCGACACCGAGACCTTCGATCCCTCCCTCATCTCCATCGACCCCGAGCCGGACTACGTCTCCTTCGAAGTCTTCGACAACACCATCTGGATCGCTGCCGCGACCAACGGCAGAACGACCTACAGCGTCACCGTTGACTCCGGATTGACCGACCGATTCGGCCAGCGACTTTCCGAGGACGCGCAAGTTCAATTCACTACTGGGCCAGCGGAGGCCTTTCTGACAGCAGGAAGCCGCGGCCATATCACCGTTATTGACCCGTACGGACCGCCCGCCCTCCCGGTCTATTCGGTGAATGTCTTCGCCGTGAACGTGCGCGCCTATCGCGTCGCCCCGGAGCAGTTCATCGAATACCTGCAGTGGCGCAACGAGCGCTGGCGCGACGAGCAGATGGAGCCGCCCGGCGAGCTCGTCATGGAGCGCTCGCTGGAGATCAGCCGCCAGTTTGATGTAATGGTCGAAACCGAAGTCGACCTTGCCGCCGCGCTCGACCGCCAAACGGGTCATCTGATCCTCGACATTGAACCGGAGTTCGGCCTCCTTTCGCCTCTCATGGGCAGTCGCCTGCGGGACATGCGTATCATCAGATGGGTTCAGGTTACCAACATAGGCCTCGACGCCTTCGTTGACGCCGATGATATGTTGGTCTGGACCAACAGCCTCGCTGACGGCTCCCCGCTGTCAGGCGTTGAAGTCACCCTCTGGCCGCAGGATGCACAGTCTACTACCGACGAGACCGGCTCAGCCCTACTGCAGTTGCCCCGCAGCAGCGCCCAACTGCTCATTGCCCGCAGTGGCGTCGACGTAACCTTCCTCCCCGAAAACCGCTACGAATACTACAGAACGGAGAGCGGTTGGAACGGCTGGCGGCGGCGCGATGAGAGATCCGAAGTTCGCTTCTTCATTTTCGACGACCGCGAAATGTACCGCCCCGGCGAAACCGTAAGCGTCAAAGGTTGGCTTCGCAAAATAGAGGGCGGTCTGGCAGGCGATGTAGGCCTACTGTCCCAAAGCGCCTCCCACTCCCTGCAATACACTGTGCGTGATGCCACCAGCAATCAGATACTGACCGGCGAAGCAACGCTCAATCCTCTGGGGGGATTCCATTTCCAGTTCGAGCTCCCCGGCAACGTCAACCTGGGCTACGCATGGATCGAGTTCCAATACATCTCCGCCGAAGATGAATCGCGTCATGGCCACCTGTTTCAGATCCAGGAATTCCGCCGCCCCGAATTCGAAGTCAGCGCAACTGTAAGCCAAGGGCCTCACATCGCCGGGGGCCATGCCCTGGCCACGGTCAGCGCCTCCTACTTTGCCGGCGGCCCGCTTTCCAGCGCAGAGGTCGGCTGGGATGTTGAAGCCTCTGAAGCCTCCTACCAGCCCCCAAACTGGTCCGACTTTATTTTTGGCCGATGGTCCCCGTGGTGGCGTTACGATGACGGATCCAGCTACCTTGGACGCGCCTCCTTCAGCTCACGCACCGACGCAGCCGGCCAGCACGCTCTGCGAATCGACTTCCGCGACGAAGCCGCAGATGCTCCCTCCGCCGCCACCAGCCCGGAACAGGTGAGCCCCTTCCCGACCCACATCAACGCAACGGCCACCGTATTCGATGTCAATCGCCAGGCATGGAGCAGCCGTGCCGCTCTCCTGCTCCATCCGGCCGACCGGTACGTCGGCATTCGCGCTGCCCGCTACTTCGTCGACCAGGGCCAGCCCCTGTCCGTCGATGTCGTCGTAACCGATATCGACGGAAACGCAATCGAGGGGCACCAAGCAATCGTTAGGGCCGCGCTGCTCGACTGGGAGTATCGTGACGATATGTGGCGCCAGATCGAGACCGAAACGCAGAATTGCACCGTCGAAACGACCTCCGCCTCCGTCCAGGACGACACCGAACCACCCTTTGCTTCCTGCTCATTTGATACAGAGGTTGGCGGAGAATACCGAATCACCGCCACAGTTGTCGACCGCGCCGGACGGCGAAGCCAGACCGAACTGTCCCGCTGGGTGACGGGCGGCACGCGCCCGCCCAGCCGTACTCTGGACCGAGAAGAGCTGCAACTCATACCGGATAGCCGGGACTACGCGCCGGGCGATACGGCGGAGATCCTCGTCCAAGCCCCCTTCTACCCCGCTGAAGGTCTTCTGACCTTGCGGCGCGACGGACTCGTGTCCAGCCATCGCTTCTCGATGGATGAGCCCACCTACACTCTGCTCGTGCCGATCGAGGAGGGCCACATTCCCAACCTGCATATTCATGTGGACATTGTCGGCGCCAGCGCACGCGTCGACGAATCCGGCAACCCTATGCCAGGCCTGCCTGCCCGTCCTGCCTACGCTCGCGGCACACTGAACCTGACGATCCCGCCGCTGAGCCGTACTCTTCAGGTGGAGGCTGTTCCCGGGGCGACGCGCCTCGCGCCCGGCGCTGAAACGACAATCGACGTAACCGTCATGGACCACAGCGGCGCTCCCGTGCCCGATGCCGAGGTCGCCGTCGTCGTCGTCGATGAGGCAATTCTTGCCCTCACCGGCTACCAGATGCATGATCCAATCAGCGTCTTTTACGACGACAGAGGCGCCAGCGTCAGTGATCTTCACAACCGCGGAGATGTTCTCCTCGCCAGTTCACAGATCCTTTCCGACGAAATGCCTTCCCCAACCGGGACGCCGCAACGCCCGACAACGACCACGCAGTTCCGTTCCATGGGCATAGCTGCAGACGCCGCAGACGCCCAGCCGGCGGCCATGGCTGAGATGGCGATGGACGATGAAATGGCTGAAGAGGAAGGGGCAGCCGATAGCGATGGACAGTCCATCCGCGTCCGACTCAACTTCGACCCCCTGGCCCTTTTCGCGCCCGAAGTTCGTACCGACCACAACGGCCGCGCGAGCCTGTCGCTCACGCTGCCCGACAATCTCACCCGCTACCGGGTCATGGTGGTCGCCGTTTCCGGGGGCCAGCGTTTCGGCGCCGGCGAAGCCAGCCTAACCGCGCGCCTGCCCCTCATGGCGCGGCCCTCTGCCCCCCGCTTCCTCAATTTCGGCGACAACTTCGAGCTCCCCGTCGTCCTGCAGAACCAGACCGACGAGGACATTGAGGCGTATGCGCTGGTTCGCGCGGCAAACGCTGACCTGACTCAAGAGAGCGGCGTCGACGGAGCTGTCGGCTACATTGTTACGGTCCCCGCCAACGACCGCGTTGAAGTGCGTTTCCCCACAGCAACATCCAGCGCCGGCACTGCGCGCTTCCAGTTCGGCGTAGTCGACGCCAATCAACCGGCCACTGCCGACGCAGCCGAAATCGACCTGCCCGTGTTCACCCCCGCCACCACCGAAGCCTTCGCAGTATACGGCGAAGTCGATGCAGACGGCGCCATTCTGCAGCCGCTGCGGCCACCCGCAGACGCGATTCCTGATTACGGCGGCTTGGAGGTGACACTCTCCTCCACCGCCCTGCAAGCGTTGACAGATGCCTACCTCTACCTCGTCCGGTACCCGTACGACAGCTCCGAGCAGATCGCCTCCCGTATTCTGGCCGTCTCTGCCTTGCGGGATCTGCTGACAGCCTTCGACACCGAGGGTCTTCCCGCCTCCGACGAGATAGACAGAATGATGGAAAGCGATCTGCAGACGCTGGCGGCCATGCAGGATTTCGGAGGCGGCTACCCAATCTGGCGGCGCGGCGCGCCCATCTGGCCCTACCACAGTGTCCATGTCGCGCATGCCCTCGCCCGCGCCCGCCTCAAAGGCTACCCAGTGCCCGAAGAAATGGTGAGCCGCTCTCTCGCCTATCTTCGAACCATCGAGCAGCAGGTCCCCTCCTGGTATGCTGAAGATACCCGCCGCGGACTCTCCGCATACGCCCTCTACGTTCGCAAACTGCTCAACGACCACGACCCCGCCAAAGCCCGTGCCCTGCTGCGCGAGGCCCGGCACGAAAGCTTCTCTCTCGAAAGCCTCGGCTGGCTGCTCTTCGTCCTCACCGACGATGCAGCCGCGCAGTCGACGGTCGCCGAAATGCGCCGCTTCCTCAACAACCGGATCACCGAGACGGCCGGCGCCGCGACGATCGCATCCTCCTACACCGACGGCGACTATCTTCTCCTCCACTCCACCCGCCGCGCCGACGCCGTCCTTCTGGAGGCGCTCGTCGTCGACCAACCGGATAGCGATCTCATCGCCAAGCTCGTCAACGGACTGCTGGGCCATCGCACCGCCGGTCGCTGGAGCAATACCCAGGAAAACGTCTGGGTGCTCCTGGCGATGGACCGCTATTTCAGTCGCTTTGAAGCCCAGACGCCCGACTTCGTCGCCCGAATCTGGTTGGGTGAACAGTTTATTGCTGGTCACTCCTTCCAGGGCCGTTCCACCGAGTACCGCGGGCTGGACCTCCCAATGCAGTTCCTCCGCGACAGTTCGACCAGCCCGAACGAAGCGCTGCCGCTAACGGTCCTGAAAGAGGGCCAGGGCCGTCTCTACTACCGCTTGGGCCTGCGCTACGCGCCTGCCGACCTCGACCTGGATCCAGCTGACCACGGCTTCGCACTCGAACGCATCTACGAGGCAATCGACGATCCCGCCGACGTAACCCGTGACGAGAATGGCGTTTGGCGCATCCGCGCCGGCGCCCGCGTCCGCGTCAGGCTCACGTTGGCGGCTCCCTCGCGGCGCGTCCACGTCGCCCTCGTAGACCACCTGCCTGCCGGCCTCGAAATCCTTAACCCCGATCTGGCCGTGACTGCCGATCCCCCTCGGGAAACGGACAAGGCCTCAACCGGGCGCTGGTGGTGGAGCAGCTGGTACCAACACCAGAACCTGCGCGACGACCGCGCCGAGGCCTTCACCTCCTATCTCTGGGCCGACGTCTACGAATATAGCTACCTCGCCCGGGCGACGACACCCGGCGCCTTCATTGCCCCGCCCGCCAAGGTGGAAGAGATGTACACGCCCGAAACCTTCGGCCGCACCGGTTCCGATTGGATCGTTGTTGAGATTAGCGAAGAGTAGGGATCGGCTGCATCGCATCCCACTCTTCCCACCTCCCGTAGGAGAAAGGAGAAGAAGATGCCGCGCAGAAGGGCGACAAGAGGAAGCTGCTCATTTTGTGGCAAGGATTACACGCGTTGGGGCATGACTCGTCATCTGCAGACGTGTGCGGAACGGCGCAATGCTATCGACTCCGCTGACGCGGGTACAGGACGGCCGCAGAGAATCTTTCATCTGCTTGTGGAAGACGCTTGGACATCCGACTACTGGCTTCATCTGGAGGTCGCGGGCCGCGCCGCGCTTGACGAGTTGGACAGCTACTTGCGGATCATCTGGCTGGAGTGCTGCGGCCACCTCAGCCACTTCTCTGTAGATGAAATCTACTACGTCAAAGAGTCTGAATTGCCGTATGCATTTTATGAATCCAAGCCGATGTCCGCACAGATCGCCTCCGTCTTCGGACCGGAAACAGAGGCAGAGTACCTCTACGACTACGGCACGTCTTCTGAACTTCTGATTACTGTGGCTGCAGCGCGCACTGGGATCTGGGAGGGAAAACCCGTTCGTCTTCTTTCCCGCAACAAGACACCCAAAATGGAATGTATGGTATGCCGCAAGCAGGCCGACTGGCTCTGCCTCGACTGTCTCTATGAAGACGGTAACTGCTTCTTGTGCGTCCAACATGCAGACCAGCACGTCCATGACGATGAAATGATCCTGCCCGCCGTGAACTCCCCCCGGATCGGCATGTGCGGCTATGAAGGCCCTGCCGAACCACCATACTAGCCGCCTGGTCTCCCCAGACGTTTCCCGATCTCCATCCAGATTTCCCCCAGCTCCAACCCGTCGATCCAGTGCGCCAGGTAGTCCTGCTCCAGGCTCTCCTCGCCAACCATGGCTACGATGCTTCCAATGTCGCGAATATGTTTCGGCTGGCCGCTCAATCTGTAATACTGCAGCTTATAGAGGATCAGGTCCTCCGGCGAATGAACGTAGGCCTCTCCAATTTCCGGCCCGAAGTCGAAGATGAGACGGCGCTCCAACGCGCCTGCTCGTAGGGCGTCGCCCGGCCTTAGAAGGAAGATTTCCAGCTTGTAACCGGTCGGCAAATGAACTGAGTTGATTGGAAGATCTGCCGTGGACAGGTAGATGTCTAGCATCAAGTCAGGCGGGACCAGCATATCTCTGTCCCGCAGCGCTTCGGACAAACGGGCCATCTGCTCAACGGGCAGGTCCACAACAACATCAAAGTCTCTCGTGGTCCGGGCCTCGCCCCAACCCCATACCGCCACCGCCCCTCCTACGAGATACTTGATCCCCGCCTCTTCCAGCGCGTCAAGAACCTGGCGCACGAAGCTGCCAAATTCCTGCTCCGGGTCTGTCACTGCCTCCTCCTTTCCGGGCATCGACGAGGACCGCGCGATTCCCATCGCCTTTCCCCGCGAGAGCCCGGGAAAGCGCGCCCGTGTGCGATACGCGACGACATTCTCCGCAACTCGGATCATCGACAACCCTTGCTGGACGCGTTGCGCAGGCTTCAACCTGCGCGTCACAGCAATCTGCGCCGGATCGACATCCCTCAGCGCGCCGGCAATCTCCCTTTCCTCTTTGTCTGTGAGGGGCATCGCATTGGTCCTCCGCCGCCATAAAACACCCTGATCGCCGCCATGTCAGTGGCTTCCCAGGCCGCCGCCTCAAAGTCTACCTGTCCCGCTCCCGGGACTGTGATCCCTTCCAGTCAAGCCGTCCCAGCCGAACGACAACGCGCTGCAGGATCGCCTGAGCGACTTCATCCTTGCTCATCAGCGGCCAGGCCTCGCGATTGCCGCCCCGCTCGAATAAGGTCACCCGGTTCGTGTCCACCGCGAAGCCGCTGTCCGGCGCAGTCACGTCGTTCAGGACAACGAGGTCCAGATTCTTTCTCTTCAGCTTGTCGAGCGCGTTTGCCTCCAGGTCGTTCGTCTCGGCGGCAAATCCGATCACAAGGCGCGGGCCCGGGCCGCCCTCCTCCCGCCGTGTACCGACCTCCTGCAGAATATCCGGCGTCCTTTCCAGCGTGATCACCTGATTCTCCGGCGACTTCTTCAGCTTCTGGTTCGAGCTCCGCGTCGGCCGGTAGTCAGCCACCGCCGCCGCCCCGATCAGAACGTCGGTCCGGGGGAGTTGCTCCATCACCGCCCCAAACATCTGCTGAGCCGTATGGACTGGCATAAGCGATACACCGCCCGGCGGATGCACCGAAAGCGGTGCATGGACCAACACCGTCTCCGCCCCCAGATCTCGCGCCGCCCGGGCCAGCGCCGCCCCCATCTTCCCAGTGGAGTGATTGCCCATGAACCGGACCGGATCGATCGGTTCACGTGTGCCGCCGGCTGTGATCAGCACCCGCAGCCCATCCAGCGGGCCGCCCCGCCCAATCACCTTGCAGGCCACTTCGAAAATATCCTCCGGCTCCGCAACCCGCCCCTCCCCAACCTCTCCAGACGCCAGCCTCCCCTCCTCCGGGCCGATGAAGTCAACACCCCAGTCGCGCAACGCCTGTACGTTGCGCATCGTCGCCGGGTGGGTCCACATATTGGTCTCCATCGCCGGCGCCAGCAGCATCGGTCCCTTGTAGCTCAGCGCCGTGATGCTCAGAAGATCGTCACTCAGTCCGTGAGCCAGGCGGGCAATCGTGTGCGCGGTCGCCGGCGCAATGATGAACAGGTCGGCTGCGTGCGCCAGCGCAACATGCCCGATACGCAACCGGCCCGCATCGTGCCAGAACTCAAACGTGTCCGTCGCAACGCTCCGCTGCGTTATCGACTGAAACGTTACCGGCGCCACGAACTTGGCCGCCGAGTGCGTCATGATCACGTCCACCAGCGCGTTCGCCTGGGTAAAGCGGCTCGCCAGTGTCACCGACTTGTAAGCCGCGATGCCGCCGCTGATGCCCAGCATGATGCGTTTACCGGAAAGAATCGGGGCCATGGATAGCTCCAAAGTGATCTTTTGCGGGGCAGTTTGCCCTGCCGGCAAAGCCCGGAGACACCGGGCGCCCCCAACCAACCCTACGAATCGGCAATGCCTCCGTCCCGATGGCGGGCCAGATAGGACTGATATGAGTTTCTGAACGCGTCTGAGCTGAAGTCCGGCGCATGGCGCGCGCACGCAGCTTCGTCCACTTCCACCCCCAGGCCCGGACCCGCCGGCGGCAGAATGTGACCGTCCACAACCTCCAAAGGCTCAACCACAAACTCGGTCATCGAAAGAGGCATGTCGTCCGGGTCGACCATCTCCTGAATTACGAAATTGGGAGTCGTAAAGTCGACATGTACGCATGCAGCCGTCGAAACCGGTCCATAAGGATTATGGGGCGCCAGCCCCGCGTAATAGACCTCCCCCAGCGCAGCGATGCGGCGAACCTCGCTGATTCCTCCCGCGTGGCAAGCGTCCGGCTGCAGCAAACTTGCCGCGCCGGTCTCAAGAATCTCTCGGAAACCCCAGCGGGTGAACAAACGCTCCCCCGTCGCAATCGGAATACTCGTGGCACGCGCCACCTGCGCCATCGCCGCCGGGTTTTCAGCCTGCACCGGCTCCTCCATGAAGAACGGCTCGTAAGGCTCAAAACGCTGCGCGTACCGGATCGCCATCTGCGGCGAAACGCGCCCGTGCATGTCCAGCAGAATATCGACCCCGTTCCCAACAGCTTCCCGAACCGCCCTCAACCCTGCCTCCGCTTCATCCAGAACACGCGGCCCGTCCAGAATATTCGTAATTGGTGCCGGCACCGTCTTGACCGCGTCCCAACCCTTCTCCGCTTTCGACAGCGCGCTCTCCGCCATGGCATCCGGCGTATCGCCGCCGAAGTGCGTGTACATCCGCACCCGATCCCGTACCTTGCCGCCGAGCAGCTCGTAGATCGGCTTGCCTGCCTCCTTGCCCTTGATGTCCCATAGCGCCTGATCGATGCCCGACAGCGCCGATAGTCCGATGATGCCCTGCCTCCAGAACCCGCTGCGGTACAACACCTGCCAGCAATGCTCCACCTCCAGCGGATTGAATCCCAAAATCATCGGCTCCATGTCCTGAACACAGCCTGCCACCGCCCTCGGCTTGCCCTCCACAGAAGCCTCGCCCCAGCCAAACAGTCCCTGTTGATCCGTCTCCACCTTGACAAAGACGAATGTGCGCCTTTCCCCCTGGGCCAATATCGGTCTCACAGCCGTTATCTTCATTTCTCTTTTCCCTTGAATGCCTTCGGCCAGTTCATGGTCGGTCGCGCCGCTGCTGACCCGCCCCGCCTGCCTATACTGGCGCGAGTCTCGCGCGCACCAGCTTCTCGGCCAACACCAACTCCGCGTCGCCAGCGGCAACTTCGCCATCCACCAGAGCCGAGCGTAAGGCGCGCAATACTTCCCCATACGCAGGGCCCACCGGCAGGCCCATTCTTCTTAAGTCTTCTCCGTTCAGCGACGACTGAATATGCCGCCAACTTTGCGCGTAGCAATCCAGCCGTTCCCGTAACAACGCGTCCTCCTCCAGCAACGAAACGAGCAGCAGGATCACCGGCTGAACGCGGTCCAGAATGGCAACAACCTCACTCGGCCGTATCCGAAGGTCGGTCAACTCAGGCAACCGGGTCTTGACCAGGCGCAGCTCGCGCATCAGTTGCCGCGTCTTTCCCCGAAGTTTCAGCCGTTCGCTCAATGCGCTTTCCAGCGGTGTCGTTTCCCCATCGCCGCTTCCCGTCGCAGGAAAAAGATCATAGACCAGCAGTCCCCAGTAGAGACGCTCGATTGGCGTGCCACATATCACACGCGGGCCTGCTGTGCCCTTCGATGCCGCCAGAGAAGAAATGCCCTCCGCCCTTCCATCCTTCCGTCCGGCTGGACCGCCGCCAGCGCTCCCGCTCCCCGCCTCAATGATTTCGATTCGGTCGCGTAACGCAACACTTCTCTCCGCAAATTCAGGCCCGGCCCGCAATGCAGGATGGATCTGCCTGAGTATGCCCAGTTCATCCAGGCGCAAAACCGCATCCTCCGGCTTCGCCTCCTGGAATATTCTGTGCAGCTCCTGCCGAATTCGCGCGGCCGTAACGCGCCCAACCAACTGCGCGGCATCCACAAGATGCTCCTGCGTCCGCGCCTCTATCTGGAATCCAAATCGCTGTTCATAACGAACGGCGCGCAGAATTCGGGTCGGGTCATCCACAAAACTCAAACTGTGCAGAACGCGGATCCTGCCGCCCTGCAAGTCGCTCAATCCACCGTAGAAATCAAGCAGGTCGCCCCACCGATCCGGTGTCAGCGCGACTGCCAGCGTATTGATCGTGAAATCCCGCCGGTGCAGGTCCAATTTGATACTGCCCTGTTCAACGGTCGGAAGCACAGTCGGCTCCGTGTAAAATTCAGTGCGCGCGGTTACGAAATCAAGATGGCTGGGCAATTGCGCCCCGCCTTCACGAAGTCCTCCTTTCTGCAAATCGGGACAGGTCAATGGGGAATCGGATTCATCCAGAATCCATTTGGCGGTGCCGAAGCGAGCGTGCGTTACAATCCGACCGCCGCATTGGTTCTGCATACGCTCGGCCAATTCGATCGCATCGCCCTCCACCACCAGGTCCATGTCCACAAAGGCGGCCCCGTCGTCCCTGTCGAAACGACCAAACAGCAGGTCTCGGACAAAGCCGCCAACCACATATACGGAGTTCCCTGTCTCGGCCGCGGTCTCTCCGACCAGCCACAGGAGCCTGTGCTGGCTGGCCGAAAGAACCTGTTCCAGCTCCCGGCTGACGTCCGGGATTCGCTGCCCTGCCTCTCTCTCTTCCCCCCACAGCTTGAGCAGGTCTGTTCGAGTGACGATGCCCACCATCTCGCCCTCGGCATCCACAACCGGAATCTGTCCCCAGCCGCTCTCAATCATCAGCCCATGAAGCGCGCTCACAGGTGCGTCCGCCCGAATCGTATGGCTCCCCTGTTTCATCACTTTATGTACAGGTAACTTGCCCAGCCGGTGGCTGATCGTGCGATCCGCCTCTCGCCGAGTCAGGATCCCCACCAAACTGCTGCTGCCGTCGTCCCCGGCGCGCAAAACGGGGAATCCTTCGTGGCCATAGCGCTGCATCAACTCCGCCGCCGCCGATACCGACATCGAATCGTCAAGCGTGCGGGGCCGACCCCGGCTCATGATCTGCGCAACGTCAGCCGGCGCACGCGCGTAACGCTCAAGCAAAACGCCAATCCGTTCTCTCGCCTCCGCCAGCGTTACGCCATTCAATAGCGCGGCCGCTGCGCGAGGGTGACCACCACCGCCCAGCTCTTCTGCTATCTGTCCAACATCTATTGCATCCGTGTTGCTGCGCGCCACAACCTGCACGGTATCGCTCAGACTGACGACGACAAACAAGGCATCCGGATCAAATAGCTCGTTCAGCCTGTGGGCAAGTCCACTGAGCTCATCGTCATATTCGGGGGCTTCTGCCGCCGCGAACAGAACGTTTTGCCCCGCAACCTTCACGTGTTCGGCCTGCTCGGTCAGCTCTTTCTGCGCGTCCGACGGCGGGAAGTGCATGAAACGACGGATCACCTCCAGGCGGGCGCCCTGCTCAACCAACCAGGCCGCGCAACGAACATCACGATGCGTTGTGGAGGGGTACAGCAGACTGCCGGTGTCTTCGTATACGCCCAGCGCCAGCAGAGTTGCCTGAAATCGGGTTAAGGCCCTGTTCTGGTGCATCAGCCTCTCAACCAGAAGCGTCGTATTTGCGCCTGTCGTGTGCGGCCCAAGCGCTTCCTGCCAGATCTCCCATCCGGAAGGCAGCGGCTCAGTCGCGGTGTGGTGGTCTATCACCAAGTGACGCGTCTGGTCCCCCATGCCCTTAACGGCATTGAAAGTGCGCGTGTCCACCAGGATCGCCAATTCAACACGGCCCCGAAGCAATTGCCGCGGATCTACAAAAGGGAACTGGTTGCGATAAAGGGACAAAAAAGCCTCGACGTTGCGCTGAAGCTTCCATGGCAACACGGGCACAGCACGCGGAAAAAGCAACGCGCCCCCCAACAGAGAGGCGAGCGCATCGAAGTCAGCGTGCTCGTGGGTTAAGATGACTGTTTGGCCGCGCATCAGCGTAGTCGGATGGGTTGCCCCCGAATCTGCGAACAACTATACGCCCCGCATCGCCGACGCGCAAGCGCCTGCCGGGAAGAGGTCTGATCCTGTCTGGCGGCCGCAACCACCCCAGACCGAAGCAAATCCTACCCGCCTTCAGCCCGGCGCATCAGTGCCACAGCGGCCCGATTGTGACGCTCGGCCAGCAGCGGCACGTCAATGTGGAGAGGTATGCTTCCCTCAACCAGCAGGCGGCCGTTGACAATGGAAAAGTCGACCGGCTGCGGCGAGCAGAAGACCAGGGCCGCCACCGGATCGTGGACCGCGCCCCCAGCAAATGTCAGCGCGGACAGGTCAAAGCCGATCACATCCGCGGCCATCCCCGGCACGAGCGCGCCGATATCGTCGCGGCCCAGAACCGACGCGCCGCCCAGGGTGGCGATCTCAAGCGCCTCGCGCGCCGTCATGCCCTTTGGGTTCCCCATCACCCGCTGTAACAGCAGGCACTGCCTTACCTCTTCCAACATGTTGCTGCCGTCATTGCTGGCGCTGCCGTCCACGCCCAGACCCACGTTTACGCCAGCATCTCGCATCGCCCGCACAGGAGAGATTCCGCTCGCCAAACGCATATTGCTCGTGGGGCAATGGGCCGCGCCCGTTCTCGTTTTGGCAAACTTGCCAACCTCTTCCTCATTGAGATGAACGCAATGGGCGTGCCAGACGTCGTCGCCAAGCCAGTCCACGTCTTCAGCATACGTGCCCGGCCGGTGTCCGAACATCTCAATGCAAAACGCCTCTTCGTCCAGCGTCTCCGCCAAATGCGAGTGAAGATGTACGTCCATCTCCGGGCCAAACGAGCGGGCCAGCGCGGCGCACTCCCGCATCAGGTCCTGGCTAACGCTGAACGGGCTGGCGGGGCCAAGCACCACACGCCGCATCGAAAACTGAGAGGCGTCATGATACGTCTCAACCAGTCGCCGGCATTCGATCAGAATCGCTTCCTCTTCCTCCGTCATCCAGTCCGGCGGCAGACCACCCCGGCTTTCCCCAAGGCTGACGCTGCCCCTCGTGCCATGAAACCGAACCCCGATCTCCTCCGCGGCGGCGAACTGATCGTCGAGCTTGGACCCGTTATGCCACAGATAGTGATGATCGCTGCTCGTCGTGCATCCGCTCAGCAGAAGCTCCGTCAGCGCAACCTGCGTACTGACATGCACATCCTCCGGGATGATGCATGCCCACGTCGGATAGAGCGCGCGCAGCCAGTCGAACAGAACGCCATTCTGCGCAGCAGGCAAAACTCTGGTGAGGGTCTGGAAAAAATGGTGATGCGTGTTTACAAATCCGGGCAAGACGATCTTCCCGCGCGCGTCAATGTGGGTCGTGGACGCTGAGTCAGCCGACGCGCCATCCTTGTACTCAGCCGGCAGGTCCGCGGTTGCCCCCACCCACACTATCTGCTGTCCCTCTATCACGACCGCCCCGTCAGAGATCTCCTCGCGCGCATCGTTCATTGTTACAACACAGTCGGCATTCGCAATTACGGTTCTGATGGTCATCGAAAAAGCAACTCCCCTTCCTTGTCCGCCAGCGCGCGGCGGTGATTAAAGTTTGAATAGCGGCCCCTGTAGTAGCGGTTGATCCCAAAGTTACCGATGCCTGACTCTATCCTGCCAGGGTGAGGATGCTCGGAGTCATCCCCTCTTCGTCCATCATCTCTCTCAACTCCGCAGCCGACAACGGACGCCCCTTGCCCGACAACGCGGTCAACGCCGCCTCCATCACATTCGTCCCAAAACTGCGCCCATCCAACCGCGGCGTAACCGTTGCCAGCCTGGCAAGGCCCCGTTCCTTCAACAGAGCCACGTCCTCATCCGTTGTTGTATTGGTCACAACTGTTTTCCCTTCGAGACTCGAAGGCAAGTGCTGTCTGATGTAATGAAAATCATCGGCAATGACCGACGCCCATCTGTACTGCGCACCGTACTTCGGCACGATCTTCTCCTGCTGCTCGCCCGTCGGGTATAACCACGGAAAGGGCAGTCGCGCCATAACCGGAAGCAGGAGCCTGGCCAGCAGATGAAGCGTGCTCAGGCTGCGCAAAAACACGGGTATTCCTAATCCGAAGGCCAGATCCCCAAAAAGCGGCTGATAGCCCATATCCAGAAACCCGCGCACCATCGCGTAGCGCCCAACAGCCACGCATATCAGGACCCGCTTGGGATGCGGCGGCAGGAGCCCCTGTAGTCGCTGCGCCGTATTGCGCTCAACCACCGCACGAACACCACCCCCGTCCACCACCGGAGATTGAGTGCCGGCCACTATGCTGGCAACCGAATGCAGTGGGAAGTATCTGTTGTTTACCTCCAAACCAAGATCCGCGCCGCCAAATCCAAACGCGTCTACCTGCCCGTCGTATTCCAGAAACAGCTCCCGCATCCGTTTCTGGTCCCCGTCCGCGCCTATCCGTTCCAGGACGATTGGCTCGTCCCTGATCGTGGTTTCGACCCGTTTGTTTCGCTTGCTGCTGCCCAAGCTGATGGAGACGACCCGTTTCATTGTTTTTCCGCATCAGTTGAACGGCGCGCCAAAAAACAACGCGCAGCGCACGTTTGATTGTCGTTACCGGCTTCAGTCGATGACGCCTATGTGGCGCCCTGCCTCAATGAAGACACTTAACGCAAATTCAATGTCTTCTTCAGTGTGGGCAGCCGTAACGTTTGCCCGCAGCCGGGCTGTGCCTTCTTTGACGGCAGGAGGGAGTACGGGAAGGACAAATATGCCGTTGTCCTGGCAATATTTGGTCATGGCGAATGCGCGTTCTTCGGTGCCCACCATGATTGGAACGATCGGCGACTCCGTCAGACCTGTATCAAAACCCGCGGCCTGCAGACCGCGCGTGAACTGACGCGCATTGCGGAGAAGTATGCGGTTTCGCTCTTTGCCTTCATCTTCAAGAACGCGAAACCCTTCTGTGATGGCTGCCGCAACCGCAGGCGGCAACGCGGCGCTGAATACAAAGCCGCGTGCTGTATGGCGCAAAAAGGTTACCAGCCTGTCGCTACCGGCTACATACCCGCCAATGCCGGGAATCGTCTTGCTAAGTGTGCCCATCTTCAGATCGATGGAGCCATACATGTCAAAATGCTCTTCGATCCCGTGCCCCGTCTTTCCAAGAACACCGATGCTGTGGGCCTCGTCCAGCATCAGCCGGGCGTTGTAGCGCCTGCAGATCTCGTGCGCTGCTGGCAAGTTGAAGATGTCACCATCCATCGAAAACACCGCATCCGCAATAACCAACTTTCCCGCGTCTTCCGGTGCGCGTCTTAACTGCCTCTCAAGGTCGTCCATGTCATTGTGGCGGAACCGAACAAACTTGCCCCGCGCCAGCAAGCAACCATCGACTATGCTCGCATGGTTCCACCTGTCCGAAAACACCCAATCACCCCTGCCCACCAGGGTACTGACTGTCGCAAGATTGGTGACATAGCCGGAGCTGTAAACTATCGCCTCCTCGCGCCTGGCGAACGCCGCAATCGTCCTCTCCATCTCGGCATGAAGATCGAGCGTGCCGCCCAGAATGCGCACCCCGTGCGTTCCAGTGCCGTACTTGTCCGCCGCCGCTTTTGCCGCCGCCACAATTCGAGGATGGTTGATCAGTCCCAGATAGCTGTACGTCGCAAACATCAGTTTGCGCTTGCCTTCAGTATGGACCCACGGCCCTTCCAGGGCATCTACCGCCTGAAAATAGTAGTAGTGCTCGCTGGCCTTCGCCTCTGCCGTCCGTTCCCACCAGGCTTCGATTCGCTGCGAAAATGGATCGACCAGCTCACTGCTTCCGTTCAGGTAGGACTCCAGAGGAGGCGATTCGACGGCCGCCGTTGACATGCCGTCGGCATGAACCCCAATCGCCTCAGGTCCAAGGCGCGCTAACTGATTGACCATAGTATGAGACCTCTTTTTCCAATACAGTACATATCAACAGGGCAGAGGCGGCGTTTGAATGAATGGTTTAGCCGCCGGCTGCCACAGAAATACAGCCAGCCGAACTGACCTCGCGATCGGCGCGGGAATAATATCATTGAATTGTAACGTACAATAGTCTACTACGCAAAGACTACAAATGTCGATAAGAATTTCCGGATTTGGGCCCCTAATATCGTACAATGTCTCCAATTGAATTCAGAACTGCGCGCCCTGAACTGTATCCTCTGCCACGCCCTAAAATGAGAACTTACGGATATCATCCGCGGCAGCCATGGCTGACCAACCCAGCCAACCTCTACCGGCCGCATCCCTTACTCCGCAGCGGCAACCTGCAAACCATCATCAGCCGGCGCCTTCCCCCAGACGCCGTTCTCGTCAATCGAGACCAACAAATGGTTCTGTTCGATGCCGGGCCCGATCACTCCATGTTCGACCCAGACCGGGCCGTGCGCCTGCTCGGATTCTACACGCCTGCCTCAGTGACTTTCCGCACGCCACCCCACACGGCATCCTTGTCTAAAGGCCTGGCAATGCTACTGCATGGCTGGGAAGGCGATAGCCACTCCGCCTACAATCTTGTCTTGGGCAGCGCCCTGGTTCGCGCAGGATATGATGTCATGCGTCTCAATCTGCGCGACCACGGGCCGACACACCACCTCAACCGGGGAATCTTCTTTGCCACCCTGATCGAGGAAGTCCACGCCGTCACCCAGCGGGTCGGACTTCTCGCCGCAGGCAGGCCATTCTTCCTCATCGGCGCATCCCTCGGCGGCAGTTTTGCAGTCCGCATGGCGCTGCGCCATGCCCGTCGACCCATTCCAAATCTGCGAAGGGCCATTGCCATCAATCCAGTTCTCAACCCCCGCCGCGCCTGTATTCTCCTCGACAACCATCCACTCTTGCGCCGTTATTTCCGCCGCCGCTGGCTCGACTCGCTGCGCAAGAAACAGGAGCTCTTTCCCGAACTCTACGATTTTACGCCCCTCCGATCAATTCCGACCATCTGGGAAATGACAGACTGCCTCACAAAAAGCGGGGCCCACTTCAACGGTGTGGAAGAATACCTCAACGCCTACAGTGTCAAACCCAGTCAAATCCACGACCTGAACACACCTCTGTCCATCCTTACAGCAGCCAACGACCCCATCATTCCCCCCTGTGACATCGCCGCGCTCCCTCCGCACCCCCTGCTGCAGGTCCACATCCTGCCCCACGGGGGCCACGTAGGCTACAACGATCTCTTCCCCTTTCGGAATCGCCTACCCGAACTCATTGAGACCCTCCTCGACCAGGAACCTACCTCAAACTGAACTGTCCCGCCCCACCCGTCCATCACCAATCTTTCCGCCGCGAACCAATACTCAGGTATACTGTGACGCAGCAGGGCATTTTTCCTGCCACCGCATACGCGGCCTCCGGCCGCAACCGCCAACCACCACCATGCCGCATATCCTGATTGCTGGCGCGAACGGACAACTTGGACAGGCCCTGGCAGCCCGGTTCGCCTCCTCCGCCCAATTGACCTGTTGGACGCGCCCCCGCTATGACATCGCCGACCCTTCAATCGCTGACGCGGTCGCAGCCGTCAGCCCCGATATTCTCGTCAACGCCGCCGCTTGGACCGACGTAGACGGAGCCGAAGACGCCCCCGATTTCGCGTTCGCCGTCAATGCCCTCGGCCCCAAGTATCTGGCGGAAGGGTGCGCTCGCTGCGATGCCGCTCTAGTTCAAATAAGCACAAACGAAGTCTTCGCCGGAACTGCGGGCCGTTTCTATCACGAGTATGAACAAACTTCGCCGGGCAGCGTATACGCCCGTAGCAAGGCCGCCGGTGAAAATGCCGCGGCCTCTGTCCTGGACCGACTCTACATTGTCCGCGTCGCCTGGCTCTACGGCGCAGGCGGCAACAACTTCCCAACCAAAATCAGCGCCGCTGCTGACCGGCACGGCGCCCTGCGCGTGGTCAGAGATGAGTTCGGCAACCCCACCTGCGCTTCGGACGTTGCCGCGGCCATCGCACAGCTGATCGAGACCCAGCGCTTTGGTGTCTACCACTTCGTAAACGACGGCTTCGCCAGCCGCTACGACTGGGCCGTAGAGCTGATGCGCCTGACCGAGCGAGAATCGCTGCCCGTTTCACCAATCAACGCGCGTGATTGGCCGCGCAAATCAGTGCCGCCTCCGCACGCCGTCCTGGTCAATCAGGCCGGATCGGCCCTGGGCATCACTCTGCCCGACTGGCGGGACGCGCTGAGAAAATACGTCCGAACCTGGCTCAACCTGTAAAGTGGGTGCTTTGATGAAAGAGAATGGGGTAACCGCAAGAGTGGAAGCGGAAGACCGGCAAGCGGAGCCTGCACCGTTTTTTTCAGTGCTCATTCCCAATTTCAACGGCCGCCGCTATCTGCCAGACCTGTTCGCAGGACTGAAGTCCCAAACCTTCACTGATTTCGAAACCATCTTCGCCGACGATGCCAGCAGCGACGACTCCGTGGCCTGGGTGCAAGCCAATGCCGGCAATACGCGCCTGCTCGCCAGGTGGGAAAACGAGGGATTCGTAGCCACCGTAAACTCCGCCGCCAACTCCGCCCGCGGCCGCATCTTCGTGCTCATCAATAACGACACCCAGCCCGCCCCGGACTTTCTCGCCGAGCTGGCCAAGACGGTCTGCAACTTCCCCGAGGCCGGAATTATCGCTGCCAAACTCCTCCTCTTTGAAGAACGCGACCGCATCCATACTGCCGGCGACATGATGGGCCGCGACGGCATTCCTCGCAACCGCGGCGTCTGGTCCATCGACAGCGGACAGTTTGACCACTCCGTTGATGTGTTTGGCGGCTGTGGCGGCGCAATGGCTGTGCGCCGTGAACTCTGGAATGCCCTCAAAGGCTTCGATGAGGAGTTCTGGATGTATCTCGAAGACGCGGACTTCTCGTTCCGGGCTCAACTCCTGGGCTGGCAGACCGTCTTCGCGCCCACAGCCCACATCTACCATAAACTGGGCGGCAGCGGCGGCGACGAACTGAGCAGCTTCTACGTCGGCCGCAATACCATCTGGACCATCGCAAAGAACATGCCCTCTTCACTCCTGTTGGCCCACGCCCCCCATATCGTCATAGCCCAACTCGATATCGCCGCCGACGCGCTCCGCAACTACAGGGGAACCGCCGCCCGCGCCCGCATGCGCGGTCAGATCGCAGGCCTGCTCGGCCTCCCGCGCGTCCTTCGACAGCGCGCTGTCATTCAATCCCGCAAAAGGCGCCACGATGTCGAAATCGACAGCCTTCTGATCTGACGCCCTTTTCACGCCGCTGGATACACCATGTCATGGGTGGCGGAAGAATCCGATTTCGCTGGACCCTCTCACTCTGCCGGCGCCAATAGTTCGTCCAAAAGCCTGCTGTCCACCCGGTCACCTATCAGATAGCGCCGGGAACCAAATGATCCGGTGCCCGTCAGGATGTACTGGCCCGGGCGCACACCCAAATAGTGCTCTAGCAACTGGCTCGTAACATCCCGCCACGCTTGCGCCGCCATCTGGTCTCTCCGCTGGAGTTCGACCCAATCCGCAGGAATCTCGATTGCGATACGTGCGCCGGCAGCGCCGAAATCCGGCTCAGTCGCTCCCCGGTTGACCACGTCCACTTGAGTGTCGCCGTCGACTTCAAGAGGACTTCCGCCCTTACCCTCTTCCCACATCATCCGTGCCCTCCGCGAGCTTACCAGCCACGTAAGTTTCAGCCGCGCTGCCGCCACCCGGTTCAACTCATTGCGAAACGAATACATACTGCGCTGAAATTCGCAGGCAACTGCGCCCAAACGCGTGAAATTGAGCAGCGCGTTGCCGTAGAGCAGGGGGTCCGTCGTCCAGCAAATCAAGTCAATTCCCATCTCCCGGGCCTGCTCGGCCTGCAGTCGTTTGAGCAACCGGCCGATTCGCCGCCTCCGCATCCCAGGCGCCACCGCCAGCAACTGCGATTCCAGCTGCAGGTCCTGCCTGTACCCTCCAAGCGGCAGCCCAACCGGCGCCGGGGCAAAACTGTAGAAACCCAGCAGAAAACCTGCCAGCGCCCCGTCGACGCGTGCCACCAGTGAACAACCCGTGCCCCCTTCCGCGCAGTGCAAGTCGCTAGGGTACAGTCCTTCAGAATGGCAGCGCCAGATTGCCTTCTGCAGCCTCCGGATTTCTTCTGCCTCTCCCTCGTCGGCGCGCCCGCAATCCACGCCCTCAATTTCAATGTGCGTCGGCGCGAAAACGTGCGCGCCCTCGGGCCGGTAAAAGAGGCTCCTCTGGAAGCTCGGCAGCGCCTCTGCGACCGCGCCAGAAATCTCCTCTTCTCCCAACGCCGGGGCTCCCGCCGCCTGCTCATAGCGCAGCGTATACATCGGACCGCCTCCCTTGGGGTCGCGTGGCAACAGAAAAGAATAGCCGCAGGGCGTCTCGCCGTCCTCGGCCTCGCCGGCAACAATCGCGACGCACGCTCCCCCTATTCTGGGTAGAACAGTCTCCAGAAAGTGGTGAGGAAGCAACGACGGGCGCGCCCCCAACTGTTCTCGCATCGCCCGAAGTTGACCCGACCACTCGGCCGACGACGGATCAAGGTACCGGGCGCTGAGCTCGCGTATCATCCTTCCCCCACACCGTAACGCTGCTGCCACTCCTCTACCGTCATGCCGTAATACAGCTCGTCCAGGTAACGACCATCCGTGAATATCGCACGCCGCACCGCTCCTTCACGCACAAAGCCCATCCCTTCATGCAGCGCACGCGAGGCGTCGTTTGCGCTGTGCATCTGGACCGTAACCTTCTGGTAACGCAACTCCTGAAAGTAGTAGCGAAGCACCAGCAGTGCCGCCCCTCTTGCATAGCCCTTACACCGGTGCGGCGCCGCGATACCAATTCCGTACTTAAACATACCATTGCGAGGTTGGCAGTTATGTGTGTGTATGAAGCCGACCGGCGTGCCTTCCAGATTTTCGATCACCCACCTGAATGAGTCATCCTCCAGCTTTCTCTTCGCCTCGGTTTCCGCCCACGCACGCACCTGCGCATTCGAAACAGGAGGCCACACGAACTCCAGATTCCGGGCCATCTCACTGTCTTGATTCCATTCCCAGAATACATCACCGTCCTCCGGTTCAACGCCGCGCAATCGAACTAAACTCGTTTGCCAGTAGTTCATGCCACCCCTCTCGCCCCTGGTTTCCACTTCACAGACCATCCTTCGGATGGTCAACCGCAAGCCTCCTTCGTTCGGGGAGACCTCACGCAATCGTCCGCCTCCATTTCCCCGCAGGTGCAGAAAAAAGAAAGGTTCAGGCCAACATTGGCGCCGAACCCCTACCTGCCTCCTCTTGATAATCCCCTCTGCCCACCAACCGCCGACCACAATCCACTGAAACGTCTCTAATCAGGTGGCTGGGGGCGTGCCCTGCGTCGTCTCCGAAGCCGAATCAGGGCCGGTGGCCCGCTGCTGCCGTCTTGTCGGCGTGAACTCACCCATCGAACTCTTCAGCTCCGACCTGATTACGTTTACGGAACGCCAGATGCCTGCCAGCCTGCTGCTCGTCGTGATCAGAGGACTGATGAAACTGCCGCTCACGAATTCGGCTGAACCCTTTACCGTGCCGACTGTCTCCTGGCCGTCCTTGATCACCGGCTTCATCTCCGCTCCAATCATCTTGACCAGGCGCCACACCTGCCAGATCAGGACCACCAGCAGCGCGTTCATGATGAGGATTTCCAATGCCACAAGAATGATGGCGATATCCCGTACCGTGGCGCTTACCACGACGCTCTCCTATTTCAGTCGGTCGTGCCGTCCAATTCCTGTTGAACAGACCATTTCCCTGACCACACGGCAAGGAATCTCGCCCTCAAGGCAGAACAATCCTCATCAGGATCAGGGCAAATACTGAAGCCAGTGTCGCCTCCAACAGGCTGAGCTGACCAATTCGTAGAGTTTCCCACTGTAACGTTTCGCTAACCCAATGGCCCAGCGCAAATCCCAACCCGGCCACGACGATAAACTGCGGCAATTCGCGTAGCGACCGTCCTGTCCACAGATGAAATATGCTGGCATAGCCCGTGACAAGCAGTGTACCCAACAGGACTGCCGGACTAAGAATAAGTGATGTGATCGGCGTACCAGGAACCAGTCGTGTACCTCCCCGCTCCCTATGACGCAAGCTCAGCCCGCTCCAACTCGGGCCCAACCGGCCTCGCGTTGCCCGCTTCCTCCCTGGCGATCAACCCCCCACCCAAACAACGAGCCCCGTCATAAAAGACCGCGCCCTGGCCGGGACTGATGCCGCGCGCCGGCTCATCGAATGTCACCCGAACGCTGCCGTCCCGCAGCGGGCAAACCCTGCAGTCGAGCGGACGGCCCGTATGGCGGATCTGACATTGTACCCGGCTGCCTTCCGCGACCGGCTCGCCTGATGTCCAATTGACATCTCTTGCGACGAGCTCCAACCTGCCCAGCGCCTCGGACGGCCCAACAACCAGTTCATTGCTTTCAGGCTCCAACGAGACCACGTACATAGCGGAAGCCGAGCCGCTCAGGCCAAGACCCTTCCGCTGGCCTACCGTATAGTTAGGCAACCCGCGATGCTTGCCAACCACCTTCCCATCCACGTCCACGATATCGCCCCCGGCCATCGCATCAGGAGCCCAGTCTGTCAGAAAGCGCCGGTAGTCGTCGTCAACAACAAAACACAGATCCATCGAATCGTGCTTGCTGTGAATCGGCAGCCCGCGCGCCGCCGCCATCCGTCTGACTTCCTCCTTCGGCATATCCCCAACCGGAAAGAGCAGATCCTGCAGCTCAGCCTGCCCCAGCACGCTCAGCACATAGGACTGGTCCTTCTGGGTATCCACACCCCGTAGCAGAAGTACTCGACCGTCCGCCTCCCGCCGCAGCCGGGCGTAGTGCCCCGTCGCCAGGAAATCTGCCCCCAGCCTCCGCGCATAGTTGAGCAGATAGTCGAATCTTATGTGCCGGTTACATGCGAGACAGGGATTCGGCGTCAGCCCGGCGCTGTACCCTTCGATAAAGAAATCCACGACCTTCTCTTTGAAGGGCCGCTCGACATTGATCAGATAGAACGGTATGCCCAGCCGGTCTGCGACCCGCCGCGCATCCGCAACGCTCTCTTCATCACAGCACTTGTTCCCGGATCCCTCGCCGCTTGCCACTTCGGCCCAAAGGCGCATCATCACGCCAATGCAGCGATATCCCTGCTCAACCAGCAACGCCGCCGCCACCGAACTGTCGACACCGCCGCTCATGGCAACGACGACGGTCGTCTCCGAGGGTGACATCCTTTCCTTGCGTCTTATCGTCCTGTCAATCATGCTGCGCATTTTAACACACCCACCGTTTTTCCGTCATGGCCGGAGCAGCCTGCGCGTGTCCGGGCCCGCTCCTTCTCGCCTACGACTTCGCTGAGCGCAGTTCAGATGTGTGGCTGCCTGGAAAAGCAGGCTCCAGGATTCAATGAGATCTCCCAGCGATAGCCCCAAAACTCGCCTAAACTACCCTGCTCCTCGCGCTTACCTGTCTTTCTCTCTCTCCTCACTTCTCTCCCCTCTCTCCTCGCTTTGGGGCGGTCAGCCGCAAGCGGCTTCCCTTGTGCGGGGGGGACACCCCCAGGGCAATCGAATTTTATTGGGAGAGAACATTCAGCAGATAGTCAGTTTTCCAACCAGCTCGTTTACGTTTGGCGGCAATAGCGACTTTGGCGCTTTTCTCATTGCGTAGGAGGTTCAGGGCCAGTTTGCGTAAGATGGCCAGGGGAAGGGCGGGGAACGGCAAGGGCGAACGGCAACAGCTTTCTATCCACGGAGGGGCACGGAGGAGGGCAACGGCAGACGGCAACGGCAGATTGATCCACGAAGGGACACGGAGGAGGGCAGCGCCTTTGTGGTGCGCGAAGGGGATGGTGTGAGGGCGTGGTGGGTGTTCGTAAGTGTTTACGAGCGTTCATGAGTGTTCGTGAGTGTTCTTGAGCGTCTGCGAGTGTTCCCGAGCGTTTGTGAGTGTTTACGAGCGTTTGTGAGTGTTTACGAGCGTTTGTGAGTGTTTACGAGCGTTTGTGAGTGTTTACGAGTGTTTGTGAGTGTTTACGAGTGTTTGTGAGTGTTTACGAGTGTTTGTGAGTGTTTGTGAGCGTTTACGAGTGTTTGTGAGTGTTTGTGAGTGTTTGTGAGCGTTTACGAGCGTTTGTGAGTGTTGGTGAGTGTTACGAGTGTTCCCGAGCATTTGCGAGCGTTTGTGAGAGATTGGAGGTGGAAAAGGGCGGGGATCCGCGAAGGGACGCGAATCGGGGCCAGGGCGAGTGATGAATGGGCGATGAACGGGCGATGAATGGGCGTTTGCGAGCGTCTGACGAGGTGTTGAGGGGGGGGCTGGGCGGTCTAATGGGCGTTGCAGCGGGTGGGGCGGCAGGATGGTGGGAAGGGGGTTACGCTGCCGCGCGGAGGGGCGGCAGGAGTTCGTTATATGCTATTTGTTTTCCGACCTTCCCAGGTCAGGAGGTTGGAACGGGCTGGTGGTTGATTACGGCGCCACTGGGGGCGTCCGGGTTGTGAAGTTCGTCCTGCGTTCTTTCGTATTCGTCATCCAGATAGAGGTTCTCGAGGAGGCGAATCAGGTCCCCGGCCTGGCGCACCTGGTCCTCCAGGACATCAGGGTCGGTTTCGACTTCGCCGGTTTCGGGGACGACGCCGGTCCTGGCCCGGGCGGGCAGCCTGTCCATGGGCTGTCCGGTCAGGGGGTCGCGCAGGGGCTCGGGGGCGTCTTCGGCGCCGCTGGTGAGCGCAGTCCGGGCTGCTTCCATCTCGTCACGCATCTCTTTCGTCATTTCGATCACGTATGGCAGTTCTTCCTTGGGGAAGCGGTATTGCAGCGCGTCGTTTCTGAGTGTGTCGAGGTCTTCCTGTGTGTAGGCG
>JAJDZJ010000118.1 GCA_022824685.1 Caldilineaceae bacterium
GGCCCTCAGTCGGCGAGATAAGTTAAATTCTCCGTCTACGTGCCATCTTTCGTACATTTCCCTGTGTCTTACCCCGACCTGGAAGAGTATTCGGCTGCATTTCGATGTTCTGACCCAATTTAGATGCAATCGCCCTGCCGCGGCGCGCCTCAATGTTGCGTAAGGAGACAAAGATGAAATCCGCCGACAAACTCCTGCAAGAAAATGAAGCCCTGCGGGACCGCCTTTCCCGCTTGAGCAGCGCCAGCCTGCGTATCAACGAAAGCCTCGACTTTGACGCCGTCCTGCAAAGCGTCCTGGACTCCGCCTGCTCTCTCACCGGCGCCCGCGTCGGCGTGCTCACCCTCCTCGACGAAACAGGCCAGGCCGACGACTTTCTCTCCTCCGGCATGACTTCCCAGGAAGCCCAGGGCCTGTGGGACCTGCCCGATGCTTTGCATCTCTTCGAACACCTCGGCAATATCCCCGAACCGCTTCGCCTGCCCGACCTGATCGGCCATATCAGGGCCTTCAACCTTCCCGAACCGCCCCTGCCCGGGGGCGCGAGTGCCCCGGTCTCCTTCCTGGCCGCGCCTATCCACCACGGAGGAAAGCGCGTCGGCAACATCTTCCTCGCCGTGTTAGGACCTAATCAGGAATTCACGTCCGAAGATGAAGAAACACTGGTCATGTTTGCCTGCCAGGCCGCGCTCGTCATCGCCAATGCCCGTCGCTACCGCGAAGAGCGGCGGGCCAGGAACGACCTCGAAACCCTGATCAACACCTCGCCGGTCGGCGTGGTCGTGTTAGACGCAGAAGCTGGGGTCCCGGTCTCCTTCAATCGAGAGGCCAAGAGAATCGTCAGCAGCCTCCAGATGCCCGGCCGCCCACCGGAGGCGCTCCTCGAAGTCATTACCTGCCGCCGCGCCGACGGACGCGAGATCGCCCTCAACGAGTTCCCCCTGGCCCAGGTGCTCAGCACCGGCGAGACCGTACGTCTTGAAGAGATCGTCATGGAGGTCCCCGACGGCCGCAGCGTCAAGGCGCTGATCAACGCCACGCCCATCCACTCGCAGGAGGGCGTGGTCGAATCGGTTGTCGTGACGATGCAGGATATGACGCCGATTGAAGAACTGGAGCGGCTGCGCGCCGAATTCATGGGGATGGTGAGCCACGAGCTGCAGACCCCGCTGACCTCAATCAAAGGCTCCGCAAACACCCTGTTGGACGAAGCATCCTCCCTCGACCCCGCCGAAATTCGCCAGTTCCACCGCATCATCTCCGAGCAGGCCGACCGCATGCGCAGCCTCATACGCGACCTGCTCGATGTCGCTCGCATCGAAACCGGCACTCTCTCCGTCGCCCCGCAGCCGTCCGACATCGCCGCCCTCGTGGACGAAGCCCGCATCATGTTCATGAGCGCAGGCCGCACAAACAGAGTTCACATCGACATCGCCCCGGACCTGCCCCAGGTCTTGACAGACAGACGCCGTATCGTCCAGGTCATCAGCAACCTGCTTTCCAATGCGGCCAAATATTCCAACGAACTGTCGACCATCACCGTACGCGCCGAGCAGAAACAGTTTCAAGTGGTCGTCTCTGTCGCCGACGAAGGCAGAGGCATACCCGCCCAACGGCTCCCGCTCCTGTTCAGAAAGTTCTCCCGCGTCGACGAGAAGGACCAGCAGCGCGACCTCGCAGGCTCGGGGCTCGGCCTCGCCATCTGCAAAGGCATCGTGGAAGCGCACGGGGGCCGCATCTGGGCCGAAAGTGACGGCCCCGGCCAGGGCGCGTGCTTTCGCTTTACAGTCCCAATAACCGAAGAAAAAGAGACAACCGGCGCTGCCGAACCCGCGCCCTTCGCCGCCGGACCCGGAAACGAAACACAAGATCGAACGCGCATCCTCGTCGTGGACGACGAACCCCACGCGCTCAGATATATCCGCGACGGCCTCGCCAAGTCCGGTTATGACCCCATAGTGACCGGAGAACCGGAGGATGTCGACCGCCTGATCGCGCAAGAAAGACCCCATCTCGTCCTGTTGGATATGATGCTGCCAGGCTTCGATGGGATCGAACTGATGAAAAATATCCTGGACAAATCAGCGCTCCCTGTTATCTTCCTGTCCGCCTACGGCCAGGAAAACGTCATCGCCAAGGCCTTCGACATGGGCGCCGCCGACTACGTGGTCAAACCCTTCTCACCCACAGAACTGGCCGCACGGATCAGATCGGCCCTGCGCCAGCGCGCCGGCATCGGTTACCTCGGGCAACCCGAAAACTATGTTTTGCAAGATCTGGTGATCAACTATACTGAACGCCGCGTGGCCCTGGCCGGGCAACCGGTCGTCCTCACCGCGACCGAATATTCGCTGCTCTTCGAGCTCTCGACCAATGCCGGCCTGGTATTGACCCACGGCCAGCTGCTGCAACGAGTCTGGAACCAGGGACCTTCCGGCGGCGCAGGCGTCGTCCGCACCGTCGTCAAGAGACTGCGCCAAAAACTGGATGACGACGCACAAAACCCCACCTACATCTTCACGGAAGCACGCGTCGGCTACCGCATGGCAAAACCATCCTCCACCTGATCTGACGCGCTCCGCGGGGGCGCCCCCTGTGGGCGCCCCCAACCCTCCACCCGAAGACCGCTCTTCCTCAAAATACGCGTAAGCTGTTCATGATCCGGCTCCTTCGACCCCACCCCGATTCATTGATGTCCGATGTAAGATATGCAAGAGATGCAAGGAACGCCCTGCGAAACAGATCATGATTGCGAGGACTGTGTCCCGGCATGTCAGGCCAGTTATGAAACACATCATCCGGAAACACGGCAGCGTTGCCGGCGCAGACGCGAATGCATGACTTGAACTCCTCCAAGGTATACCCTTGCGCGATAGCATGCAGCGCCAGATTAAGCCTGATACGCTCCGCGATTTCCGAACCGCTCCTCATTGCTGCATTCAGTTCGATGGAAAGCATGAACGCCTCCTCTCAGTTATTGGTTAGTTCGCCGTCCGGGAAAGTCCTTCCCGGTCCTATGACAAGAGTCCGGTAGGAAACCTCTAACATCATGACCCCGCTACCGCGAAAGGACTCTTACGTGATCGCTCCGCGCATCCCGCCCGCCAAGACGCCTGCCATGCAGAACGCCCGACCGGACACCGAGGCCTGCCTTGCCAGCCAGCAGCCTCTACAGAATACACGATCAAAATATGTCCTTTATGGCAATGGGCCGCTTTTTGCGCCAACATCATGTCCATATTCAAACTGCCCCCAACCAGACGCGCACAGGACCGGGATCACGACGATCCCGGCCCCCTCTTCTTCCCCAGTCCCGACGCCGAAAGGACTGAAATCGGTTATCATGCACTGCAGCGATCTGTTTTGCCCTTCAGTTGGCTACACGAAAGAAAATGCAGGGCGCACCTTGTGGATGCCCTCCCCCTTGCGCAGCAACCTGCGTCACGGAGCCGGACACAACGCAAAAAAGAGCGGCCTGCCCACTCCCATGGACAGGCCGCTCTCTTCCCCTCGCCTGCAATGAACTCTACTACCAGCTGATATAGGTCACCGTGTGACCCGGATCAAGCGTAAAGATATAAGGCTTGTTCGTGTCATACTCGTTGTCGGGATAATACGTGCTCACACGCAACAGCGTTTGTTCCCCCTCGACAACATAGTCGATCACTACCGACTTGCCGGTCATGGGGTTGGTTCCCTCATATCGCTCAATCCTGGGCGAATCGGGCAAGAAGGGGCCCGGCTGCGCGCTGCCGTCCGCGCCAATGAACCAGTACTGCAAACCGCCTTCGACAGAGCATATCTGGGCGGGCCTGGCCGCGTGGGTTATGTGACAGCCGATCCCCGTGTAAACCGGCGTCGAATCGGAACTGCCACCTCCGCCTCCGCCGCCGCCGCCCGGAGGGTTGCCATTGGGGGGGTTGCCGCCGCCCGGAGGATTGCCGCCCGGCGGGTTGCCGCCTGGAGGATTGCCATTGGGAGGGTTGCCGTTGGGAGTGTTGCCGCCACCCGGAGGATTGCTGTTGGGTGTAGAAGGAATGTGCGTATCATGCCCACCATTGGCGTGATCCGCAGCACTGCAATGGCCGGGTGTAAGGGTGCCGTCCGGGAACTTGCAATAGCCGTCTCCCACGCTGGACGGATGAGCAAACACTGATGCCGGAACCGCGAACGCGGCGATTAGAACTACGAGAGCGGCGAATAAGCGCAACCTTTTCATCTTCGTGTCTCCTTTCGTTTCCCGCCTGCTCAAATTGGTCGGTTTGCGGGCTTAAATAGATGACGCCGCCCCCACAGGAAATGTTCCCCACGACATGATACTGGCATACAAACGATGAAATGGGCACAAATACAACACAAATGCAACGATCTCCCCGCCCGCCTTCCAACAAAACCCCCTCCCAGACATTCCCCCAGCCACGCCGCCACCACATATCACAGTTCAGACACCCCCGAGCCGGCGCAACATCCGCCCCGCGGGTACACTACCCCGCAAACCGCAACCACTGCCCGGCCAGCTCTTCACCAACTACCTTCTCGAAGAAGGCATCCTCCGCACCCGCGCCTGGCAGGAATCCCTCTCCCACCCCGCAGACTTCGAATCCTTGCGCGCCCACGCCCTTGCTCTCCTCAAGAACGCCGCCTTCCACACTGACCTGCCCCCCAACAGCTGCGCCCGTTCGTTAGCAGAGCTCCGGTCAGCCTCATAACCGGATTACCGGTTCTCGTAATCGCGTGGCTGTTTATCAGCGGGATACTCGTGCAACCCTTCGTCTTCTGGGCTTCTTTCACCGTCCTGTCTGTTTGGTTGGTCACTCTTTTCGCAAGGCGCAAAAGGTGATTGAGTTCTCGAAAAGATTGCTACATCCCGCGATCATAGTTACCATAATTCATAAGAATACACCCTTCTGTCCGCCTGGTTCCCCCTAACGAACACGCCGTCATTTCACTGCCAACAGTCCTGCCGTCCCGACCCCCAGTCAGTAAAATCCCAACTTGCTTTCCCATTTATCCACAATCGCAACAATCGTGTATAATCCGCATTTGGCGTGTACACCTTGCACGACTCCACAAAACGGCGTCATACACGCCACCTGATCTGTGCCGTAAACGACCCTTAACCCTCACACCCGCACAGGAGTAAAGAATGCTCGCACGACGTATCCGCACACTCTCAATCCTAGCCGCGCTCCTCGCCCTGCTCGTCATGACCGGCTGTGTCGCCGCCGACCCCGGCGCCGCCCAGTCCGGGGACATGGCCGCCGACGAGATGGCCGAGCCGGCCGAGGAAGGCTACCCGGAAGAGATGATTATCGGCATGGGTGCCCTGCCCGTAACGCTCGTGGGCAACACCGTCCCATCGCTTCAGTCCCGCATCTTCTCCAAACTGCTGTACGAGACACTCGCCGAACTTAATGAAGAGACGGGCGCCATCGAGCCGGTCCTGCTCGAATCAATGGAACTGGTTGGCGATGTCAATGTACGTATCGTTATCAAGGAAGGCATCGAATTCCATAACGGCGAAATCCTCACCGCGCCCGGCCTTGCCAAGACCTTCGAGCTGCTCCGCGACGCCGACCCGCAGAAGTTCACCTGGTCCTTCCGCCAGCTCAACGACTACGAGTCCTACGAAGTCATCGATGACTACACCATGGAGTTCACGCTGAAAGAACCCATCGATCGCTGGGCAAACCTCTTCGCCAACCACATGCCGCTCGCGCCCGACCACCTCGAAGCGGTCGGCCTTGACGGCTACATCGAAGAGCCCGTCGGCACCGGCCCCTACAAGTTCTCCTCCTGGCAGCGCGACAGCTACATCACCCTCGAACGCTGGGAAGACCACCCCGACGGACCGGCCGTCATCGAAAAAGTGACCTTCCGTCACATGCCGGAAGCCGCCGTGCGCGTCGCCGCCCTCCAGAGCGGTGAAATTCACATCGCCGCCCACGTGCCGCCCGACCAGATCGACAGCCTCACCGCCGAAGGGTTCGAGCTCTACGCCGGCGACAGCATGCAGAGCATGTACGTCGGCATCAACATCTACGGCCGCAACGAAATCCTGAATGACGTGCGCGTCCGCCAGGCCATGCTCTACTCCGTCGACCTCGACGGCATGTGGAACACCATCGCCGGCGGCTTTGGCACCAAGCTCGACTGCCAGATCGTCGCCCCCGGCGGCTTCGGCTACAACCCGGACGTCCAGACCTACCCCTACGACCCCGCAAAGGCCAAAGAGCTGCTCACCGAGGCCGGCTACCCCGATGGCTTCACCATCACAGGCTCCGCCACCACCGGCCGCTACTTCCGCGACCGCACCTTCATGGATGCTCTCGCCGCGCAGTGGGCCCAGGTCGGCATCATCGTCGAAATGGAATACCCCGAATCCTCCGTCTGGCTGCAGGAGCTGATCGACCAGACCCTGCCGCCCATCATGAACATCGGCCTCAACTGGTACCTCGCCGACAACACGACCTCCATGTGGGGCCCCGTTGGCGACACCTCGCCCGATCCCGGATTCCTTGAAATGAGAGACGCCAAGAGCGTCATCGCAGACCCCGTCGAACGCGAAGCCGTCGTCAAAGACATCGCCGCCTACATCTGCGACAACGCACAGGCACTGCACGCCTACACCATCCCGGCCCTCTACGCGCTCAGCCCCGGCCTGCCGGAACTGAGCTTCAGCAGATCGTTCGAGATCATCATCCCGACCGAATAGGAAACACCGAGAAAAGAGTAAAGAGGAGTGAGTAGAGAGGAAGCCTGGCCCGCATCGCTCCAGGCATGAAGACAGGTTGCCGCCGGCCCCATCCTTGGATGCCCGGCGGCAACCCGCCAGGATGGCAGGTGAGGGGTTCTCTCTACTCCTCACTCCTCTTCGCTCTCTCCTCATCCCTTCCCATGCGCGCATTCGTCATCCGCCGCCTGCTCCAGGCACTCCTTGTCATACTGATGGTCGTCACGCTGGTCTTCTTCCTGATCCGCGTCTCCGGCGACCCCGCCAGCCTCGGCGTCAACCTCGACCCCAACCGCGACCCCGAGGAGATCCAGGAGGAGTACCAGGAGGTCCGCCGCAAAATGGGGCTGGACAAACCGCTCTACGTCCAGTACATCGTCTTCTGGCAGAAAACGCTCCAGCTCGACTTCGGCCACTCCTTCCGCTACGGCGTGCCCACCACCACCGTCATCTTTGAGCGCCTGCCCAACAGCCTGCGCCTCGGCGCCGCCGCCCTCATCATCGGCATCGCCCTCGGCCTGCCCCTCGGCATCATCGCCGCGCTCCGCCGCGGCACAATCATCGACACCGCCGCCACCATGGGTGCCGTCCTCGGCATCGTCACGCCGCAGTTCTTTCTCGCAATCGTCCTCATCATCATCTTTTCCGTCCAGCTCAGGCTCTTGCCCACCTCCGGCGTCGGCACCTGGAAACATCTCATCCTGCCTTCCGTCACCCTCTCCACCGGCCTCATCGCCACCGTCGCCCGCATCGCCCGTTCCGGCATGCTCGAAGCTCTCGGCCAGGACTACATTCGCACCGCCCGCGCCAAAGGCCTCGCCGAACGCGCCGTCATCTTCGGCCACGCCCTCCGCAACGGCAGCCTATCCGTCATCACCGTTACACTCTCATCGCTCCCCCACCTCATCGGCACCGTCGTTGTCGTCGAAGTCGTCTTCTCCTGGCCCGGTGTTGGCAACCTCATGGCCCAATCCGTCATGGCCCGAGATTATCCCGTCGTCTTTCTCGATGTCATCCTCTTCTCTGTCCTGACGGTCGTTACATTCCTCATCATGGACATCGTCTACGTCATGGTCGACCCGCGGGTTAGGCACAGTTAATGGCCGCCCGTCCACAGTCAACCCGGGAGCATCAGCATTTCCGCCGCCACCAATTCCCGAATCGTGAGCCAGACAAGTGTAGGGGCTTCCTCCTATCCCCTGTCCCCTTGTGGCTGTCCTCATACTCACACTCAATCCGGGCCGGACACCGCATCGTCCATCTATGGACAGAGAAAGGTGTTCTTCTCTTTCCTTAGCGGCCCTTCGCGGACAAAAGGTGTTCTCCATGGTCCCCCGTGGACGAAAAAGGTTTTGACCTTGAAAATCTCAGTTCTGACATAAGCGCATAAGCCCTAATAACTCAGATGTCAACTGTTCTGGAACAACGACACATCCTCTCCCGCAGCCCCCACCGCAGCTGGTGGGGAGAAGCTTGGACGCACCGGCAAGGAATCGTCGGCGGCCTCCTCCTGATCCTGTTCGCCTTCATGGCCATCTTCGGCCCCCTCCTCGCGCCCAACGACCCCATCGCCATCGACCTCGGCAGCCCCTTCGCCGACCCCATCTGGCTCGATTTCGAAAATGGCAAGGGCATCATGGGCACCGACAACCTCGGCCGCGATGTCTTCAGTCGCGTCCTCGTCGGCTCGCGTATCTCTTTGCTCGTCGGCACATCCGCCACAGTCGTTGGACTCGCGATCGGCATCGTCATGGGCCTCATCGCCGGCTACCGCGGCGGCCTTGCCGGCGACATCATCATGCGCGTCGCCGATACCCAGACCGCCATCCCCTTCCTCGTCCTGCTCATCGCCGCAGTCGCCTTTATCGGCGGCGGCCTTCTCAACATCATCCTCTTCCTCGGGATCGGCGCGTGGGTCGGCTACGCCCGCCTCATCCGCGGCGAAGTCCTCAGCATCCGCGAACGCGACTTCGTCGAAGCCGCCCGCGCCATCGGCGCCGGCGATGCCCGCATCATGTTCCGCCACATCCTCCCCAACGCCGTCGCCCCCGTCATCGTTGCCTGCACCCTTTCCTTCGGCGGCATGATCCTCACCGAATCCGCCCTCAGCTTCCTCGGCTTCGGCGTATCCACCCTCATCCCCACCTGGGGCAAGATGGTTGCTGACGCCCGCGACTTCATCACCACCGCCTGGTATCCCAGCGTCTTCCCCGCCCTTGCCATCATGCTCGTCGTCCTCGGCGCCAACCTCCTCGGCGACTGGCTCCGCGACATCCTCGACCCCCGCCTCCGCGGCCGCCAAGACTGACACGGCTCTCTCTCCCACTCCCCCACTTGTCTTCACGCCCCGCCTGTGGCGAAGCAGCAACACCTGTAGCGCCCCTTGTGGGCCCCCACGCTCACGCGCCAATTTCGCATTGCCCCGCTCAGAGGCCACTACGGGAAGATCAAGACACTCTACACGTTTTTCCGCGCCCCTTCGCACACAAAAAGATGCCCTCCGTCTCCCTCCGAAGATCATAAAGACGTTGCCCTTCCCCGCCGCCGTTCTTCGCGCAACAAGCCGCATAGCCGCTTACCATCCCAGTCATCTTGGCCAGAAGAATGCCCCGGCGTCGCAACCGCCGTTAACCCCGCACTAAATCATGGTTAACAGTTTCATTTAGAGATACCGCACAAAGCTGCCGCCGAATTCCGCGAATTTCAGCCTTTTCCTGTGCTAAACTTTCCTGGTTGTTTCAAAACAGTACATCTCCAGAAAGTGAGGACATGAATGTTGAAAATGAGTGCCTTCCCCAGGGTTGCAATCATGGCGGCGCTGATAACCGGACTCCTTATGGCAGCAGCCTGTGTGCCGGTATCCCTTCCTGCCACCACCGCCGCATCCTCGTCGCAGCCCGCCGACACAGATACGCAGGCGCCTGCCGAGGTGGAGATCACCCACTACTCAGGAACCGACGTAGCGCCGGTCAACCCCGGTACCGTGGTCGTTGCCGACATGGCCGCGCTTCTGTCCCTGCACGACCTGGGCGTGGAGGGAATTGCCGGTCTGCTGGGGCTGGGCGTGCCAGTTCCGCAAAAGTATGCCGAGGCCCTGAACAACCCCGCCTTTGAAGAGTTGGGCAGCGTCTGGGAGCCGGATTACGAAGCGATCAACGCCCTGGAGCCCGACCTCATCATCGTAGCAGGCCGTTCTTCAAGAATCTACCCGGATATGAAGGAAATCGCGCCCACCGTCGACCTGACAATCTGGGAAGACTTCTACAGCAAGTTTCAGGAACAGCACCGCAACATGGGCAAGATCTTCGGCGTTGAAGAACAGGTTGATGAACGCCTGGCCGAGCTTGACGCGAAGGTCCAGGAAGTGAATGCCCAGGCGGCCGGCGCGGGCAGGGCCCTAATCCTGATGACCACGGGAGCGGAGGTTACCGCCTACGGCCCCGGCTCCCGCTTCGGTTTTGTCCACGACACCTTCGGGTACGCTGCCGCCGACGAAAACCTGGAACGCGACGCCACCCACGGCGACGCCGTCTCCTTCGAATACATCCTCGAGATGCAGCCGGATGTCCTGTTCGTCATCGACCGCGCTTCGGCCATCGGCGAGGAAGGCAAGGCCGCGCACGAAATCCTCGACAACGAGCTGGTGGCGCAGACGCCGGCGTGGCAGAACGGACGCGTCGTCTATGTGGACTCGTTCGACTGGTACATTGCATGGACATCCATTCCTGCCTTTTTCCAGGTTGTCGAAGACGTTGAGGCAGGTCTGCAATAGTGCAGGCGATGTCCACGCGCAGGGGCCCGCGACCCGCGCCAGGACGCATTCGGGATACCGCCCTCCTGGGCCTGGCCCTGGTCTCCCTCACAGTGGTTTCGGCCTGGTCGCTTTTCATCGGGGTCAGCGACATAAACGTCTCCGACCTTCTTCAGGCCGATTCGTCCAAGATGCTACTGTTCGTGGAGAGCAGGGTGCCCCGGCTGGCGGCAATCCTGCTCTCCGGCTCGGCCATGGGCGTGGTGGGGCTCATCATGCAGAGCCTGGTGCGCAACCGGTTCGTCGCCCCCACCACCGCCGGCACGGTTGACGCGGCCAGCCTGGGTCTGGTCGTCGCAACCATCTGGTTCGCCGGCGTCTCCGTCTTCCTCAAAATGACCATCGCCGTGATATTCGCTCTGGCCGGAACCGCTCTGTTCATGACCCTGGTCCAAAGGCTGCGCTACGCCGATATCATCGTGGTTCCTCTGATTGGAATTATGCTGGGCGGCGTGATTCAGGCCGCCGCGACCTTTCTTGCCCTCCGCTACGACCTGCTGCAGTCGCTCAGCGCCTGGACCAATGGCGACTTCTCCGGCATCCTGCGCGGGCGGTACGAGCTGCTGTACCTGGTTGGGGCCATGACCGTAGCTGCGTACCTCTTCGCCAACCGATTCACACTGGCAGGGATGGGCCGCGATGTGGCCGTCAACCTGGGCGTGAACTACCACAGAGTCCTCTACGGCGGCATGGCGCTCGCAGCCTCCGTTTCCGCGGTGGTCGTGGTCGTGGTCGGCGGCATACCCTTCCTGGGCCTGGTCGTGCCCAACCTGGTGACGATGGCCATGGGCGACAACCTGCGGCGCGTGCTGCCCGTAACCGCTGTCAGCGGCGCATTCTTCGTCCTGGTCTGTGACATCGTGAGCCGCACCATACGCTTTCCCTACGAGATTCCGGTCGGGACCGTGGTCGGCGTCGTGGGCGGCGCTATATTCCTTGCTCTCCTCCTTCGGAGCCGTTTCAATGCTGGTTGACCGGCGGCGCCTGGCACAGGTCGCGAACGTCCGCGGGATGCCGGAATTCGGTCGCCCGGCCCTGGTCCTGCTGCTGCTTGGCATCTTGCTGGCCATGGTAACCGCGTTGTTCATGACCTACGACCTCAAGGGCTCCCTGGCCTTTGCTCTCGAACTGCGCGGACGAAAGGTGGGCGGCATGTTGCTGGTTGGATTTGCCGTCGCCTACTCCTCCGTGTTGCTCCACACCATAACCAACAACCGCATCCTGACTCCCAGCCTGATGGGGTTCGATGCCCTCTTTGTGCTGATCCAGACCAGCGCCGCCTTCCTGTTCGGCACGCTGGCGTTCCTCTCCCTGGACGTACGGCTACGGTTCGGCATCGAAGTGGGAATCATGCTGGCTTTCGCCGCCATCCTGTACCGGCTGCTCTTCGGCGGCGAGAACCGCGACCTGTTCCTCCTCGTCCTGGCGGGCATCATCACCGGCACAGTATTTACCAGCCTGACCGCACTGATCATGCGAGTGCTTGACCCCAATGAGTTCTTGACCCTGCAGGACCTGCTGTTTGCGAACTTCAGTACGGTGAACAGGGACCTGCTTCTGGTATCGGCGGCGGCCGTTGTCGTGATCTTCGTTGTCACCCGCCCGTTGCTGCCACAGCTGGACGCTGTTGCCATAGGCCGGGAACACGCCATCAACCTGGGGGTGAATCACCGGGTGCTTGTCCGTCAGTGCCTGGCCGCGATAGCGGTGCTTGTCTCCGTGTCGACCGCCCTTGTGGGCCCGGTGGCGTTCCTGGGTCTCCTGGTGTCCAACATGGCATACCAGCTCACCGGCACCTTTCGCCACCGGTACACGCCCGCGGCCGCGGGGATGATCGGCGCAATCGCGCTCATAGGCGGGCAGTTTCTCCTGCAGGAACTCTTCGCGTCAGTGGTCAGATTGAGCGTGATTATCAGTTTCATCGGCGGCATCTACTTCATCCTGCTGCTGCTGAAGGAGGCAGGACGTTGATCGAGCTTTCCGGCGTCACCAAACGATACGGACCGAACACGGTGGTGAACAGCGTGTCGCTCACCATTCCGGGCGGAGGCGTAAACGCCCTCGTCGGCCCCAACGGGGCGGGCAAGTCCACGCTGCTCTCAATGATTGGCCGGCTGCTGCCGCTAGACGAAGGCGAAATACGGGTGGACGGACTGGACGTGTCCCGCACCGCTGGCAATGTCCTTGCAAAGAAACTGTCGATTCTGCGCCAGGAAAACCAGGTCGCCGTTCGCCTCACCGTCAAGGAACTGGTGGAATTCGGGCGGTTCCCCCACTCCCAAGGACGTCTCACCGCCGAAGACAGTAGGCATGTCGAAGAGGCGATCGAATTCCTGGAGCTGACGGAGCTTTCCGGCAGACCTATCAACCGGCTCTCCGGAGGCCAGAGGCAGCGAGCCTTCATCGCCATGGTGCTATGCCAGGACACCGACTACGTGCTGCTTGATGAGCCGCTCAACAACCTGGACATGCGCCACGCATCGCAAACCATGGGCGTGATCCGCCGGCTCGCGACCGAACTCAACAAGACCATTGTCATCGTGCTGCACGACGTCAATTTCGCCAGCTATCATGCCGATCGCGTTGTGGCCATGAAGGACGGGGCAATCGTTGCCGACGGCGCCCCGGGAGAGATCATCACAGGGCCTTCGCTGACCGAGATTTACGACCTGGAGGTTCCGGTCCACTCCTATGCGGACAGACCGGTGGCGGCCTATTTCGCCATCGGCTCGCGACCCGTTCCGAACCGCAACGCGAACCACCGACCACCGACCAAGGCAGTTCTCGCCACCGACCATTGACCACAGCAGTTCGGTTTAAGGAAAATTCCGATGAGTAAACCTCTACATAGTGCGCCCCACCGCCTGCCTCCACGTTATCAAGTCTCAATCCGCCGCCTGGAATGGCTGACGCCCCGGGTGGCCAACCTGGTTCTGCACGGCCCGGAACTGTCCGGGTATGAACCAGCCGACGCAGGTTCCCACATCAAGCTGATACTTCCTCCGCCAGGCGTAGCCGACACGCCGCAGCCCCTGCGCCGAGAGGGCCGTCGCCCGGTCTTTGCCGAAGGCGTAACGCCACCCTTCCTCCGCACCTACACGCCGCTGCGCTACAACCCCGAAACCTTGGAGCTCGAAGTGGAAATGCTCCTTCACGGCGACAGCCCGGCCTCCAATTGGCTTCGCTCTGCCAGGCCGGGGCACCGTATCACTGTAGCCGGACCGCGGGGCGGCTGGGACCCGCCGCAGGACGGCGACTGGTACATCGTGATCGCCGACGACACCGGCATCCCGGCCGCCGTCCAGGTGCTGCAAACACTGCCCGACCGGCAAATCACCGCGCTATTCGAGGTGTCGGACGAGCAAGAACGTCGCCCGCTTCCCGGCATTCCCGATCTCCTGCCGGAGTGGCTGTTCCGGGAGCCGGAGGGCCTCACCGCCGGGGCCCCCCTCGAGCAGGCCGTGAGGCAGGCCCGGATTCCCGCGAGCCGCGGATACGTATGGATGGCGCTCGAGGCCGGCGCCATGCGCCGCATTCGCCGCCACCTTATTGAAGACAGGGGCCTGCATTCGGAACAGATGGTAACCAGGGGCTATTGGAAACTGGGAACGCCCGACCATCCCGACGGCGATTACGGCTACGGAATAGGAATGGGCGAAAATAGACCAAGATAACACGCGAAAGTTGGGTCTGGCAGCACGCCGCGAGTCACCTGCCTCCACTGTTACGCCACACGCGGCCCACCCCCGGCCGCGTCCCAAAATCTTCTTGGCCGCGTTCGCGCCCCAGCCTCTACATGACCGCCGCCAAAGCAACACCCCCTGCAGTCCCGCCACTGATGGGCGCCCGTCCTGGCGCCCGGGGAGTGGGAGTGATGGCCTTTTTCAGAGTTGTGACAATATAACAAATTGTATCTACACAGCCTGGCGAATGAAACTCTGTCAGCCCCAGCATATATATGCATCTCCTCGAAAAAGAACTGAAACGCCGATTGCGAATACGAGCAGCTGAAAACGATCGTTACATCGAAGAAACAGCCGAACGCGCTCATATTCCCAGATCGGGCCCCTTGCGCCCTCTCCCCCACCAGGGCGATTGCATCTAAATTGGGTCAGAACATCGAAATGCAGCCGAATACTCTTCCAGGTCGGGGTAAGACACAGGGAAATGTACGAAAGATGGCACGTAGACGGAGAATTTAACTTATCTCGCCGACTGAGGGCCT
>JAJDZJ010000206.1 GCA_022824685.1 Caldilineaceae bacterium
GGCCCTCAGTCGGCGAGATAAGTTAAATTCTCCGTCTACGTGCCATCTTTCGTACATTTCCCTGTGTCTTACCCCGACCTGGAAGAGTATTCGGCTGCATTTCGATGTTCTGACCCAATTTAGATGCAATCGCCCTGCCGCCTCCCGGATTGGTACTCTACAGTCCTGACCGTTACAATAGGATGGCCTCGTATCTTCGAGATCAACGGCCTCGACTGCCGTGGCTCACTGTTCAGCCGTTACAGCAGTCGTAAAGGCTTTTGCTTAACCATGTAGACGCGCACGCAATCAGCCGCGCCAGGGCGCATCGCCGGCCCCGCAGCCCGAACGACAATCGGACATTCCTCAAGGAGAATCCATGTACTTGCCAGCCGCGCCGATGCGCCGTACCAGACCAGTCAGAGTCGCCCGCGGGGGAAAGAGCCGGCTTCGTCTTGCCCTCCCCGCCTCCCTCCTTGCTATCCTCCTGCTTGTCGCAGGTTGCGCGACCGATGCTGACGGCAATATCGTCGCCCCGGTCGTCGCGCCCGCTCCCAATTCAGGCGTGCAGCCAGCCATGCACCGAGGCGTCCCTGTCGGCTTTACAGAAGAGGGCTATCCCTATCGCGGCGACCCGAACGCGGCCATCACCATATACGAATACAGCGACTACGAATGCCCATTCTGCGCCCGCCATGTGATCCAGACCGAACCGGCTCTCCTCGCCGGATTCGCCGAAAACGGCAGCGTCAAATTCGTCTTCCGCGATATGCCCCTTTCCTCGATTCACCCCAACGCGATGGCCGCGGCCATCGCCGCCAACTGCGTCGCGGAGCAGGATGTCGTCCTGTTCTGGCAGATGCACGATCGGCTCTTCCGCACCCAGAGCGAGTGGGCGCCCCTCGAAGAGGCGCTGTCATTCTTCGCCGCAATGGCGCAGGATCTGGGCGCCGACCCCACCCAGTACGGCTCCTGCATGGCCAATAACCAGACCCAGCTCACCAAGGTGAACGACAGCCTTGCCGAAGCCCAGTCCCTCGGCTTCACCGGCACGCCCAGCTTCCGCTTTGTTCGCGAAGCAACCGGCGAATCCTTTACTCTGACAGGCGCCCAGCCCTACGACACATTCGCCGGCTGGATCGATACGATCGCCGCCGGCGGAACGCCGCAGGGCGCCTCCCAGGCCCAGCAGCAGGAACGGCGGCAGGGCGAGGGACAGCTCCCTTTCTGGGCGACCGCCGAGGGCTTGACGCCCGATCCCGAACGCCCCGGCTTTACCCTGGCCGGTGACTTCTACAAGGGCAGCCCCGACGCGCCCATCGTGATCGTCGAATTCAGCGACTTCCAGTGCCCCTACTGCAGCAGCCATGCCTTGAACACCCAGCCGGTGCTGGATCAGGAGTTTGTCCAACGGGGTGAGGTGATGTGGGTCTTCAAGCATTTCCCCATCGAGAACATCCATCCGTTCGCCATCTCCGCCTCGATCGCGGCCGAATGCGCAGCCGAGCAGGAGGCCTTCTGGCTCTTCCACCACCGCCTCTTTGTCGATATGAATCAGTGGACCCAACCGCAAAACGACAGATATTTCATGGAGCTGGCGGCTGAATACGAACTGGACACCGACGCGTTTGCCAACTGCCTGACGGCAGACGCGCCCGCGCTGGCCGTGCAGAACGATATGCAGGACGGCGCGCCCTTTGTTCGCGGCACCCCCACCTTCGTTGTCCTCGCCGGCGGCGAAGGCCGGCTCATCCCCGGCGCCCTGCCCACCGACCAGTTCGTCGCCGCGCTCTCGCAGATGCTCGCCGAACTCTCAGCCACCGACAACGACGGCTAAACCTTCTCAAAGCCAGTGCCGCGTCGCCCCGCACAGGCCGCGCCTCTCGGATTTTGAGGCGCGGCCCGCCCCCTCCCCGCCCTTCATAGGCTTTTCGTAGGCAAATCGCCCAAATGCCGTACTGTACTCTCGGGGCCTCTGGCCACCCTGGGCGGCAGTTGCCTCGCGACCGGATCTCGACCGAATGCCTGGTTTCCGCAACAGAAATTCGCCTGCGCACTCGGCCGCTTTGCCCGTGTCTCCAGTGTATCCGCCCCGAACTGCCCCGGAAACGCGGCGCCCAATTGGGCCGTTTCACCCCAGGCCAGGCGCCCGATCACCCAAGACATAAACGGGCGCCAGAACTTGACGCAACTCTTGTTGCGCCAATCTTCACTGTGATACAATTTCAACAGATAGATGAGGAGCCGATGCGCGCGCATCTCGCTCTCTGCCCGTCTGTTCCGTCGTCCGTTCCACATCCGGTTCGTCCGACAGGCCAGACTCGTAGGGCACAGCATCCCTGCCGCCCAAGCAGGGAAACGCAGAGCCGGTGCGCGCGCTTGCTGCTCTATTGGAACCGGATTCACCGATCTTTCGTTGACCGGTTGTAAGCCGCTGTGCAGTCTCCGGCTGCGCGAATGGCCGGACGTGAACCGGACACAGGTGTCAGGAGCGCCGTCTGCCCGGAATCGTATTCCAGCGGCCCCCGTCAGTTCCCGGCCCAACGCGCGGCTGGGGACGGCGGCTTTGGGCCGCATTTGCTTGCCTGCTATGCGCCTCCCTTTTCCTGTTGATAACGGGCCGTGCCGCCGCGCCGGCGCACGCCGCTCAATTTCCCGCTCTTCCACGCCAATCCGCGACCGGGGCTGCCCCCATTGACGTTATCGTCATTCTCGATGACTCCGGCAGCATGGCCACCTGCTGGCCTTGGGAGCAAGGCAAACCCTCCGACCCGCCCTGTGAAGGCGTCAGCTTCAACGAACCCAGCGACCCAAACGAGCTGCGCTACAGCGCCGCCCGCCTCCTGGTCCATCTCGCCGACGCCGACGACCGCATCGCCGTTCTGCGTTTCGACAGCGCCGCCGCCGGCGTCGGCGCCATGAGCTTGCTGCAGGAGGTCGGCAGCGCCGAGAACCGCCGCCGCCTGGCCGCGTCGCTCCAGGCCCCCGATGACTATGCGCCTCGCGGCTACACGCGCATGGATCTTGGCCTGCGAGAGGCCCTGCGCCTGCTCGAAGATCACGGCGACCCGAACCGCAGCCAGTACGTGCTGCTCCTGTCCGACGGCGAGCCAACCGCCCCGTCACACGTGACCGGCCAGCGGCAGTCCATCACCAACCTGATGGCCCGCATTGAGGACGCCGGCGCGCTTCTCTACCCCGTCATCCTCTGCAACCCCGACGCGGGCTGCGCCGGCGATTTCCTCAGATCCAGCTCGCCGCTGGCACGCGAGGCAAAGAGCTCGCAGGACCTCCTCCTGATCTTCAGCGAACTCTTCGCCGAAATGAAGTCGGACCGCTCGGTCGTCACCCACCGCAACGTGCACGGCAACCTCACCATCTCGATCCGCAACGCGCATGGCGCGGGCAGCATCGCATTCGTCAGCCCGCGCTCCGCGATCACAGCCGTCGAGCGCGACGGCGCGCCCATGCTGACACAGAGCCTGCTCGACGACGCCAATATCGACCTGAACGTTGCCGCCGCCCCGCTGGCGGCAGGGCAGTGGGTGGCCAAAACGACAGACCTGAGCAGCTTCGCCGTTGTCCAGGCCGACAGCTATCCTGAGTTGCTCTTCCCCCCGCCCAGCGTACCAGGCAATCCGGCCGCAATACGCGAATATCCCGCCGGCAAAGCCCCCCTCGTCATCGTTGCCGGCGCCGGCCCCGCCGCGGACGAGCCGCTCTTGCTCAACGGCAACACGCCGATCCCCCTCCTGGGCGAGGACCCTGTCAGCGGCAGAACGGTCGCCGCCCAGCAGCTTCCCGGCGGCGCCGCAGAGGTCACGGTTCAGTTGGGAGAGGATAAAGAACCCTTGCAGCTGCGGCGCGCCTTCCGCCTTCAGGCGTCGGAGAAGCTGCCCGCACTGCAGGTCTTTACGCCCTCTGCCAGCAACCCCGGCATCCTGGAAGACGGCAGCCTGCAACTTCAGGTCGGTTTCGGTCCAGGCGAACAGCTGCAGGATATCCAGGCCGCCGTCTACGTCACCGACCTCTCCAGCGGCCAGATTGTCTACCGCAGGCAGATTAGCTGCGGCGGCCAAATCTGCTCCGACGACGGCTTCATGCCGCAGGACGGCCGCGACTACGACGCGCTCTTCCTGGTGACGGCCGTCATCGACGGGCTGCGCTTCGGAGACTATGCCCGTTCCCGCCTGGAAGTGGAGCCGGCGATCTACGTGCGCGGCCTGCCGCCCGACATCAATCTGGCCAAAATGCCGCCGCAAGGATGGCCGCTCACGATCCAGGCAAATACGCTTGAAGAAATCGGAACGTTGGAGGCATCGCTGGTCCTGCGCCGCTCCGATACAAGCGAAATCATGCGCGAGGCATCCGTCGACCTTTCCGTGGAAGTGCCCGAAAACGGGAGCCAGACCGCGCTTCTGCATGTCGACGGCCTCGACCTGCTGCGCCCCGGCAAATACGAAGGCCAGCTGAATCTATCGGCCCTCAGCCCCGCCGGCCTGCCCATGGAGGTCCAGGTGCGCCCCGCGCCCTCCTTGCCGGTGCTCCTGGAAATCCCCCGTTCTCAGGCACGCATCCAGGCCCAAGAGGCCGACTTCGGCGCGCTCCTCTACGACACGTCACCCAATTTCCGGCTGGACGAACAGATTCTCCTGCCGGTCGCATTCAGCGGCGACATCCCCTTCCGCCTCACGGTTGAACTGACCGAAAGCAGCTGCGGCGGCCTCGCCGCCACCGCCGGTGACCTGCAACCCTTCGCAACCGGGACCGAAAGCGGCGCCGGCGCCGCTGGGTCTGACGCCCTGCAGGCGGCCAACTGGGCTCTGCCGGTCCGCCTCCAGAGCGGGGGACCCATGTCCGCCGGCAGCTGTCACGGTCTCCTCAGCCTTTCCGGGCCGGACCAGGACTTCGATGTCCTGGCCGCGCAGAGCTCGGCCGGCGCGGACCCGTCCCCCGCGGCCGCTGTGCCTTTCCGTGTGCAGATCCGCGATGTGGAATGGAGCGTCGCCGGCGCAATTGATTTCGGCGACCTCGGCCGCGCCGGCGAGAAAACAACCGAAACGCTCCTCCTGCGCTTCAACGGCAAAACGCCCTTTGTGGTCGAAATCATTGGAATCGCCGCCTCAGGTGAAACCGGCAGCGGTGTCATGGCTCTTGATGAACTCTACCTTGAAGCGCCGCCTGTGGAAGTCAACGGATCGCCCGATGACGAAGGCTTTTTCGATGTCCCCATCACACTCATCGCGCGCAAGGACCTGCCCAAAGACGCCCTGCGCGGCTCCTTCTACAGCGGCGTCTTGAACCTGAGCATCGCCGGCCTGGCCCACGAAACGCGTACGGTCGATATCAACTTCCGCAGCCCAACCCTCTATCAGCGCTACGTGGCGTGGTGGCTGCGCCCCTTCTACACCTTCCCGCTGGTCTTCTGCAGCGGGCCGATGCTGTTGTTGGGGCTGCTCATCGTGGTGGCGCGTGCGCGCAGTCGCGGGTACAATATGGATGACGATGAAGATCCGAGAGTGACCCTGCCTGGGCAGGATGCCCCGCTTTCGCCTGGGTACGCTGCCGCCCCCGGCAGTTCGGACAGTTGGAACTTTGCCAACCAGCCGAATTCCGCCTTTGGCGCGTCGAGCGCAGCCGGGGGCACAGCGCACGCGTCTTACCCGCCGCATGCCGCAGGATCGCAGAGCGCTGCGGGTTTGCCAGGCTTTTCGCCTGCTTTTGAGAATAGCGCCGCTACGGCACCTGAACCGCTTGCCGGCTCCGGTGCCGTTGACCCTTGGCAGAACGCCAATGCGGGAACCCATGACTCCCCCTGGGACGCCTCCTGGGACCAGGGCGGCTGGGGCGCGGACGCCGATGCGGCCGCACAGCCGGATGACCCCGACCGCGCAGACCCGTCCGAAGACAACTGGGGCTGGTCGGCATCTTACCCGGACGGCGGGGCGTCAGACGGCGATCAGACGAACGCCTCCGCCAGCGCGCAGCAGGCAGACCCTTGGGGCAGCCCGCGAGACAGTTTCTAGGGCCTGCTTCTCCGGCGCCTGAGCGTCCCGCTTGCGCCAGAGGCCCGCGCGCCTGGCGGCCGCCTGACCGCCGGGTAAGGCCCAGGCGAAGGCGGCGACGGGATTCGAGAAACGTACCGCTTCACTATCCAGAGGAAAGTCCGCTATGGCCCAGAACGGGGCACCGTTTATTAGTGAAAAACCGACAATTTATCCAACCCTCGTCGTCGGTGTGGGCGGCATGGGCACCAATGCTGTTCGGGCGGTCAAACGGCGCCTGCGCAAAGCATGGGGCGGCGAAACTCTGCCGGCAATGATTCAACTCCTCGCCCTCGATACCGAACCGCTGATCAACCGGCTCGACCAGGAGCCGCTCTACGCCGATGAATCGGCCTACATGGGCAAATTCGACGCCACCCGGCTCGTCGATAACCTCGAAAACCATCCCGAAATCGCCCGCTGGTGGGACTACCCCTCCATCCCCCTCGGCTATATCCACAACGGCGCCAAACAGCTGCGACCCATCGGCCGCCTCTCCTTCTTCCGCAACTACGTCACATTCAAAAGACTGCTCGAAACCAAATACGCGGCCCTTGACAAAATCCGCGACCTGGAAATGGCGCAGAATCGCCGCTTTCCCGTCATGAGCAACTATCAGCTCGTCTATATTGTCAGCAGCCTCTGCGGCGGCACCGGCGCCGGCATGTTCATGGATGTGGCGCACCGCGTGCGGGCGCTCGTGCGCAGCAATGCCCGCGTCGTCGGCATCTTCTTCCTGCCCGACGTCCTCGAAGAGGAGATCAACAGCGACCTGCAGCGTAGACGCATCAAAGCCAACGCCTACGCCGCGCTCAAAGAACTGAACTACTTCCAGGAAACACAGCAGTTCCAGGAACTCTACCCCAGCGAGCAACGGGCCCTGCCTGACACGCCCTATGCCCCCTTCGACTTTATCTTTCTGGTCGGGCGCACCAATCGCGACGGCCGCAGCCTCGCTCGCAAGTCCGATGCCGAAAACCTCGCCGCCCACCTGATCCAGCTCACCGCCATCAGCCATCTGAGCAGCGAAATTCTCGGACTCGAAGTGAACGTCGTGCGCGAACGCATGTCAGGCGGTGTCGCCGCCGCCGAAGTCGTGAATGAACGGCGCGGTGGCCCTGCGCCGCAGAAGGGCAACTATCTCGTCTACAGCAGTTTCGCCGCCTCCGCCATCGTCGCCCCCGACGAGTCCCTCGTCAACTTCTGGCAGCAGGCCTTTCTTGCCGACTGCCTGAGAAGGCTCGCCGCCGGGCCCGAGCGCAACGACCCGCGCCAGCCTCTCTCTCCGCAGACCCGCCAGAAGGTTCTCACCACCTGGCAGGGCCTCCTCGCCAGAATGCGCTCCCGCTATCTCTCGCTGGACAACGACCGGCTCGAGGAGCTGGCCGAGGAAATTGAGGAACAACGCGGCGCATGGCTCGGCTTCAAATCCGCTGTCGACGAAACCCTCCGCCAGGTTATCCTCGATACCGGGCTGCGCGGCGCGCTGGCCCTGACAGACCTGCTCGCGCCCATGAATCCCTCCGCCGCCCCTATGGAATCGCTGCTCAAACAGAGGCTCTTTCTCCTGGACAGCCATCCGGTCATGGAGGAGGACCGCGTCCGCTGGCGTTCTCTGCTGGCCCAGCAGGGCGGCGCGGCCGAACAGATCGGCCAGATTGCCAGCGGACTCGGCGACCTGATGCTGGCCGCCTTCAACCCCCGCCAGGCCCGCGACCGCGCCCGCGACCTGCGCCAACGCAAGGCCCGCGCCCGGCTCCACCAGCGCCGCGACATTCTCGAACGAATCCTCGTCGAACGCCTCTTCGCCTACGGCACACAGCTGCGAGAGCTCTTCCGCACACAGATCGACAATGCCGGCGGCGCCCTCGGACGCGCCAACCAGGCCGCAAGGCGGGCCGCGGAACGCATCGACCCCCGCATCCCCGACGGCACCGCCAGCACCAATACCTACTATGAACTGGAGACCGGCGCCGTCGGCCGCGACTACCTGCAACACTTCTATCACAACGCTGCCCAGGTCGTCCAAAGCAGCGACTGGGCGCTCCTGCTCGGCCCCGTTATCGACCGCACTCTGAACGTCAATCAGGCCGTCAGCAGCGAGGAGCTGTTCGCCAACCTCACCAATGCCATCGCCTCCGAAAGAGGGCTGTTGGGCAGAGTGCTGCAGTGTGTCGACATCCGCCATATCATCGGGGTCCAACACGGCCAGGAAACGCGGCAGGCCCGGCCGCTTCCCAACAACCGCGTCCAGCAGTGGCTGGATCGTCTGAACCCCTACATCCGCTGGGATTCGGACCGCTTCAGCTTCCATGACGCCAATCTGGAGCACATCCGCCTCGCGGCCACGCCAACCGCCCGCGAAGACGACGCCCAACTGGCTATGGCCATGGTCGGCCAGGAGGACATCAAATGGATTCCCACCGGCGACACCGGCCGCATGGACGCCGTCTGGATCGTCCACGGCCTGCCGGTGACGTTGATCGACCGCCTCGACGAGTTTCGGGCGCAGTATGAAAACACGCGCGACTTCCCCGCACGCGAAGAGTTTCATCTCCATCCCGCCTGGGCCGACTTGCCCGAAATTACCCAGGAATACGATTAGATTTCCCTTGTCAACTGTTCCGCCCGGAGCCCGTTATACGACGACCGGCCCCGATGAGTTCGTTTCAGGGCAACGCAGCAGACGCCAGTCGCGACCCGGCAACCTAAAACGAGAAACTTGCAACCAGTAACCAGAAACGACCCATGATTCCCGGCGCAACCCGTAGCCGAGCCGCAATACTCTGTTTTGGCGGATGGGGCCTGCAGACGATGCTCCACCTGGCCCCGCGCCTGCAAGCCGCCCAGGAACAGCGCATCGCCGCCGGCGTCGACGGCCCTGACCTGACCCGCATCACTCGCTTTGCCGCGCTCCTGCCGTCCGAACAGCTCAATCAGAACGACGAGATTGCTCTCAACCTCTTCACCCTGAGCGATAGCCGCTTCCCGCCCTTCTATCTCGAACAGCTGCTCAGCGACCTTATGCGCGTCCCATCCCCTGCCGCCGCCGAGCCGCCCCATACCACCAGCTCCTGGCGGCTGGCCAACAGCCAGCGGCGGGCCGGCCTGTTGCTGGAGGCGGCCGCGGATTCGCTCCTCCCGCTCCAATGGCAGGCAACGGGCCAGGAGCCGTACCCGCCCGGCGCTGCAACCGAAAAGCCGGCCCGCAGAGGTTTGCCCTGGCCCTTCCGCAGATCAAACAAAGATACCGGCGCCGCCCAGCCTGCCCACCCGGACGTGCCCTCCGCGCCGCCCCCCGCCCCTTTCGAACCGCCCACGCGCCGCCATGCCTTCCGCGCCGCGATGCAGGACGGCGACGCCATCGCCCATCTGATCGCCTCCAATGTCATCGACCCCATCCGCGCCGATACCCTTGTTCCCGGCGATCCCTTTGTACAAACGACCCTCTACGTGATCGCCCCCCTCTACGAACCGTTGACCTCTGCGCTGATCTGGCCCACCATCGCGCACCAGCTCAACTATCTCGGCCAGCGGCACGTCGCCCAGGTCGTCGGCATCTTTGCCGCCGGCAGCTACGCCACAGACAGCAGCCGCACGGTCGAGGACGCCTGCTGCTACGCAGCCCTGGCCGAGCTTGAAGCCTTCACCGGGCTGCGCCGCGCCAACCTCAAACAGGTCATCTCCTCCATCCACAAAGGCGCCAAATCCAGGAGCAGCCTGCCGGAAGAGTGGTTGGGACGTCCACTCTTCGACCGCATCTATCTGGTCGATCGGGAAAAGAGCAACCAGGGACTGGCCCGCAACAGCTACGAACTGTCCGTTCTCGCGGGCAACACGCTGCAGTCCTTCATCGCCGCCGACGGGGCCTCCTATATCGATGAACAGGTCGGCATCGACCTGCGCAACGCCGGCGAACGCCCATACAGCCTGCTCGGCGCTGCCGCAGACCACGTCCCGCTGGACTATATCTTCCAGGCAGCGCAGGAACATGAGGGCAAGCGCCTCGTGCGCGAGCATGTTCTGCTCCAGCCTGGGCGCGTCGGCGGCCCTTCCGAAGCCGGCGCCTTCGAGCCGCCGGCTTCGCTTCAGCATCTGGGCGCAACCTCACACCAGGTCCTGGCCCGGCTCGTCGAACAGATGCCCGACCTGTTCCATGAACTGAGCCCCCAATCCATTCAACAGCTGTCCGTCCACCCAAACTACGTGCTGCCGTCCGCAACCGCGCGCAAACTGCGCGGCCTCAACCCCGCCCGCTGGCAGGCCGCCTTCGACAGGCAGTTCCAGGCCGTGCTCACCAGCTTCGATGAGGACATCGGCGCCGGCGCGCTCGATTCCGCATGGGGGCTGGACGACCTGCGCGAGGACGGCCTGCCCCTGAACGCCGCCGACAACCGCTTCCTGCCGGCCATTACGCGCCAGATGCGCGCCAGCCTGCTCACCCTGATCAGCCGCCATCCTTCAGGAATCCTCCAGGCCAGGCGACAGATCCATCAGTGGCTGTCGGAATTGGAGCAGGAACGACTTTGGCTTGCGCAGGCAGCGGAACACGGCGCGTCCGGTGACGTCCGCACATCCCTGTCTCCCCCTGTCGCAGTCAACCGCGTCGAACGCCAGTTGCGGCTGCGCGCCTGGCGCACGCGCTATCTGCGTACGCTTGCCGACCGGCCCTCTCTGTTCGGTTCACTGTCGCGAGCCTTCGGTCTCCTCGCCGGCATCGTCCTGCTGACACTCCTCTACCTGTTCGGTTCCGGGCTCGTGGGCAATATGGCCGCCATCGTCAGCGGCGAAGCAGGTCCCGCCGTTCTCATGCAGCTGGTGAGCGGCGCCTCAATCGACGCAGTCGTCGACTTTGTCGACAATGAAGCCAACGCCGCTACATTCATCGGCCTGATGGTCGGCGCGTTTTTCGGCGCAACCACCTCATACCGGCGGCGGACCCAGCGCGTGCAGAAACTGCGGCGCGAATGCGTCGAGCTGGCCAGCTCTGAACTGACCGCCCGCTTGCAGGATAGCGTCTGGCGGGGCTTGGCCCGCGTCCAGGAGCGCCTCGAACAGTCGCTGAAACAGATGGATCGCATTTTCGAACAGGCCTGCGAAGCGCTGCAGCGCTGGTCCTCCAGCGACGCCATGCCCCCGCTTCCCCCAGAGAACGTGATCACCTCCCATCTCTACCGGCCCCATCTCAATCCCGTCATGTGGGAACGCTGCCTCGCCTTCATGCGCGGCCGCCAGCATCGCGATGCCAGCGCCGCGAGCGGCAGCTCTCCCCATTTCGCGGCCGATGGCCTTCCGGGGGGCGAAGCCCGCCTGCGCCAAATCTGGACCGAACCGCATCGACTCGAGCGGCTGACCTCTCTGTTCACCGGCCAGGTACTCTCCCCTCATCCGCTTGCAGATGTTCTGGCAGGCTACGTGCGCGAGAGCGCCCAGACCGCGGTCGCCGCCCAACCGGCCCTGCCCTCCGCGCCCGACGCCGCGCACGGTGAAGAGTCTGCAGGCGCCCGCCTGGAGTTCCTGCGCGTCCTGGCGAAGGAGTACAATCTGGAGCATCTGCTTTGGCGGGACGCCTCCGCCGCCAGCGATCCACACGCCTACCGTCCCGAAGAGGCGTTCACCTCTGTCTCCTCCGCCACCTTGCGCTATCTCGAAAATATGTGGAATGCCGCCAAACCCGCCGCCAACTATGACGTATCGGACCAGATGGCCGCCTACGGGCTCCCCGTCGAATTCGCGGCCGTCTCCGGCGACCCCGACAGCGACCTCACCGAGGACGTCATGCAGAGCTTGCGCATCCCCCGTCTGTTGACCGGCAACCCCTTCCAGATCGCCTTTGTCCGCACGCTGCACGGCCTCGAATTGAAGGATCTGGGCGGCATGACGCGCTACCTTGCCGAGCTGGGCCGCATGGACAGCGCCTCCCGCCAGCAGATCCTCCTCACCGACGCCATCCACGCCGAAATGTATAACCAGCAGGACCCGCGCAACGCCCGCGCCGCCTGGTCATAACCGGCCCGTAGGCGCGCGCAACGCAGGTTCACCCTCTTCAGTTGAAACGTTGAGAACAGTGTCCGAACTCGGATTCGCCGGGGTTTCCGCTTCTGGCTAATCCGCGACCGCTTCGCCGTAGGCGCGCGCCGTGTCTGCCGCGTCCTCCTCCCTCTGCCCAGGATCCGCCGGCGGCGCGCCCTCGATGCCGTCCGCGGCCAGCACCGGAAGCAGCGCGGCAATCGCGCACTCAACCATCGAATCGTCCGGCGCTCGCGTCGTGATGCGCTGGAGGAGCAGGCCGGGCGCAATCAGCAGCCCCATCAGCGGGTTGTCCGCATGGTTGGCGCTGAAACGGATAATCTCATACGAGATTGCCGCCACCAGGGGGACGAGCATCAGGCGGGTGACAAAACGCAGCAGCAACGCCAGCCACGGGTACTCGATCCAGGCAAATGTGAGAGGCGCGAACAGGAGAATGCTGATCACAAGCACGTACAGCAAAAAGCTGGTCCCGCAGCGCACGTGCTGAACGCTGTGCTTCTGCACATTGTCGACCGTAAGACTCTCGCCGGCCTCGTACGCGTTGATCGCCTTATGCTCCGCCCCGTGATACGCGAACACGCGGCGGATCTCGGGCAGAAGGCTGATCGCCCACAGATAGACCACGAACAGGACCAGACGGATGCCGCCTTCCGCCACCGCGTCGAGATAGGGGTTGTGCGCAAAAAAGCCGGCAAACCAGCGGCTGGCCAAGGTGGGAAGCAGGAAGAAAATGCCCACCGCAAACGCAAGACTCGTCGCGATCGTCGTCCACGCCACCGGGCCGGAAAACTCGACCTTCTCCTCGGTATCATCCTCCTGCATCGATACGTCCGCGCTCCACATCAACGCCCGCATGCCCAGCCCCAGAGCATCCCACAACAACGCCAGCCCGCGCACAAACGGCCACTGTCCCCACTTGCGCGTGTAGATCTTGGCCGTGAGCGGCTCCTCGTGGAGTACAATCGTGCCCTGGCTGTTGCGCACCGCAATCGACATCGCCTTGCGGCCCCGCATCATCACGCCTTCAATGACTGCCTGGCCGCCGTAATATTGTTTGCTCACAGGTCGCGCTCACTTAGCCGATCGGCAGCGCACTGGCCGCCGCTACTTGGCATGAATCCGAAATCGGTGTTCACCCGCTGGCCGCACTGGCTTTACCGCTTTCGCGGCATCGGTCAACGGGCCCAGCCTGCCCAGAGAGAACGTGATTGTAGCACTGCTGATTTGGATGGAGCAAACAACGGGTGATCCGTTCGGATGTCCGCCAGCCGAACCGCGGCTGCCTCCCACGCAATGCGTGCAGATGGCGGAGATTTCCGTAAACGTCTATTTTTTGACAACAGAAAATTTGATACAGTATCATCAGGATCACGATATACGCGCCCACGCCGGGTTGACTCGTAGAATTCTGGAGGCCAAAAAGTGCGACAGATCCTATCACATTTCACTCTCCTGCTCGCAGCGTCGTTTCTGTTGACATCCTGCGGCCTGGCGCCGCCCGCGCCCGTGGACGAACCCGAAGCCGCCGCTGCAGGCGCTGACGCCGAAAGGGTCATCTACCTCGGCGCCGCCGTCAGCGAAACCGGCAAGTTCTCCCGCGAAGGCAAAGACACCCGCCAGGGCTACGGCCTCTGGCTGGACTGGGTGAACAACGAGTACGGCGGCATCCAGATCGACGGCGAGCGCTACAGGGTCGAGCTGATTATGTACGACGACGAGGGCGACCCGGATACCGCCGCCCGCCTCGTGGAAAAACTGATCAACGAGGACCAGGTCGACTTCCTTCTTGGGCCCTATAGCTCATCTCTGACCCAAAGCACCAGCGCAATTGCCGAAAAGTACGGCAAAATCATGATCGAGGGCAACGGCGCCGCCGAACCGCTGTTCGAACGAGGCTTCCAGAACCTCTTCGCTGTCTTGACGCCGGCGGGGAACTATACACGTTCCGCTTTGCAGCTGCTGGCCGAACAAGGCGCCAAATCCGTCGTCATTGCCTACGAAGACACCGCATTCCCCACCAGCGTGGCCGAAGGCGCACAGCGCTGGGCCGCAGAGTACGGGCTTGAGGTGTTGGGCGTCGAAACCTATCCGGTCAACGTGGCCGACGTCAGCGGCATCATGTCAAAATTCAAGGAGCTCGAACCCGATATCTTCGTCGGCGGCGGCCACTTTAACGATGCCGTTCTCTTCATTCGCTCGGCCAAAGAACTGGACTTCAACCCCAAGGCAATGGTGATCACCGTCGGCCCCAGCAACCCGACTCTTATTGAGGAAGTCGGCGCAGACGCCGAATATGTCATCGGCCCGACACAGTGGGAAGCCTCCATGAGCTACGCCGACGACTACCTCGGCACCGCCGCCGAATACGCTGCCCGCTATCAGGATATGTGGGGCGAACCGCCCACCTACCAGGCCGCTGAATCAACCGCCACCGCGCTGGCCCTCCACCTCGCCATCGAGCAGGCCGGCTCTGTGGACACAGACGCCGTTCGCACAGCCCTGCGAAACCTCGACGTGGTCACATTCTACGGCCCCATCAGCTTCGATGAAAAAGGCAGAAACGCCGCCAAACCGATGGGGGCAATCCAGATCCAGAACGGTGAAATTCTGGTCGTAGCCCCCACCCATGCCGCCGTTGCCGAACTGAACTACCCGGCGCCTGCCTGGAAGGACCGCTAAACCGGGGCGGCGTCTCGCCATACGCCTATGGACCAACTTTCGCAAGCGCTTGTCAGCGGGCTGCTGCTCGGCGGCTTCTACGCAATCATGGTGCTGGGTTTCTCCGTCATCTGGGGCGTAATGGGCGTGATCAACCTCGCGCACGGTGAATTCCTGATGATCGGAGCCTACCTGGCCTGGGGTCTGTTCCGCTTCTTCGGAATTGATCCCTTCGCCTCGCTGGCGCTGATCCTGCCCCTTATGTTTCTCGTCGGCTACCTCCTGCAGATCACGCTGATCAACCGCATCGTCGAACGCCCCCACCTCATGACACTGCTCGTCACCTTCGGCGTCTCGATCGCGCTCGCCAATCTCGCCAAGATCGTCTTCACGTCCGACCCGCGCAACGTGGCCGTAGCCTACAGCGGCTCCTTCCAGTTTGCCGGCGTCACCTTCCCCATCGTCAAGACCATCATCTTCGCCGCGGCGCTTCTGATCATGGCAGGCCTTCACCTCTTCCTCCAGCGCAGCCGTCTGGGCAAGTCGATCCGCGCCGCGGCCCAGAACAAGACGGCCGCCCGCATCGTCGGCGTAGACATCAACCGCGTCTACGCCATCACCGCCGGCATCTGCATCGCCCTCACCGCCGCCGCCGGCGCCATGCTCAGCCCCACGCAGGCGATCTTCCCTTTCATGGGGCCCCCCTTCACCCTGAAGGCGGTCACGATCACCGCCCTCGGCGGACTGGGCCGCATCCCCGGCGCGCTGATGGGCGGCCTCGTCCTCGGCGTCACCGAAATCTTCGTCGCCACCTACGTCGCAGGCATCGGCACCAACCTCGGCGTCGCTACCAGCTTCATTCTCCTGGTCCTGATCCTTGTCGTGCGGCCCCAGGGTCTCATGGGCGGTCTGCGCCCGGTTGACGCGGAGGCCGACTGATGACGACCGGCCCCCCCGCAGACAAGAACGGAAACGAAACCGGGAAAAAGGGCCGCTTCCCATCCCTCGCCCCTGTCCACTCGCTCCTCGCCGGCTGGACAGGGCTCGCGCTCTGGCTCCTGCTCCTTCTCCTCCTGGCTCTCTACCCCTACACCGGCGTTTCCAGCCTCGCCCTCCTTGTAGGCAGCCAGATATTTGTCCTCGTGACCCTCGCCTCCAACTGGAACCTGATCGGCGGCATGACCGGCTACGTCGACTTCGGCCACGCCGTCTTCTTCGGCGTCGGCGCCTACATCATGGCCATCCTCGTCACCGGCGCGCCCCTCCTCATCTCCCCACAGTGGGGCTTCTGGCAGGCCCTGCCCGCCAGCGGAGCTGCCGCGGCTCTCTTCGCTCTCCTCATCGGCCTGCCCACCCTGCGCCTTAAAGGGCCGTACTTTTCAATCGCCATGCTCGGCACCCTTGTGGCGATGCGCGAAATCGTGCGCGTCTCGCGCCCAATAACCGGAGGCGGCATCGGCCTGAACCTGCCTCCCGTCCTCAACCGTATCGGCGACTACTACCTCATGCTGGCGATCATGGGCCTGGTCGTCTCCCTGATCTGGTGGATCCAGCGCAGCGAGTTCGGGCAGAGCCTCATCGCCATCCGCGAGGACGAAGTCGGCGCAGAAATGCGCGGCATCAACACCACCCTCCACAAAATCGCCGCCTTCATGATCGCCGCCTTCTTCACAGGCGTCGTCGGCGGCTTCTGGGCCTGGCAGAACACCTTCATCGACCCCGATGTCGTCTTCATCGAAACACGCACCGTCGAAATGGTGATGATGTCCATGCTGGGCGGCCTCGGCACCGTCTGGGGTCCGCCTCTCGGCGCCGTCGCCATCTACCTCCTGCAAAACCTCCTCTGGAGCAATCTCTTCGAGCTGCATCTGCTCGCGCTTGGCCTCCTCCTGGTCCTGATCGTCCTGTTCATGCCCGAAGGAATCCTCGGCACGCTCGGCGACCGCAGCAGCACCTCGCTCGGACGGCTCCTCGCCCGCTTCGGCAGGAACAGATAATGGCCATCGATAACGCAAACTGCCTGCCGCCATCAACGCCTATGGCCTCTGATCAACAGCCCCTGCTGGAGGGACGTACCGTTTCCAAATACTTCGGCGGCCTCGCCGCTGTCAACAATGTGGATTTCGCAGTCTACCCCGGCGAAATCGTCGGCCTGATCGGTCCCAACGGCAGCGGCAAGACAACCCTGTTCGACTGCCTCAGCCGCCTGCAGAAGATCGACGGCGGCAAGATAACCTTCAAGGGCAGGGACGTGACCAGGGCGCGCCCGTATCAGGTTGCCAGGATGGGGCTGTCCCGCACCTTCCAGTCCGTGCGCGTCTATCGCAAGATGACCGTCCTCCGCAACATGCTCATCAGTCATCAGTGGCGGGATACCTCGCTCCTGCTCATGCTCCGGCCCAGCCCTGCCAGCACAGCCAGCCGCGCCCATCAGCTCCTCAACTTCCTCCAGATCGAGCATCTCGCCCACGAAGACGCGGGCCACCTCTCCGGCGGACAGCGCCGCCTCCTGGAAATCGGCATGGCGCTGATGCCCGACCCCGAGATATTGCTCCTCGACGAAGCCACGTCCGGTGTCAATCCAACCCTGATTGAAACCATCAAGGATCGCATCCGCACACTCAACCAGCAGGGCAAGACCTTCCTCCTGATCGAGCACAACATCAACTTCATCGCCGACCTTTGCAGCCGGGTCTACGTACTCAACTACGGCGAAAAGCTGGCCGAAGGCACGCCCCAGGAGATCCTCCAGAACGAAGCCGTGATCGACGCCTACTTCGGAGCCTGAATCCACCGACCACTGACCAGCGACCACTGACCAATGTCTGTCCCTCTCCTCTCCGTTGACGACATCTACGCCGGCTATCAGGATTTCGACATCCTTAAAGGCGTAAGCCTCGTCGTGCATCCCGGCGAGATTGTCTGTGTCATCGGCCCCAACGGCGCCGGCAAATCCACCGTCTTCAAGGCGATCTACGGCTTTGTCAACGTGCGCCAGGGCGCCATCCACTTCGACGGCCGCGAAATCACGAACGCCCGCCCCCAGGAAGTCCTCGGCGCCGGCATCTCCATCGTCCCGCAGCTGCGCAGCGTCTTCCCGCAGATGACAGTCATGGAGAACCTGGAAATGGGCATGTACCTCGAAAACGACCAGGCGCGCATCCGACTCCGCATCCAGTACATCTTCGAACTGTTCCCTCGCCTCGCCGAGCGGAGGAGCCAGATGGCCGGCACCATGTCCGGCGGCGAGCAGCGCATGCTCGAAATCGGCCGCGCCCTCATGCTGGAACCCAAAGTCGTGATGATGGACGAGCCAAGCGCCGGCCTCTCGCCCCTGATCACCCGCATGATCTTCGAAAACGTACGCCGTCTCAACCAGGAAATCGGCCTGACCGTGCTCATGATCGAACAGAACGCCCGCCAGGGCCTCGAAGCCAGCCACCGCGGCTACGTGCTCGAGCTGGGCCAGAACGCCTACCAGGGCGAAGCCCAGGCCCTCCTCGACAACCGCGACGTGCGCCGGGCCTTCCTCGGCGGCTCCTGATTCCCTTCCGCAGGATACAGAAGATTTAGAGAAGCTGTCCCTCTTCCAATGTAAGTTCCGTTTAGCACATAAGCGCAACCCCGTCAGGGTAGCAGGCGGCATGAAGCCGGGATGAATCGGTGGCGTTCTCCTCAACGGAGCGCCAATGATCTCAGACGATCAATATGCAAAGCGGATACGTCTCTCGAAATATCCGATCAATATCCGGTCAGGAATGAGAATGATCGGTTAAACTGGAAGAAAACTGAGGAACCCAGGCTGGCGGACTCGCCGCCATCATCTGCCTCATACCCAAAAAAATCCCATGAACATCGAACTCGTCGCCTACTCCCAAGCCAATCCCGCGCTCGACCCCGCCGACCTGCTCGAAATGAGCGACCTGGCAACCATCTGGAACGGCGCCAGCACCTACCCTGAAAACGTGATCGAGTATGCCGGCCGCGTCTGCTATCGCAGCACCCACCGCATGGGCACGGCGCCGCGCTTTATCGTCAGCCGCGTCCGAGAAGGCCACGAGGATATCATCGAGCACATCGTGGCCACCGTACGCGTGCGCAACAGCGAAGAACCGCTCCGCTGGCGTATGCTCAACCGCCACTGCGAGGTCACCCAGGAAGCCGACGGCAGCTGGCTCGTCAGCGCCAACACCCGCGTCTGGCTGGATTTCTTCCGCCGCGGGATCGCGTTGCAGGCGTTGCCGTTTTTGCAATCGATCGCGCCCAAAGTCTACGCCGAATTTGCCGGCGAAATTTCCGGCGGCAACGGCACGCGCCCGCCGGAGCCCGCCGCCGTCGCGCCGCCGCCGTCCATGCCTTCGCTCCATGTAGACGCGTCGCGCCTGCGCCCGCGCGAAGAAGCCCCCCTGCGGGTGACACTGCTCGCATTTACCCAACCGGCGCTCGACGACGCCGAGGCCCAGCTCCATCACGGATCAGCCACCTTCTTCTTCGAAGGCATCAGCCGCGCCTGCACGCACCAGCTTGTGCGCCACCGCCTCGCCAGCTTCAGCCAGGAGTCGCAGCGGTACGTCTCATTAGACAAAGGCGAGTGGAACGCAGTGGTCCCGCCGGCGTTTGAAGGCAATGAGGCGGCAGAGGCCAAATTGAGTGAAGCCTGGGACTATCTGCAGGAGGTCTATCTGGAGCTGCGGCAGATGGGCATCCGCAAAGAGGACGCCCGTTTCCTCCTGCCCAACGCGACCGAAACCCGCATCGTCACCAGCATGAACTTCGCCGCCTGGAGCCACTTCCTCTGGCTGCGCGCGGTCGACAAAGCCGCCCAGTGGGAGATTCGCCGCCTCGGCCAACTCGTGCTGGAAATGCTCTACCCCATCGCTCCCGACGTCTTCCAGGAACACTGGAACGTATACCGGGAGAAGTTCCCCGCGTCCACGTAGCCGCGCCGGGCGTCCGTCCATGCCCCCCTGCCCGCCAGGAGCGCGCTGACCGTGTTCGAACATTTCCACAACCGCGCCGCGCGCGTCGCCGTCGTCGGGCTCGGCTATGTGGGCCTGCCTCTCGCCGTCGCCCTGGCCGCCTCCGGCTATGAAGTCACCGGCATTGACGTGGACGCCGCAAAGGTCGACGCCGTCAATCAGAGACGCTCCTACGTCGCCGACGTCGCCGACACCGACCTGGTCGCCCAGGCTCCCCGCCTGCAGGCGACCGGCGACTACGCCATCCTGGCCCAGTGCGATGCCGTCTCTATCTGCCTTCCCACGCCCCTCGACAGGTCAGGGCAGCCGGACCTTTCCAGCCTTCTCGCCAGCGGCCGCGAAATCGCCCAACACCTGCATCCCGGCCTGACCATCGTCCTCGAATCCACATCCTACCCCGGCACAACCACCGAGTTGCTCTTGCCCCTACTCGAAGCCGCCGCCCAGCCGCAAGGATGGCAGGTGGGCGAAACCTTCTTTGTCGCCTTTTCCCCCGAACGCGTTGACCCCGGACGCGCCGACTGGACGATCCGGACCACGCCCAAGATCATCGCCGGCGTAACCGGGAACTGTCTTGCCGCGGCCCAGGCCTACTACGGACAGGTCTTTGATTCGCTTGTGCCCGTCTCGTCGCCCACCGCCGCGGAAATGGCCAAGCTCTTCGAAAACACCTATCGCTTTGTCAATATCTCTTTGGTCAACGAGCTGTTGCTTATGTGTGACAAACTGGGGCTGGACTGCCGGGAGGTGCTGGACGCCGCCGCTACCAAACCCTTCGGCTTTGCTAAATTCACGCCGGGGCCGGGCGTGGGGGGACCCTGCATCCCGGTTGACCCGCACTATCTTGCCTGGAAAATGAAGGCAGTCAATTCCAGCGCCCGTTTCATCGAGCTGGCCGGCCGCATCAACGCCGAGATGCCCCGCTACTGGGTGCAAAAGGTCCAGGAAGCCCTCAGCAGCGCCGGCAAAGCTGTGAAAGGCAGCCGCGTCCTGGTTCTGGGCGCGGCCTATAAGGCCGACGTCGCTGACGCGCGCGAATCCCCAGCCGTCGATATCCTGCAACGCCTCCTGCAGCAAGGCGCAGAGGCCAGGTATCACGACCCATATATCCCGTCCTTGAACGAAAAGGGAGTTCTTCTTACCGCGGTCGCCGATCTCGAAGGAGAGGTTCAGAAAGCCGACTGTGTGCTGATCGCCACCGCGCACAGCGTCTATGATTGGGCATCGATCGCACGCGACGCAGCCATCTTGATCGATACCCGATTCACTGTACAGGGCGGCTACTGACTTTCAACCATTCACCGGAGCTTAACGGCCCGCTGTCCGCGACACCGGGTACTACTAACCAGAGCTTCCCGCTTAGCCGCCCAGCCCAAACGTGCAACGTCTTCCCTAGCGGGTTCCGTCACCGTCGTCCTGATCCTGGCTACCCATACTACGGGGTTGCATGCCATGCGCACGCAAAATCTGACGGATGGTTTCCACGGAGATTTGGTCTACGACTTCATCGTCGATCAGGTACTTGCGCAATCGCTGTAACGACCACTGATTGAACGGCAGATCCAACGACGCCGGTTCAGCTGAGGCGACATTGACGATCGCCTCCCGCTGCGCCTTCGTAAATACGGGTGGGCGCCCCGGCGATTTGCCGCTGCGCAACCCATCAATGCCTTGTTTATTGTAGCGATGGATCCACTTCCGCACGTTGATCGGATGCAGATCGACTTCGCGACTGATTTCCTGGACCTTGTGCCCCTGAGCAGACAAGAGGATGATCATCAGGCGTTGAACCGAAACGTTGTTCTCCATATTCTGGATTGTCCGCTCCAATTCTTCCCACTCTTCCTCCTCCAATTTGCGAACATAGAGTGCCATGTAGTCTCTCCATTTTTTGCCCGCCGGCAATGCCCTCCCGGATGGGGGGCGGCGAACAAATTCAATCCCTATAGCTGAAAAGTGTGGCTGTTGTCCGCAACAGCCCTCTGCCTGTAGTTTGTTACGTGCCTCAGAAGTCGCCTGTGCAAGTTCTGCCAGGTTTCGCTCTGTAGAATCGCCTGCAGCCGTTCCAAATCCGATACTTCGCCAATCGTCAGCATTTGCGGGCCATTTCCATAGATGGTATACCAGACTTCGGCGGGGTTGATTCCCAATCGCATCAGACCAGGGGCATATTCGCGCATGACAAACTCAAAATAGGGCTGTTCATGTCCCATTTTTATGTCCCACTGCATCAAAAGACGTACCATATGCGCTCTGGCCGCGCCCAGAAGAATTGCGATTTCGCTGCCCACTTTCACCCCGCTCACGAAGGGGTGAATCGATTTATGCGCAGTACATCATATCAAGCATGCCCTGAAATCGCAACTTTTCTTCGCCGGTTTTTTCTCTGTATCTTCTGCTGCGGTTTCTTCCTTTCCGCCGATCCGGGGATCCTCTTGGCCGCGGCCCCAGCCGGGAACCGCGTCCCCAAAAGACTGCCCCAATTGGAGTCCTCCGACGCTTCACATCTGCTGCTGCAACCAGCCCTCGAATCTTCCCTCGTCCTGCTTACCCATACGCTCGACGTCCGCGTCGGAACCACTGACGGCCGCTCGCTGACTCTGCATGTCGAAGCCTCCTACCGCCTGCACAATGGGGAAGACGAGGCCATCACAACAACCCTTCTCGTCGCACAACCCGCGGGCGCCGCAGCCTCCGGGCGTCCTCTGCCCCGCAATATCTCAGCCACGCTCGACGGACAACCGCTCGCCCTCCAACCCGCCGGTCAGTCTGTCGGGCAGAGCGTTCAGGCGGAGTTCGACCCGGACGCCCGCCGCCGTCTCACCCTGCGCTACGACCTTCCCCTCTCCTCGACCCACACCTTTGACTTCCACTACCCCATCTCCCAGCTGCTCTCTTGGCCCAGTGACATCTCCGGCTGGCGCGTGACCATCGACTTTGCCGACCTCGAACAGTGGCTGGCCCCCTCAGACAGCTGGCTGCAGATCTCGCCGCGCGGTTGGAAGATGCGCGCCAGCCAGCTGGAATGGCTGCGCGAAGAACGGGCCCCGACCACAGACGTCCTCTTCCAATCGCTCCATCCACAGTGGATACAGGCGATTCGCGCCGCCCAGAACACGGTTCGCGCCAACAACAGTCTGGAATCGCTGCAACGGCTGGGGGACCTCTTCGCCCAACTCTATCAGGCCCCCTCCCTCCGCAACGCGACCCGCGAACGCTTCTATGAACAGGCCCTGGCCGCCTACACCCAGGCCCTGCAATCGGGCGAACAGAGCCTCCTGCCTGACACCGCCCTCGCCGCCGTCCGCTACCGGCTGGCCGCTCTCTTTCGCAGTCGCGCCGTTGCCGCAGACGGTTCGGTTGATGGCGCCTACGTCGCGCTCATGGTGGCGGAAGCGGAAAAGGCCCTCCCGGCTACCCCCCAGGGGCCGACCCGCCTGGAACTGCAAAGTTGGGTCGCCCAAGGGTTGCAGCATCAACTGCGGGCCGCCCGCCTGCAGGAAAACTGGCCCCAGGCCTTGCTGCTGACCGAACAGCTCGGCCGCCTGCCCGCCGACGTCGTCGACCCCGCCACCCTGGAAGCCGAACGACGAACGCTGATCCTGCACGAAGTCCTGCAACAGTTGCAGGATGGCAACCAGGACGCCGCCGTGTCTCTCATTGGCCCTGAAGCGCTGACCGAGGAGACGCTCCCCCTGCCGGAGTACCAAACGCTTTTTGCGAATTGGCAGATTACGGTTACAGTGGACCAGAACAGCATGTCCATCCAAGCGTTGGCGCGCCCCGTCCTCCAGAGACGGGCGGACGCCGAGGGCGCGTTGAATAGCCTGCTGAAGTCGTGGTCTGAATCCGAGGCGGCCGATGCCGCCGTGATCGATGAGGACGGCGGGTTCCTCATCCAACTGGACCAGCTCGACACCGAAAAACGACGGCTTCTGGCCCAGAATACGCCCCAGATGTCGGATTGGGTCCTTCTGCGCAGCCTCTTTCTGGCCACGGAACAGGCGATTCAGCAGGAAACGCAGCTCCTGTGGCAGCGGACCACACAGACGGTAGACGTAGACTTGCGACCGGTCGCAGACCACTGGCACAGCTTGGCGGCTTCGCTGGAAAGAGCGGCTGCCGCGGCCGAGAATGCCAGCGCCGCCTCCGCCGCAGCCAGTCGAGCCGAAGCCGCCGCCCAGGAGATCCGCCAGGCCCTGCGCGCTGCCCAACACCGACTCGAAGCGGGCCGCTGGCGGCGTCTCGTCTCCGACAGCACCGTGCAGGTCGTGCTGGGCGAGCCGCCCGACGATGAGTCGCCGCAACGAGTGTGGCTCTTGAGCCTGACCGACCCGCCGCAGCGGCTGACAAACCATATTGAGAGCATCAGCACGCTGCGGCTCTGGCTGGCGATCGCTCTGGCGCTTGTTCTCAGCTCCCTGTTTGCCGGCATTCTGTGGCTGCTGCTCTGATTTCGATACCGTGATTGAACTGCCTGCGGATTGTCAGGCCCTGGCGCGCTGCCGCTTCGTACCTTGAATGCGGCCAGTCGTCACCGGTCTGGCAACGACAAGACAAAACCATGAGAGATCAAAGAGGGAATTCACTTCGTTCCTCGGCGCAGGAAGCCGGCCGTTCCGGCGCCAACGCCGAGATAGCAGAGTTCGCGCTCAACGCGCATGGGACCGCGGTCGACATTCCCGTAGACGCGCCCGGTGTCGACGAGCAAGCCCGGGACGTCTTCGCCTACTTCCGCGAAGGGCGGTCAATCACCCTGCTCCTGCTCGGCATCATCTACATCCTTCTGGCTCTCTCTCTCAGCAGCGCCGGCTGGACCGGCGCGATGAGCATGAACATGCTGATCGCGGTAGTTCTCGGCGCGCTTGCCATGGGCGCGCTCATCTCTTTCAGCCGTTTCGACAGCTTCTTCATGCTGTCCCACAGCTTCGCAACCGGCCTGGCCTGGGTCTTCTTTCTGATGACCTTTCTCGTGGAAGACGAGCAGCGCGTGCAAGCCTTCATCGACAGGGGAATACCCGTCCTCCAGGCCAGGGCCTACTTCCTGTTGGAGCGCTGGCTGGAGTGGATCGAAGCCGCCATCAACCGCCAGGCCAGCAACGACAACGTAGTCTTCATCTTTGAAATCGGCTTCCTCGTCTGGTGGCTCACCTATCTCGGCGTCTGGTCCGTCTTCCGACACGGCCATGTCTGGCGCGGCGCGCTCATGGCCGGCATCGCGCTCCTGGTCAATACCCATTACGCGCCTGTTTCGGTGATGGGGTTCCTCGTGGCTTACTGCATTGCCGCCCTGCTGCTCCTGGCCTGGACCACCCTCGTCGACCATCGTCAGCGCTGGCGCTCGCATAGCATCTATTTCAGCGAGGACATCAACTTTGATTTCATGCGCTCCGGCTTCATGTACACCATGGCCGTGATCGCCCTCGCCTTCATCGCGCCCAACATGGGGCGCAGTCTCCCCTTCCATGACCTGCTGCAGCCCGTCAACCAGCGCTGGGAGGAGGCGATGCAGGAGTGGAACCGCCTCTATCAGGGGCTGAATCGACAGACCCGGCCGGTCCACACCGGGTTCGGCCGCACCTTGACCCTGGGCGGCGAGCGAACCGTGAGCGACCGCGTGATCATGGAGGTAGAGGCGTCGTCCGCGCGCTACTGGCGCGCCGTCGCTTTCGACCGCTTCAACGGCCGCCAGTGGATTAACACCGCCGAGAGTGAGACCAATTTCCGCTCGAACCAGGAAATCCCCGCGGGACCGTGGACGGCGCGCTCGCCCGTAACCCAGACCGTCACCGTCCGTTTGCCAACCGGAAATGTCCTCCTTGCCATGCCGGATGTGGTGCAGGCCAGCATTCCTTTGGCCGCGCTCCAGCAACCGCTGAACTATGCCGGCCCGGCCGATTCGGATTCGGCGCAGCAGATAGATAGCGAGCTGACATGGGCGCGCGCCAGAATCACCCTGGAGGCGGGCGACAGCTACCAGGTGATCAGCAGCCAGACCACCGTCACTGTGCGAGAGCTGCGGGAAGCCGGCATTGTCGCATATCCGGACCAGGGCCTTAACCAGTACCTCCAACTCCCGATCACCTTTTCGTCGCGGGTCGCAGAGCTGGCCGAAGAGATTATGGACGACGAGCCCACGACCTACGACAAGGTCAAAGCCCTGGAGAGCTTTCTGCGCGCCTTTGCTTACGATGAAGGCATCACCGCGCCGGCCATAGATGAGGACCCGCTCGAATACTTCCTGTTCGACATCCAGCGCGGCTACTGCGACTACTACGCCTCCGCCATGGCGGCCATGCTCCGCAGCCAAGGGATCCCCGCACGCGCGGCCAGCGGCTACGCCGAGGGAACATACGACCCGGAGACCGGAACCTATCTGGTCACGGAACGGGACGCCCACACCTGGGTGGAAGTCTACTTCCCCCAATACGGCTGGATCGAGTTCGAGCCCACCGCCGGCGAGAGTATTCTCGACCGCCCTTCCGGCGCAGAACTCCAGGACAGCGGCCTGGTACCGGGAATGGATGAAATCTTGCCCGAAGACCAGGATTTTCTGTTCGATGACGCCCTGGATTTCGAGGAAGAGTTTCCCCAGGACATCGCCGGGCCGGTGACCGGCATCGGCGGCCTCCCGACCCGCTCACCCATCGTCGCAACCAGCGTCATCGTCCTCATCCTGACTCTGATTGCGGGTGCCTGGCTCATGCGCCGGCGCATGTATCAGGGCCCCAGGGCCTTTATGCAGGAGCCCCAAATCTACTACGAACGGCTGTTGAACTGGACGGCCAGGCTGAGGATGCCTCTGCGCCCGCGGGCTCCGCATGGTCCGCCGCGCGCGCCGGATGTGCGGCGCCCGCAGCCGATCGCCAGCGAAATATCGCGACGAACGCCCGCGGAACAGGCGCTGACACCCTATGAAAGAGAGGCGCTCCTCGCCGAAGGCCTCCCACAGGGAACCCCGTTCATCCGCCGCATTATCGAAATCTACGTCCAGTTCCGCTACGCCCCCCGCCCAGAGCATCTCGCCGACGACGTGCGATTGGAACTGATCGATAACTGGCGCCGGCTTCGCCCCGTCCTTCTGAAAACCTGGCTGCGCCAAAGGTTCAACTGGCGCGCATCTGCCGGCCAGAACCAATAAACGCGCACAGGCCCGGGCTCCCAAAGCCCCAACTGACACACCTCAACTGCGCCCTGCCTCCCCGCCGCAGATGCCCGCAGAAGCGTCTCTGGCGGGCGTCCTTCCGCTCACCCATAAGTTCGGCCCGCCTCTCTCTGGCCCTCCAAGGACCAGAAGCCGCGAAGCCGTTCAGCGTCAGCAGGCGCACGCGGCGCTCGCCTGCGACCGCGGCGCGAGCAACGGTCGCGCAATCTACGCGTTCTGTTCGCGGGGCAAGGATCTGAAAGGGTCTTGCGCGGTTGCAAGCAGCCGGTAGCCCAACAACTGCATCAGCCGGAGCGGGCTGGCCCGGTCGGGCGTAGCAGCACAACCTGCGTCTCCTCCGGCAGACTGCTCTTCGACAGACGGAGCGTATCCGTCACCTCAGGTTCGCTGATGCCCAACTCCTTGAGAAAACGGTCCACCGGTTCCAGGCTCTCCATCTGCTCGCCGCGCAGATCCTCGTGGCGGTACTGCATCGGCACAACGATGCGGGGATCCAACTGGCTGATCGCTTCGGCGGTGCGGGCCACGTCCGGTATGTGCGGCCCGCTTACCGGCGCCAGCAGCACGTCAACATCACCCAACTCCTCGCCGCCCGCGCTGACCGGAACCCTTCCCAGCTCCCCCAAATGGCCAACCGTGAGGCCGCCGAAATCCAGGAAAAAAGCTACGCTGCGCGTGCCGTTCTGAGAGGCCGGCAGGCCCGTCACAAGCACCTGCTTGACTTCGAAGTCACCCGGCCCTCGCAGGATCTTGGGCTCGCCTGCGACAACGCCTGTCGCCTGGACAAAGGGGGACGCGCGATTGCTGATGGTCACAATATCGGCACTCAGCCTGGGCAGCTGGATGCCCGTCGTCTTCCTGTTCAGGGGATCGCAGATTGCGCTAACGCGGCGCTCCCGTAGACGAAAACAGGAGAAACCGTACCAGTTGATATCCAAAGTCCTGTCCTTTCTGAAATGCCGGCAGTTCTCCTGCGCCGAGGCATAATGGGCCTTCCGCAAAGGCGCGCGGCCGGCGGCGCACTGCCAGGAATCCGCACTGCAGGGCCAAACGATCATACATCACGAAATCGCCTCCCGCAAAAGCGGGCGCGATCTCCACGGGCGCAGTCCGAATTGGGGGTTGTCAGGGGAAGCGGGTTCCAGGATTCAGTGGAATCTTCCGGCAATGGCCCGAAACTCGCCCCCCTTTTGAACCGCGCCCACCTCCCCTGCCAGCTTTCCCGCGACGCGGCTCGATCCTGCGCTGCTTTGCGCATTGTCTGCCCAGGCACTATCATACCCTTCTTACGCGGCAGGTTTGCGGCGCGCGTCCGCTTGGCCGCTGAAGGAGTCGAAGTTCCATACGAAGACCGGTGGCTTTGATAGATCGGAGGACCATTGTATGAACGAACAGACGGTGCGCCAGGTGGTCACTGCCCGTTTCTATGCGTCGCTGGCCCAAAGCGGCGTCGAAATCAGCACCATCCCGCAACCCCAACTGCAGGCCATCGCAAACGCTCTGGCCGACGGCGTCTTCGCGGCCCTTGATGCGATGGAAACCGAAGCCGATCATGCCTTCAACGATGCCAGCGCGCACGCGAATGGCCCCGCAGCGAGCGAAACCGCGCCCCCTGCGCCGGATTCCCCCGCCGCTGCCGCCGACCACCTCGAAGAAGAGGCGCTGCTCTGGTCCGGCCGGCCATACCTGTCAATCGGCGTCCGCTATGAACTGACGACCGAGCGCGTGCGGCTCATCCGCGGGCTGCTGGGACGCAGCTACCACGAAATCGAACTGGTGCGCGTGCGCGATACGTCGGTGACCCAGCATCTGGGCGAAAGGGCGCTCAATGTGGGCGACGTCACGATTTCCAGCACCGATCCCAGCCATCCTGAATTCGTGCTCCACAACGTCAAAGATCCCATGGCGGTGCGCGAGATGATCCGCAAGGCGACGATGCAGGAAAGACAGCGGCGCGGCCTCCATTACCGCGAGGAGATGTAGCGGTGACAGCCGCGCAGCTCGCGGACCAGACGCAAGGCTCGGCCGAAGCGATGCCGGTCGCGAAATCAGCCCTGTTTGATCTCGCCCGCCAGGCAGGCCAGCTGGCGCTGTCGATGCAGCAGGACGGCCTGCGCGCCATCAGTTCCAAGTCAACGCCCAATGACCTGGTCACTGAAGCCGACCTCGCCTGCGAAACCCTGATTCGCGACCGTCTCGCCTCCCTCACGCCTGATTTCGGCTTCTGGGGCGAAGAGAGCGATGAAAAGCCGCATGATGAGTGTTTCTGGCTGGTGGATCCGATTGATGGCACGATCAACTATGCCGCCGGTCTGCCCTGGTTCGGCATCAACATCGCCCTCATCCGCCGCAAAGAGGCCCTTTTCGGCCTCTCGCTGATCCTGCCGCAGTTTGACCTCTTCTGGGCCCAGGCCGGCCAGGGCGCCTATCTGCTGCGGAACAACGGCGCGCAACGGCGTCTGCACGTCAGCCAGGCATCCGCCCTCGCCGACGCCCTGCTCACAACCGGCTTCCCCTACCATCGCGCCGTAAGCGCGGACAACAACGCGGCGGAATTCGCCCGCATCATGCCGATCTGCCGCGGCGTGCGCCGAATGGGCGCCTCTTCGGCCGATCTGGCCTACGTCGCCTCAGGCGCATTTTCAGCCTACTGGGAAGGATGGATCCAGCCGTGGGATGTCGCCGCCGGTGTCCTGCTGGTGCACGAGGCGGGTGGCCGCGTCACCAACTACGAAGGCGCGCCCTTCGGCCTGACCGACCACTGCATCATCGCCAGCAACGGCCAGCCGGGCGTTCACGGGCCGCTGCTGCAGGCCATACAAGAGGCCCGTTCAGAGATATTCGAACAAGAATGTCGGAAAGGCTAGAACAGATGGACAAGAGATCAGTGCAAGAGCAGTTCGGCGCTCATGCCCGGACCTATATCACCAGCCAGCCCCACGCCAAGGGAGCCAGCCTGCAACGGCTGGTCGAGCTGGTCGACCCCCAGCCGGACTGGCAGGCGCTGGACATCGCCACCGCCGCCGGCCACACCGCCTTCGCCTTTGCCCCTCACGTCGCCCATGTCCTTGCGACCGACATCACCCCGGAGATGCTGACCGTCGCCCGCGAACAGGTGGCCGAACGCGACGCCGACAACGTGACCGTCGAGAGCGCCGACGCCGAAAACTTGCCCTATGCGGCCGACCGGTTCGACCTTCTCACCTGCCGCATCGCTCCCCATCACTTTCCCGACATCAACGCGTTCCTGCGCGAGTCGGTGCGCGTGCTGCGTCCCGGCGGCGTTCTGGCTGTGGTGGACAACATCGTGCCGGCGGGCGCGGCAGGCGATTTTGTCAATGCTTTCGAAAAACTGCGCGACCCCAGCCACGGGCGCTGTCTCAGCGTGGAGGAGTGGCTGGAAAGCTACACCCGCGCCGGCCTGCAACTGACCCGGCATGAGATTCTCGAAAAGGAGATGGTATTCGAAGACTGGGCCGCGCGTCACGACCCGGTGATGCAACTGTACCTGCGGGCACTGCTCTGGCACGGCCCGCCCGAGACGCAGGAGTTTCTCCATCCCCGAAGCGAGGACGGCCGCACCCTCTTTCACTTGCAGGAAGGGCTGTTCATCGGGCGGAAACAGACGTGAATAGAAGTCGGTCGTAACTCAGGAGTTGCGCGGCTGGATGAGCCAGAGGTAGGCGTCTTCCACAGTTGGGGAAGCTGAGACCGCATCCACTGTAGGCTTTTCTTCGGCCAGAACACGATAGTGTGTTCCCTGCTCCGTGTGGGTGATGGCAACCACGCGCAGATTATCGCGCTCCCGCACTGAATGATCCGCCGCAGTGAACTCCCAAACGCGCCCCGCTGTCGCCTGCAGCAACATCTGGATACTGCCGTGAAAACGCAGCTGACCATGGTCGAGCACTGCGAGGCGCGAGCAGGTTTGGGCGATGTCCTCAGTTATATGTGAGGACAGCAGCACCAGCTTCTCACGCGCCAAGTCGACTAGCAAATTGCGAAAACGCACACGTTCCTGTGGGTCCAGACCAGCGGTCGGCTCGTCAACAATGACAACTTTGGGGTTGCCGATTAGCGCCTGCGCAACGCCCAGCCGTCGCTTCATGCCTCCGGAATACGTTTTGATCTTGCGGCTCGCCACCTCGCTCAATCCGGTCCACTCCAACATCCTCCTGATTTGCTGACCGCGTTCCTCCACAGGGATCTGCTTCAGGGCAGCCACAAAAGCAAGGAACTCGCGTGCGGAGAGATTGTCGTACAACTGGATCTCTTGTGGCAGATAGCCCAGGTGGGCGCGAATGTTCCATTTCTGGTTGCGATCATCGACTTTCCAGTCGCCCACGTACGCGGCGCCGCTAGTGGGCGGCAACAGCGTGGCCAGCACCCGCAAAAGAGTTGTCTTGCCGGCCCCGTTCGGGCCAAGCAGGCCGAACATGCCCACCTCGATGGTCAGGGAAAGATGGTCAAGGGCAACCGTGCTCGTGCGGAAGAACTTCGATCGGTAGACTTTGGTCAGGTCGTCAATCTTTATGTTCATGGCATTCGCGCCGAACTATCGCCAAACCGCAGGCGTCTGTAATCGGTGGCTGGGGCAGGCCAAACGCTGGCCACCGGCTGCTGGCAAATGGCCGCTGAAGTTTCAGGCCATTCATAACCGAATCTGTCTTGCAGAACCCTCGCTGTCATCTCTTCGGTCAGGAATTCGCCGCCTAAAGGATGGTTTTGCGCCAACGAAGCGATCAGGTCAGCCAGAGCGTCGCGTCCGAATTGGGATGCGAATCCGCCAAGCACGACGATGATATGAGCGAGTTGACAGTTATGGCGTCTTCCCGCGGCACCTACAGGGAGACGGTTCTGCGGAAGGTACGGAGGAATAAGGGAATTGGCGTCGGCGCGCCGCTCCACGTAAAGAAGGGCTACGTCCTGCCACTTGGTAAGTTCCTCCTCAATAAATGCCTGATCTCCTGCGACAATTCGCACAAGCTCGTGAGCAATGACAACAGCGAAAGCCTGCAGGAGAGGCGCTGCGTCCGATTGCGACGCCACTTCCTCGCCCCAACGACCGGCCGGTGCCTGTGGATTTACGCCCCCTGAACTCTCCAGTTTGCATTTCTCATCTTCAGCGCTATCTGGGGGTTCACACGTTACGCTGTAGCCCCGCATCTTGCCAGACTTTGTCAATTCATTTTGGGGCCAGCTAATTTGATCTGATAGCCACGCTCTAGCGACTTCGACTGCAAGATGCAATGCGGAAGCGATTGCCGGCGCGTTCACGACTTCGACTACAGGGGGCGTCCCGGAGGATGATTCGCTAGTGGTCACAGATGTCGAAGACATGGAGAAGCGGCTCGCTATTTCATTTGAAAATCCCAGAACCATGCCACCTATAGCTAAATTCTGAACGTATGGCAGTTCAACTGCCTGGTAAGAGCGGTGAGAGGAGGGCTCAAGCCACTCGCTCAGGGCGCCACGGAGTCGCAATAACCATTGCGCGGTTTCGGTTGTCCGTTCAACGCTCAGCCTGCCAACCCAGATTTCGCCTTCGACCGAGGAACTGTGTCTGTACGCGCCCCCGGCGATCAGCAACTGCGGGGGCTTCTCCCAGGCATAGACGATCTCGTCTTCGGTCTGCGCGCTGACTGCGCCCGAACTCAGGAAAGGTCCCTCCACTATGGCGAGAGAAATCTGCAGACTATGGCCCTCCTTGGCCACATGCGGGCCTGAGGTCAACGGCCATGCCAACCAGTCGCTGTCGCGCATCCACTGCAGAGAGTAGGCATCTACAAAACTCGCGTAGGCGCGTTGAAATGAAACCGGGTTGTCGGCGTTTACAGCGTTGGCAAGCTGATAATCCTCGCGTATCAGGATGGGAACGCCTTTGTACAGTAGCTCCAGTTCCACCTCCTCACCCGCGGCAACTGCCACAGGCAATGGGCCTAGTTGGATCAGTTCCCCCATACGTTGACTCGAAACCGTTTCTCCTGCCGCGCTGGCGGCGGTTACGCGCAGTCCCGGATTCAGGCCCAACTCAACCATAGCCAGCACTTCGTCGCTCCGGTTGCGTAGACGCATCTTCGTCTCTATCCGCAAACTCCTTTTTTCGATCGCGGCGTGCTGTTCGGCGTCAATGACCTCCCACGCGTTAATCTGTTCGGCGACAGGAGGGGGTGCAAGACGCTGTGCCGCGGCTACAGAGTAGGATTGCCAAGCCCCGCCTGTTGCGACCAATGCCAGAAACGCAAGACCGGCAAAACCGCGCCTCCGATTCGGAAACCAACCGGTTCTGCGGTCCAGCCGCGTATGGACTGTAGTGGCCAGGATCAGTAGAGGCGGGATGCAACCCAGGTAGAACAGAAGAAGGCAGAGCAGCAAGGGACGTTCTGCCCCCAATCCAACCACCGAATTCAGGTCCAACGTCAGCAAGGTGAAATTCAGCGGCGTCAGCAATGTGGCCGTGGGCATCAGCAGGCCCAGCCAGGTGAGCGCGCTGATAGCGGCAACGGCGGCTGTTACTACCAATGTATTGCGCGCCAACAGGCCCAGCGCAATGACCGCGCCGGCGGCCGCCAGCGTGACCGGTAGGAGCAACAACAGATAGTAGCCGTAGAGCGATAAGACACCATCTGCGGGGATCGTCCCCAGGAGAACCAGCAGCGCCAGTACGAGCAACCCGTTGAGCGCCAACGTAAGACACAGAACCAGGGTGACGCCAACGAATTGACTGACAACTAACAGGGGAAGCTCAAGAGGGGTTGTCCACAACCAGTCTTTGCGCGGCCCCTGATTTTGAACGATCAACGGGCTGATGAGCAGAGCCAGCAGCGGCAGTTGGAAAAATAGAATGTTGTTGCTGACTCGGACGACCAGCATGCCGGTTCCACCGCTCAGGCTGTCGGTGAGGGCGACAAATCCCGCCAGGACCAGCGTCAGAACCACGTAGATCACAAAGGAAAGACGCCGGGTGAATAGGATGACCTGTATGGCGGTCAGATCAATGAACAGTCTCATGCGTCTTCTCTATCTGCGGACAGCAACAACTCCTCGTTGTCGACAAGGCGGCATGCGTCGAAGATGAGAACGCCGGAAACGACGCAAAGGATCAGCCGGTTCACCCACCAGGCCGGATGCGCGCTATGTTCCGCTGCGAAATAGGTCAGAAACGGATAGAAAAAAGGCAGGCCCAGCCAAGTCTGTCGAAAGACCAGACCGCTTCCCCACAATAGCGTTACGCAGATGCCACCGCCGGTCCAAGTCCCCAAACGCAAGCTTCCCCAGAGACCTGTTGCGCCGAACAATAACATTGCCGGCAGGCCGGCCCCCAAACCTAACTTCAGCAGATTCAACTGTGGTCGCTCAGCAAGTTGCCAGAAAAAGATCAAGAAAGCGAGCCAAACTGTCAGCGCTGAGGCAAGATGTGCAAGCAGACGCTTAAGAGTCAGCCGCGTTTGCGGATAGGGTGTTGCAAGAATCACTTCTTTCATAGGATCACGAAGAACTACGCCTGATGCGAGCCAGCCAACAACAGGTGGGAGGAGGACCTCCCCAAGAATGAGACTTGACAAGACAAATTCATGGGGTAGGGCCGCCGTTCTGGAGGGGTGAATAAGAATGGCTACAACTATGCCCAAAACGACATGTAGAGAAAATGACAGACCTGCTTGATAAATGCGAAAGAAACTCCAGGCACTCGCGAAAGGCATCCCCAATACTGATTCCCTATGCTCTGGCAATTTGTAAGAGAAGATAATTCCTAGGAGTCGTTTTATCCGAATGCAGTAAGTGTCAACGAGTCCTAATATTTCGGCAAGGCTTGAGGATAAATATCGAACAACAGACGCAACGCCCCAAGATCGCCTTCACCTGAGAACTGTGTAGTCCAGCCGCGCCACACCTGAACAATCTCTCGCTCTCTTGTCACAAGCATTTTCGTGGGTGTAAATTCCACCGCACCTGCTTCAAACATTTTTCCGTCTTGATCAATAAGAAGCGGAAAGGACAACAAATTCTCATCTTTGTAACGCGCCAATTTTTTCAGGTCCGTTTCCATCGTCACGCCAAGTACGCCGATGTTTTTTCCCTTTCCTCTCTTTTCTAATTCTTTCCATAGGGGCAGGTCCTTTAAGCAGAAATCACAATCCGAATGCAGAAAAATCAATAACACATAGTCATTTTGCAATGCGCCAAGATCAACTATGCCGCTTGCAACCGTCTCCAACGCGAGTGAAGGGACCCGCTTTCCGATTACAATTTCTTGATCAACGGCCAATGATGGCGGTGATGCAAAACTACTAAATGCTGCGCCATCTTGAAGGACTTGATAAAGAAGCAGGACTCCAAGAACTAAGAGCAAGAAATACAACATCATATTCTCGTGGAACAAGAATCCCAGCTTTCTCTTCAAGACAGAGCGCATTTTGTCATCTCCCTTTCGTCTAACTGCTTACGGAGTCCAATGATCAGTGATTTGCAATAAGCCGTGATAGCCTCTGACAAATGTAGTCAGCTAACTACCACAGCCTATTGGAAATTCCAATTAACAATCACTTGGGCATGGGCCCCGACTTGTGTGAGTGCCCCCACCCCCATTCGGGCAGCCGTACTTCCATTTCTTGTACCATCTATCCTTTTGCCACAGGAATCCACAGCCCGAACACCCTTCTTTATACCATATCTGCCAACACCCCTCAGGAATAGTGAATGCTTGTGCGGGTTGGATGCTCGCAAACATGCCCAGACAGGAAGCAACCAAGGTCAAGACCAGGACTGCCTTCTTAAAACGCGTGATTGACTGTTTCATACCTCCCCTCCTTGTGAAGTTACAGCCAACTCCTCTTCAGAATCTAGAATGAAGTTGGTCTAAAAGAAACCTTCCTCACTCCATCTTCAATCTATTCCCTTTCTAGGCGTTTGTAAAGGTATTTCAGTACTCTTTATAATAGGTATACCTATACCCTATTTGAGTAGGTATGCCCATACTCTTGACCAAGTACTCCACTTCTCTATGACTGCGATATTGCGCGCATAAGAGGGGACTAGATGACCGGGGGGCAGGTCAAGGTCACCATCGAGTAGGGTAGCCTTCATTTGACAAATATTTTGGCGATCAGATCTTCAATGCCACCGCCAATACGAAATTTTGGCAAGCTGATATGCACAGCACCGGCTGGTGCGAGATGACATAGAGGCTGTGAGTATCTTGCACAAACGCGCGGGGCTAGGGGGCATAAAATGATCAAACTCAATGCTGTGAGAGACCGTTCTCTATGGCCCACACGATGGCTTCAGCGTGGGTGTGAACGCCTAGCTTCTCATAGATACGGCTGGAATAGTTGCGCACGGTCTGCTGCGCGAGGTGAAGAGAGGTCCCGATCTCAGCGTTGCTAAGACCGTCAGCTATCAAGTTCAATACCTGTCGTTCACGTTCGGTCAGGTCGATACCTTGTAGATTGTCGGTCGAATGTGGAATTGGGGCTGACGTTAAAGCGTTGATGAGGTTGCGACTGATCCAGACATCCCCTTTTGCGACTACATCAATGGCGCGTAATATAGTCTCCACATCTTCGCCCTTGTATACGTATCCATCAGCGCCAGCGATGAGTATCGCGCGAACACGTTCCGGTAACTCATTGTTGCTGAAAACCAACAGTTTGGTGGTTGTGTTCTTTGCGCGTAGCGTCCTGATGATTTCCCGCAGCGGCAAAACGCGTTGAAAAGGTTCTATCAGTACAATAAGATCCAGCTTTCTGTTTTGACTGAATTGGAGGGTAGCCGCATAGTCTGCTGCCTCGAATACGTTTGCTCCCTCTGCTTTCAGCCTCTCCAACAATGCGTCGTGCTCCAAAGGACGGCCTCCCATTACCAGAATCTCGAGTCCCTTTTCGATTGTCATCTGTTCCCCGCATATTACTGATCCCGGAAATTCAATAGGGCCACGACATGGCTACACAAGTACCAGAGTGGCTTTTTCATGATGACGGCAATAATAGTCGAGCATCTATCTTTTTGCAAGTGAAAAGTGAGCACTTCATTCCACCCTGGCTCGGTTTCACTTGACGCCCTTTCCTTGCTCATTTCCCTGTTTTGCAGTAGGCTAACGCCATGTTGAATGGATATCACCGCTGTTGGTTTTGCCGGGCAAGAGGGTATCCCCGCTTTGCAAATAGGCACAAGGTTGAAAGGTAACTACTCAGCCATTACCAATGAGCGACTCTCAATGGACAACCAAGTCATCCAAGTGTAGTGAATCGTGCTTGGAGCCTGTCTGCAAAGGTCAAGTTCGGGTCAAAACGGCACATATGGCACGAATTATGGCCCGTGGTTGAAGAATTCACTGCTTTCCGGCAGTCATCTGTGGTCTTTTTGATCGATGGCCGTTGATTTTCATACAACCTCCCAGATGAGGCTGAGTAGTTACGTTGAAAGTAACTCCTATTCCGAAGGATTCCACATGACCCAGATCCGCTTTGGCACCGATGGCTGGCGCGGACGCATGGCCGAAGACTATACCTTTGCCAATGTGCGCCGCTGTGCCCAGGGCTTTGCCAACTGGGTTGTGGACGGAGGCTATGCCTCCCAAACGGTGGTCGTCGGCCACGATCAGCGCTTTCAAGGCGAACATTTTGCCGCCGCGGTCGCGGAGGTGCTGGCCGGCAATGGCCTGCAGGTTCTGCTGATCGACGGGGCCTCGCCAACGCCGGTGATCAGCTTTGCCGCCGTCGATAACGACGCCGTCGGCGCTGTAAACATCACCGCCAGCCACAATCCGCCCGAAGACAACGGCTTCAAGGTGCGGGACGCCAGCGGCGGCGCTGTGCCGCCGAATGGGCTGGCCGAAATCGAAGCCCGCATCCCGGATTCGGACGCAGTCCGCAGCACGCCACTCGACGCGGCCCTCGCCGCCGGCGCCGTTCGGCTTCTCCAGCCGCAGGCCGCCTATCTGGCCCATCTGTCCAGCCTCATCGACGTATCGCGCATCCGCGACGCCGGCCTCAAGATCGTTGTCGACAGCATGTGGGGCAACGGAGCCGGCTGGTTGACCCAAGTCCTCGGCGGCGGCAAAACGGAAATCATTGAAATCCACGCCCAACGCAACCCCATCTTCCCCGAAATGGCGCGCCCCGAGCCGATCCCCCCCAATGTGGACGCCGGCTTGGCCGTCGCCCGCTCGGTGGAGGCCGACTGCGTCTGCATCCTCGACGGCGACGCCGACCGCTGCGGCTTCGGCGATGAAAACGGCCAGTTCGTCGATCAACTGCGCGTCTACGGACTGCTCGCCTACTACCTGCTCGAAGTACGCGGCGAACGCGGGCCTATTGTCAAGACCCTCAGCACGACCTCGATGCTGGACAAGCTGTGCGCCGCCTTCGACGTGCCCGTCGTGGAGACAGGCGTCGGCTTCAAATTCGTGGCGCCGGCAATGCGGGAGCGCGACGCGCTCATCGGCGGCGAAGAGAGCGGCGGCTACGCCTATCGCGGCCATGTGCCGGAGCGGGACGGCATTCTCTCCAATCTCTTCCTTCTGGACCTCATGGTGCGCACCGGCAAGAAACCCACCGAGCTGCTTCAACTCCTCTTTGAAATGGTCGGCGAGCACTTCTACGATCGCATCGACATCCGCCTGACCGGCGAAGATATGAAAGCCGCAGCCCGGCAGAAGCTGGACAGCGTCGATATCGACGGGCTGAAACTGGGCGGCATCGCCGTCACCGACCGCATCACCGTCGACGGCTACAAGTTCCCGATGGAGGATGGAGGCTGGCTGCTCGTGCGCTTCTCCGGCACGGAGCCGCTGATTCGCATCTACACAGAGACCACGCGCAAGGAGAAGGTGGCGGCGATCCTTGCCGATGGCCGAAAGTTGGTGGGGCTGTAGGTGAAAGCCTCCGCACAGAAGAACGTTTACTCCAATCCTCCACGTCGACAGCCGGCCTTTCAATGCCAGGGCGATTGCATCTAAATTGGGTCAGAACATCGAAATGCAGCCGAATACTCTTCCAGGTCGGGGTAAGACACAGGGAAATGTACGAAAGATGGCACGTAGACGGAGAATTTAACTTATCTCGCCGACTGAGGGCCTG